>JAAUQD010000007.1:39568-52144 GCA_012032815.1 Flammeovirgaceae bacterium
ATGGGGGTAATGTAGTAATCTTAACGATGACGGTGAGTGGCAATGGCAGTTGTGCATCAGCCGTAGACACACAAGCGTTGACGGTAACGGATGGACCGACAGCCGATGCCGGAGCCGCGACCGCGGAAGAATGTGATTTAGATATCCAATTACTGGGTATCCAGAGTTTACCAGGAAGTACAGTGAGTTGGAGTGTTGTAACGGGCAATCCAGCTGATATAATTTTTAGTAATGTAAATTTATTTAATCCTATAGCGACATCTGTTAATTACGGAACGTACACCTTCCGTCTGACCGAAATGAACGGAAGCTGCTTGAGCACTGACGACATTGTGGTAACGTATTATGAAAAACCAGTAGGTGTTAATAGCGTTGAAGCGAATGTTTGCAGTGATGTAGGGTTTAGTTTTAATTCTCAGAACAATGTTAATGCTGGAAATAGCATAGTCAGTACATTCACATGGACAGCAAGTTATGGGGCTGGCTTAACAGGTGGGGCTGGAGCAGGTACAAATAATATTGCGGAGACTTTAACAAACATTACGAGTGGAACACTAAACGCTATTTATACTATTATCCCAACTGGGCCGGCCCCTGGATTTTGTGTAGGAAATACTTTTACGGTAACAGTCCCAATTACCCCGGAGCCGTTAGGCAGCAACGCAACGGCAAGCCTTTGCAGTGGAAGTGGCACGTTGAATTATGATTTACAGGCCAACATAACCGCTAACAATGGATTAGCGAGTACATTTAGTTGGTTGGCATTAGTAGACAATACCAATGTTAGCGGAGAGAGTTTAGTAGCACAGAACACAGCATTTATTAATGATAATTTAATAAACACAACCAATACCGACCAAGTCGTAGTTTATACTGTTACGCCAATCAGCGGTGGTTGTACTGGCAATACGTTTACAGTTACTGTTACTGTTCAGCCAGAACCTGTGGGAGTTCCAATTACAGCAGCAAGATGTAGCGACACAGCATTAGGTTCAGGTTTTACTCTGAATACAAATGGAACCAGTGTAAGTGCAGCCACTTTCAATATAGTTATTAATCCAAATGGTTTGACACAAAGTGCCGGTACAGTTTCTTCAGGACCTGGAAAATTTGCAATTGAATTAATTGATGATGAATGGAGAAATCAAACAGGCAGTCAGGTAAGTGTAATCTATACAATCATTCCAGTAAGTAGTGCGGGATGTTTAGGTCAGCCGTTTTTAGTGACGGTAAATGTTGACCCCGAACCTGTGACGGTGGGTCCAATTATTGCTGGACCAGTTTGTAGCGATGTTGCAACCATGTATAATTTGGTAGTTGCTGGCGCTTCAACGTTTACCATAAGTACAAATAGTAATGGATTAATTCAAAGCGGGGGTACTGTAAGCGCTGGATCAGGCAAACTGGCCAATGAGTTGGCTGACGACATATGGACAAATACAACAGGTGCTACAATAAATATTGTATACACGATTACACCACTAAGTGGAATTTGTAATGGTGATGTTTTTACAGTGACCATTCCAATAACACCAGAACCATTTGGTTCAAATTCAACTCAGACTTCGGTTTGTAGTAATGTTCCATTTAATTTTGATCCTCAAGGTAATATTACAAATGGCATTGTCAGTTCATTTACATGGAATGCAGCGTATGATGCAGGCTTGACTGGTGGAGTGGGTTCCGGTATAAATAATGTAGCAGAAACACTAATCAACACTACAGGAGCTGCATTAAATGCAACATATACGATTATTCCTACAGGAAGTGGCTGCACGGGGAATTCATTTTTAATGGTTGTTCCTATACGACCAGAGCCTGTTGGTTTAGATGACTCAAAAGTAGTTTGCAGTGATGTAATGATTGGATACAACTTACTTCTGAATGTTGCCACTCTTGGCAATAACTTAGGAAGCACATTTAGCTGGGTCGCAACAGATAACGTTAACCCGAGCGTTACAGGCGAAAGTGTTACACCTCAGATAGGTCCGGTCATAACTGATGTTATAACTAATTTAACCAATACTGATCAGAATGTTACTTATACTGTAACACCAACTGGTACAAATGGTTGTGTTGGAAGCAATTTTGATATAACAATTACGATTCAACCAGAGCCGGTCGGGTTTAGTACAAACGCACCAGATATTTGTAGTGAATCCACGGTTGGATATAACTTACAAAACAATATCATCACGTTTGGGAACAATTTAGCTTCAAATTTTTCATGGATAGCTGCTGCTAACCCCAATGTCACAGGTGAGAGTACTTTTGCTAAAACTGGCCCAATCATTGACGATGTTCTGACAAATACTACGACAGTTGATCAGATTGTTGTGTATACTGTGACACCTTCAGGACAGGTAAGTGGATGTTTTGGAAATCCATTTACAATAAACGTAACCGTAAATCCTAAAGCTATTTTCTCTGCGGGTATTGATCAATCGGTTTGTGTAGTTGATGGATCTAAGGCTCTATTGGGGACCTCTGCTTTTGCCCCTGGAGGTTTGTTATGGAGCGGTGGTACTGGAACGTTCAGCAATTCATCAATTGCTAATCCTATATACACATTGAGCGCAGGCGAACTAGCTGTAACATCACCATTAAACGTAACGTTAAGCCTAATGGCTTTAGGTACTGGAGCCTGTCCAAACCTTGTTGATCAAATGGTTCTTACGATCAATCCTCAGCCCATTGTGACATTCTCAGGTTTGCCGGCTGGGGCACCGCCACAAATGGCAGAAAACAATACACCGATTACATTAACAGGAAATCAGGTTGGTGGAATTTTTACCATCGTTCCTGTAACTTCTAATATTGGAAGTACCGTACCAGCTCCAGTGGATAAAGCTTTGTTTGATCCAAGTGCTGTCGATTTAGGATCAAACTTCATAACCTATACTTATACCGATATTAATGGCTGCGTGAATTCAAATACTCAGGAAGTAATAGTTAATCCTGTAACTAATGTTGATTTTACCATGCAGTTTCAAACTGGTCCTCCTCCTTTCCCGTTTGTTCCAATCAATGCCTTTGGTCAGTTTGAAGTTTGTAGCAATGTTGGCCTGATTAAACTGGTTGGTAATCCTGTTGCATCAACCGGATTGCCTCCGGAGACAGCATTCACAAGTATTCCAGCGTATGCAGGTGGGCCTGTTGCATCTATTACGTTTGATGGCGTAGATTATTATATGCAAACTGATGGATTGGTATCTGATACTTATCGGGTACTATACACTTATAAGAATGCATTTAATGCGGTAACTACAAAAATCAGAGACGTAAAAATATTTGCAAGTCCTGTTGCAGGAATAAGTGTTTTGAATACTTGTATTGACAGCTCAATTGTATTTAATGATAATTCAAGCCTTCCAGCCAGCCCATTTCCCTCAACAATAAATGGATGGTTGTGGAATTTTGGAGATGGTCCAAGCTCCAGCATAGCGGAAGACCCAAGTCACAATTATACAAGCGGTGGAAATTATACAGTTACTCTAAGAGCAACAACTTCATTGGGATGTTCAAGTAATGCAACCTTGCCCATAAGTGTTGGAGCTCCTCCTCAAGTTGATTTTGCGTGGTCTGACATTTGTAATTTCGATAATACAAAATTTGTTTCCAGTGTAACTAATCTGGGACCTAGTGTGGTAACCTCGTACACCTGGGATTTTGACGATCTGGATATTTTAGGTCCTGGTATAGGAACTATTCCCGGTGGTACCCATTCAGGAAGAACATTTGGGACATTTAACGATCCTGAGCATACGTATGTCTCAATCGGTTCGTATGATGTAAGATTAACGGTCACAACGGATTTAGGATGTACGAATTCAAAAATTCTGAGGATATCCATATTACCAAGTGTTACAACCGTAACACCATCGGCAAGTACATCTTACCTACAGGACTTCGAAGCAGATAATGGTGGCTGGATAGAAGATGCATTAGGAGATACCTCCTGGATTTGGGGACCACCAACAGGGGTTACTATTAACTCAGCGGCAAGTGGAACAAATGCATGGTGGACAGGTCGTAACACCAATTCGTACTATAACAATGAGCAATCTGTTGTCAATGGTCCTTGTTTTGATCTTACTCAATTAAACAGACCAATGGTGACATTGGATTACTGGAGTGACGCAGAAGATAACCTTGATGGAGCGGTGTTACAATATTCCGTTGATGGCGGCATAAGTTGGAGAATAGTTGGGCCTCCGGAATTCCAACCCGATCGCAATGAAGGTATTGAATGGTTTAATGGAAATCCTATTGCTTCAAATCCGGGCTCACAATTGATTGGTCAATTCGGATGGACAAAGAAACTTGGTAGTTGGAAAAACGGACGATTCCATTTAGACATGATTCCTGTTGCCAACCGGTCACAGGTTAGGTTGCGAATTGCGTTTGCCAGCAATGGCTCCAATGATCCACTTCGCACCTTTGACGGGTTTGCTTTTGATAATTTCTTTGTGGGAGAAAAAAGGAGGAATGTATTAGTTGAGCATTTTACAAGCCAAAGTCCACCACTCACTCCATTAATTACAGGAGATACTTATCTGGATAATCTTTATGCCGATCAGATTGCATTTAGAAGTACTTCAGATTTTAGTGACATCCGATACCATATAGCGTATCCATCACCTGACGCAATTAATCAAAGTAATCCTGCTGATCCCGCCTCACGTGCATTGTTTTACGGGATATCACAACCACCTACTACTTTAATGGACGGGTTGCTCCGACCTGCAAATCCATATCCAGCGCTGACCGGAATTTATTCTGAAATTACCCGGGTTGAAGTGGATAGAAGAGCGTTGGTTGACCCACAGTTTGAGTTAACGCTGGATACGACTGCAACCAACGTGTCCAACACAATCACTGTAAACTTGCACATTCAGTCGAACATAACATTAACTGATCCGATTGTCGCTCACGTGGCATTGATTGAAAATGTGGTTGGTACAGCCAACAACGTAGTCCGTAAGCAATTGTTTGGACCGGATGGAGAAACCATTACCCAATCCTGGACACCCGGCCTGCCCCCTTCAACCCGCACACGAAGCAATGTGGAAATTAATGTTCCAATAAGTGACCCAGCTCAGCTACGACTTGTCGGATTTATTCTTAATAAGAACACCAAGGAGATTTACCAAAGTGTTGTAATACCTGCACCTAGAAAAACAGGATCTGTAGTTGTAGGAATAGAAGATGAACCCATTAGTGCCATTATTGATGATATCTTGATCTATCCAAATCCGGTAAATGGTGTGTTTAATCTGGTAGCACCCGAATCGTTGGCAGGAACTCAGTGGAAATTAGCCGATCAAAATGGTAAGATAGTAAGGGAGGGAGATTTCCGTGATTCAGGGAATGAAATTGTCGTGGATGTTCAAAATCTGGCTAATGGCGTTTATGTTATAATCTTTTCCGGTACAGATGGTAAGTCGTATCGAAAACGTCTTGTTATCATGAACAGGAATTAACATCGAAAAATAAAGGGTATGATTAAAGAACTATCTGGATTATCATCTGAAGAGCAGGAGCTTATTTTGCGTGCTCCTTTCCTGACCTGTATTTTAATTGCTGGTGCGGATGACGAAATTGATAGGAAGGAAATCAACAAAGCAATAGTAATAGCTAATAAAAAAGTTTCAAAGGCACGACCTTCTTTAAGAGCATTTTACAAAGAAGTTTCACTTGATTTTGAAGATAAAATTAAAATTCTGATTCAGGGCTATCCCCATGCAGCAAAAAAGAGAAATGAAATGGTGATTAACGAACTGTCTCAGCTTAATTTGATTTGGAAAAAGATTAATCACTCATTTGCAACTGATTTGTTTCATAGCTTAAAAGAGATTGCGCAGTTAATCGCTGAATCTTCCGGAGGAGTTCTGGGTATCAAATCAGTTGGTGATGAAGAGGAGTATTATGTTGATTTACCCATGATCAACGAGCCCGGTAAAAACTAGGAATGCCCAGAAGTGAGATTTCATTTTTTGGGAGTTCATCAATTCCTTTTCGCCTTCTTTTTCTTATGTGGCTGGCATTCAGCCTTGAATTTTTCTATCACATTAATCTTGCCTTTTTGGGCATTAAGCCGCGATCTATAGAAGGACTGCTCGGGATACTAACAGCTCCGATAGTTCATGGAAGCCTGAGTCACCTCATTTCAAATAGTATCCCAATTCTATTTCTTGGTGCTTTGCTTTTTTTCTTCTATGAATCGATCGGGAGAAGAGTTTTTTTTAATTGTTATTTTCTCTCTAATGTTCTGGTATGGTTGTTTAGCCCAAGGCAGTCATATCATATTGGTGCAAGCGGGTTAGTTTATGGGCTTTCTTCCTTTCTTATTTTTAACGGACTTTTGCGAAAGGACTTCATTTCTCTGGCCATAGCAGTGGTTGTTGTATTCGCGTATGGTGGTATTTTCTATGGAATATTACCTAACGATAATCGAATTTCCTGGGAATCTCACCTTGCAGGTTTTGCAGTAGGTATTTATACTGCGTTCTCATTGAATAAAAAACCTCGATAAAGCATCTGATGGATTCTTCGGCAAAGAAAATTTTAGCGGATCTGAAGGCCAGAAAGTGGGAACCCGTATATATACTGCAGGGTGAAGAAACATACTATATAGATCTGATTTCCAGCTATATAGAGCAAAATGTTTTAACCGATAGTGAAAGGAGTTTCAATCAGATGATATTGTATGGACGTGATACGCTGACGCATACTATGTTAACCCATGCTCGAAGGTATCCCATGATGGCCGAAAAACAGGTGATCATTGTAAGAGAGGCACAGGATATGCCAGACCTGCAGAAGGAATCCGGCTCGAAATTATTCCTCAACTATTTAGAGAATGTAGTGCCAAGTACTGTATTGGTACTTTGCTTCATGCATAAATCACTTGACAAACGAAAAGAACTAGGTAAAAAAGCAGGAAAACTTGCCGTATCGGTTTCTTTCAAAAAAATGTATGATAATCAGTTGCCGGATTTTGTACGTGAATATGTGAAGTCCGCTGGGTTTATAATTACTGAGGGTGGAGTGAATATTCTGTGTGAGTATGTTGGCACGAATTTGAGCCGGCTTGCCAATGAGATTGATAAGTTGGTTTCCGGTAAAGAAAAGGGCACCAAGATTGACGAAATGATCGTTATGAGTCATGTGGGGATAAGCCGGGAATACAACATCTTTGAATTGCAAAAGGCCATCGTTAACCGAGACCCCGTCACTGCAGCTAAAATTGTAAACTACTTCGAAGCCAATACGCGAAAGAATCCATTAATACCTGCTGTTGCTTATCTTTTTTCATTTTTCAGCAAATTGTTAGGTGCCTCAATGGCCAATGATACCTCTGAACGAGGACTGGTTAGTGAATTGAAAATCAGTCCGTTTATGGCAAAAGATTATAGTCGGGCTTTACGAAACTATTCTACTGATAAAATCATCTCTAGTATTTCATTAATCAAAAATGCTGACTTGAAATTAAAAGGTGTGAATGCAGGTTCAGCTGATGAAGGACAAGTTTTGAAAGAACTTGTCACTCAGGTCATGATCTAAGTCTCCGAAAATAATTTTTTATTAATTCCAACTTTTATTTGAATTCAGGGTATTATAATACCGTAATATCCTTAGCTTTGAGACAATGCAAATGATGCTTTAAGTTTTTGCATTATCTATTTTTTAAACTTTGTACGGCAATTTTTTAGACTTTTTCAGTTATTAGAAAAAATCTTTTGATGCGTAAAGTACTGATGCTACTTGTATGTGTTATCACAACACACATTCTCTATGCGCAAAATTCTATTTACCCTGATCGAAGTGAACGTTTATTTGTGCAGGGTGAGAAATTAATGGCGCAGAAAGAGTATGGAGCTGCCCGAAGATCTTTTGAAGAATTCTTAGAGTCGTATAGTTCCTATGACTCTAAAAGAGGAAGCGCTGAATATTATAAAGCAGTATGTGCCCTTATGCTTTTTCATCTTGATGGGGAAAAATTAATGGATGATTTTATTGAACAAAGTCCTCATCATCCAAAATCAGTAATCGCCTATTCTGATCTGGCAAATTTTTATTATCAGGAAAAGAACTACTCACGAGCTAGCCAGTATTACAGTAAAGTTGATTTTAGATCACTCAGCAATGAGCAGCAAATAGAAGGACGATTTCATTGGGGTTACAGTTTGTTTAATCAAAAGAAACTTAAGGAGGCCCTGGAGCAATTCAATTATTACAAAGTTACAGGCGGGCAATACGGTCCTGCATCCAGCTACTATGCCGGTTTCATTGAATTTGGAAATGACGACTATGAAAACGCATTAATTGATTTTAAAAGAGCAGGACAATCGCCTTCCTACGAATTGATTGTTCCGGTTATGATAGCCAATGTGCACTACAAGAAGAAAGATTTTAATACGCTCTTAGCTTATATAGATGGACTAACCAATTTGGATGACGTCAATAATAAAGAGGAACTGGTTTTGTTAAAAGCTGAAGCGTACTATAAGAAGGCCGATTACTCGACTGCGTTGAAGGGGTACAAGGAATATCTCGAAGGGCGGGAGCGATATGCTGACAAAGGAGTATTGTTTCGGGCGGGCTATGCCGCATTTCAGACCAAATTAAATGAAGATGCACTTGATTATTTTAAAAGTGCAGCCACAACAAATGATAGCATAAAATACTATGCATCCTATTACATCGGCATTCTTTATCTTCAACAAAATCAAAAGCTTCTGGCTTTGACTGCCTTTGACCTGGTGAGGAGTTTCAAGTCAAACCCCGGACTCGTTGAAGAAAGCATTTTCCAGTTTGCCAAAATTTCATATGATCTTGGATTGTCAGATCAATCCATAAAGAATTCGAACAGTTTTTGATTGTATATCCAACCAGCAACTACGTTACCGAAGTTCGGGAACTACTTTCGCAAGCCTATGTCAATGCAAACAATTACAACAAGGCAATCGAATACATTGAAGCGATGACTAAGATAAACTCACCGATAGACAGGGCTTATCAGAAAGCTACTTTGTTAAAGGGTACAGAACTTTTTTAATCAGGAAAAATTATGCAGAGGCAGTCAAACTTTTTGATAAATCACTTTCCTACCCGGTTAATCAAAATTATACGGCAGAGGCAAGTTTTTGGGCGGGTGAGTCCTATTCCATGGGAAGCAAATATGATCAGGCTATCAACTACTACCAACGTATTATAGGTCTTCCAAACTTTACCGATCTGGAAATTATTTCAAAAACAAGGTACGGACTGGGATACGCTTATTTTAATTTAAAACAATATGATCGGGCTTTATTTAATTTCAAAGAGTTTGTAAATAAAGCTCCCCGAAGTAACCCAAACATTTCGGACGGTACATTGCGGCTGGCGGATTGCTACTATGTAACCAAGGCTTACCCGGATGCACTGACAAATTATCGTAAAGCTGTTCAGTTCAAAACCTCCGATGAAGATTATGCGCGTTTGCAGGCAAGTGTTATTTACGGAATAGAGCGTAGGTACATGGAAGCAATTAGCGAACTTGACCAGATTATCCGAAATTTTCCACAGTCAAGAGTTATTGATGAAGCGATGTTTCAACGGGGTCAGATGGACTTTGAACAGGGCAACTATGAAGAAGCGATACGAGGATATTCACGCTTGATTGCCAGTGTAAAGTCATCACCTTTTTTGCCTTATGCACACATCAGACGGGCAGCTTCGTATTACAACCTGAAGCAATATGATAAAACAGCTGATGATTATGCTTTTGTTATCGATCACTACCCAACACATCCGATTGCAAAAGACATCATTCTTCCTCTACAGGAGTCATTGAATCTCGCAGGCAGATCAAATGAATTTGATCAGTACTTTACACAGTTTAAAACCAGCAATCCGGATGCAAAAGGAGTTGAGAGTATTGAATTTGAAACGGCCAAAAGCTTACACTTCAATCAGGATTATATAAAAGCTATCGCAAGCTTAACCAACTATTTAAGTAACTATCCTGAAAGTGGACGGAATTCTGAGGCCATGTATTACCTGGCAGAATCTTACTATCGGATCAAAAAATTTGATGAGGCCAAACCGATTTATTACGAATTGTCGGAAGATCAATCTTTCGCACAACTCACAAGGGTAATAGGTCGGCTTTCAGAAATTGAATTTAAAAGCGGGAATTATCAGGCAGCAATTTCGCAGTTTGTAAAGCTAAGTGGCCTGGCCTCAACAAAGAAAGACCAATACAACGCATGGGCAGGTTTAATGGAATCGTACTATCTCCTGGCGCAATACGATTCTGTCGTTCATTATGCAGCAATAATTCTTGAAAAGGGAAATATAAATGCGGGGGCACAAAACAAAGCTTCATTGTACTTGGGCAAAGCGGCCATGGCCAAAGGTGATTATGAGCTGGCGAAAGATGAATTCTTGAATACGTTAAATTCAGCAAGGGATGAGAATGGAGCCGAAGCAAAATATTTGCTCGGTGAAATATTATTCCTTACAAAACAGTATAAACAATGCTACGAAGTGCTCGTTTCTTTGAATACCGAATTTTCAGCTTATCCCAACTGGGTTGGGAAAGGATATTTGCTTTTGGCTGATTATGCTTTGGAAACGGGTGATGTTTTTCAGGCTAAGGCTACACTTAACTCTCTGATTGAGCATTTCCCGGAGGAGTATATTCGAAACATTGCCAAAGAAAAATTACAACGCATTGAATCGGAAGAGTTAAAAAAGAACGAGGAAATAAAAAAAGATTCAATTGAAAATTAAATCTTCATATACCATCAGTTCAATTTTACTAAAGAGTAGTTTTCTCTTTTCACTTTTCTTTTTGCCTGCGCTGATAATGGCGCAAACCTGGGAAGGTGATGGATCTTTAGAGAAAGTGGAAGTGGAAATAGTAAAGGAGCGACAAGTTTCAGTTCCGCCTGCAAGCCGTAATTATGAAAAATTCCTCCTCGTCCTGTAGAGCCGATTGTTCCTGAGATCGTTTATAGTTTCAGGAATTTTATTTTGAAACTCCCGAATTTCAACCCTCAATTCGACCTTTAAGATTGAAACAGGAAGAAATTGAAAAGTTGAGGGGCAATTATATAAGTGCAGGATATGGGAATTACGCTGCACCATATCTGGAAGCTAATTTTAATTCAAAGCGAAATAAGAACAGGTATTATAGCGGGCATGTATTTCATCAAAGTTACGGAAAGGGACCCGTGGATGATGAAAACTCAGCATCAGGAAATACAAAAATTGATTTAGAAGCAAAAGGCTTCTCTAAGCAACTGGTTACAGGCGCATATCTTGGGTTTGAAAATATGACTTCCTATTTCTATGGGTATGAAACATTGCCAACCGTTGACCGAAATAATTTTAAGCAATCGTATACTATCTACTCGGTAGGAGGTGATTTGGGAAATTTAAATAAAAGTAATTTCAACTATGGGTTAAAGGGAAAGTTCAGTTACCTGGAGGATAATTACAGTGCTGTTGAAAGTGAAGTTGATGTTCTTTTCAATAGTTACTACAAACTTTCAGATCGCAATAAAGTAATAATCAATTCAGACTATATTGTGATTGCGCGAAGGGACGAACTGGTGGATGCTAAACCTCGGCACTTGTTTAAAATAAACCCTGCTTTTCAGTTCAAACCCATTGATGAATTATCCTTGATTGTCGGAGTTAACACATCAATTGAAAACGATACCATTGGTAAAAAGTCTTTTCATGTGTACCCTAATATTATAGCAGATTATTCACTGGGCCAGGCTGTTTCACTATTTGCCAATTTAACAGGAGATATGGACAAGGTTGGGCTGCATACCATCAGTAAAGAAAATCTTTGGACTGCACCGAACATTTCTATTTTTCATACCAACCGGAGTTTTGATTTTTCAACCGGCTTCAAAGGGAAGTTGGGCAAAATGGGAGTGTTCAATATTGGAGGGGCCTACGCTAATTTAAAGAACTGGTATTTTTATGAAAGCCTTGCGAGTGATCAAGCCAAATTTATTGTTAACTATGACGGAGGAAATACCGGAAGGATGAATCTCTTTGCTGAAGTGGGGTATGAAAAAGTGAAGTTCATGAAGTTTTAGGCTACGGGGCGATTATTTCTCTTACAAGGCGGATACTATTTCAGTGATCAGCCACCGGCCAACCTACAGGGTGGACGCACTTCTTGCCTTTACTTTTAACGAAAAACTTCATGCCGATGTGAACTTTATCGGGCAAGGCGGAATGAAGGCGATGGATTATCAACTGGGCCAGATTGTTGAATTAAAAGAGGCATTGGACTTAAACGTAAGGGTAGACTATTTTGTATCAAAACAATTTAGTCTCTTTATAAGAATGAATAATATACTTTCAACGGAGTATCCGGTATACATTAATTATCCGGTGCGTGGATTTCAGGCAATGGGAGGGGTGAGTTGGGTCTTTTAATACCGGAATTTTATGGAAATTGCGTTACTTTTGTATCAATACCCTAAAAACTAATACATGGCAAAAGAAAGAATCCAAATGACGACCCAAAGGAGCCGAACAAGCCAAACGACAGTGAAGATAATT
>JAAUQD010000052.1 GCA_012032815.1 Flammeovirgaceae bacterium
TGATTATTTTGTTATTTTACTAAATGTAAATTTACTTTCCCTGTACTTACTTTCAATAATACCGCTTATCGTTACTGTCAAGTCATCTTTTGACTGAAATGAATAGGCTATGGTTTGCGGAAAATCATGTTGAGGATTTGCAAATACAAATGTAGTTATATCCGAAAAGATTTTTAAAGGGAATGGGTTTGCCATCGTTCTGATCAAACACAGTTGGGACATAAAAAGTACCACTATCGGATAGGTATACATGTAATGATTCTAGAAATGTGGTGTCTTGATTGCTTACTCGATAATTCTTACCAACTAAAAAAGATTCTTCCCTCTTCCACTCCTCAATCAAACCGCTGTTCACTTCACGCCACGTTCCAACCCATTGATTATAGGAATCTGACTCTGCGCGAAGCTGCTCTGAGGGAATTAACCATAGAATTGAGTACAGTATCCAGGCGGGAAGTGCAGTAAAAAGTAGTCCTGTCAGCCGAGCTTTGATTCCTCTAAGCGTGCCCGATGTCGAATATACTTCACCGATGATTAGTGTGTACACACCAAAGGGAAGTAGCGTACAAGCAATCACTCCCATGATATTTTTTACCAGGAGTATACCCACGACAGCCCCGATAAAACAGAGGATCATTGGTACGGTCATTAACTTCAGTCGACCCACATTCCTTTCTGACATCTTACTTACTTACCAAAACAGATTCTTCAAGAATAAAATTTCCATGTTCCAAATCCTTGTCATTCAACTTTAGTTTTCCCTTTACGCGTAAGTATTGATCCGCTTCGAATTTGGATTGACTGGATTTGAAAACTACCTCAGCTATTGATTCGGGTCCTGCACCCCCACAAAAAAAACACTGACTGAAAGGAAACTTGGACAATATGATATAGGCATTTCCTTCAATATCAATGGGGAGGTAATATCCTTCCAGGCTTATTTCTTTTCCAACCAACCCCTTGAGATCAGCCGAGAAAACGGGTAACATGAAATACTCACCTTGCTTCTCATTGTACTTCGCCTCAAACTTAGTTTTCGCAAACTCAAGCCATCCATCAATTTTTTTCTCCTGACCGAAAAGTTGAAGCGTTATCAAAAAAATCCTACGAGTAAAATTCTTGTTTTCATGTTATCCATTACCTGCCAAAATTTTATGAATATCCGTTCTATAAGCTTGCCACGATGGTAAAACTGAGCATAACAATCCGAGCAGCAAACTTGCCGCCAATATTAGCCATTCTTCAGCGATGAACACGCTGGACGTCAGCTCCATTTGTTTGGCATCGGCAACAAATACCGTAAATAGTAGCAAGGCAATATGCCCAAGCACCAGGCCAAACACAGTTCCAAAAAAGGTTAGCGATAAACCCTCCAGTAAAACGGTAGTAACTAAAGAAGTTTTAGAAGCCCCCATAGATCGCATAATAGCTAAATCATACTTGCGTTCTTTTAGCGAATTATAAAGGGCAATGAATATGCTAAGCGCAGAAATTATAATAATAACATAAGCAAACCCCATCATCAGCTCCGCACCAATACCAAGAATGGAGAATAGTCTGGCTGTTTCAAAAGCCGGAGATGCGGCCTGTAAAGGGGTTTGTGTATTGATAAACCGGGGTAACTGAATAGCCGCAATTGGATTTTGATATTTGATCAGCAAAGAGGTTATCTCCTTTGTTGAGTCTCCAGAATGTAAACCGGGTATTAAACGAGAAGCGGGGCCATCAACCTGACGCGCGCTATCATGATCGTGCACCTGCCAAATACTCTGAACGTTTGTGAGAATTAACTGATCAAGCACGGTATTGCTCCTCTTCAGAATTCCTTTTACGACATACCCATGCCCTTCATGTTCTGATGATTCCAGCGTCAATCCATGCATGCTATGAAATGAACTGCCCACTTGAAGTTGTAATCTTTCAGCTACAGCAGCACCAACGCAAACCTCTAAGTCATTTTGCCACCAAAATCCTTCTGCTAACTCTCCCCCATAGTGATCAACATAATTTTTTGTCGATCCTACGATTCGATAGCCCATATAGCTATCACCCAGGGCCATTGGTATTGCCCATTTTACCAACCGATTGCCGGCCAGTTTTTCAGCTTCCTGTAGTTTGATATTTCCGGTTGGAAAGTCGATGTGAAAGATATTACAAAGAATAAGTTGCAGCGGACTGCCCTTGGCGCCTACCACCAAGTCAATTCCACGCGAATTATCTTCAATCTTTTTTTCAAGTTGATCATTCAGTAGTAAAATTATCGTGATAACCGCTATTCCCAAACCCAGCAGTACGATGTTCAAACCGGTATGAAGTGGTTTTGATTTCTGATAACTCCAGGAAAGTATAAATACGTTCATCAAAGAAGTATTTGATTTTGAAATCGATTTTTTAGCCTCTGATCGTGTGTAGCAATTACCAAAGATGATTGATTCCAGGAGGCTACTTCCAACAAGAGATCGATTACCCGATTGCAATTGGTATCATCCAATGCTGATGTCGGTTCATCCGCCAACAAAATTTGAGGCTTGTTCATTAAGGCCCGCGCAATCGCCACACGCTGTGCCTGGCCATGGCTAAGTTCTTTTATTTGTGAATTCCTCTTTTCTGCAATGGATAATTTTTCAAGCAACTGCTCAATCCAGTTGGGATTTTGTGGTTGATGAGACAGAAAAGGGGCCAACATTAAGTTCTGAAATACCGTTAGCGCACTGATCAGATGATTCTTCTGAAAAATGAAACCAATATGTCGTCCTCTGAAAGAATCTAATTCCGATTGAGTTAGATTTTGAACATCGGTGTTAGCAACTTTGATAGAACCCTTTTGTGATCGTAATAATCCTCCCAGTAAATGGAGCAAGGTTGTTTTTCCACTACCTGACTCACCTAATAACAATAAGTGATTTCCACTCTCGATCTTAAGATCCGGGAATGCTAATATCTTTTCATTGTATGCGTAGGTAAGTCCTGAAGTCGAGATCATTTTATAAAAATACAAAAGACCATCTCCTGGTTATGAACATTTCATTCATGCACGTATGAGACGGTCTTTAATAATAACTTACAATTCTATTGTTTCTGAATCGGTTTGTAATCTTTAAACGGTGAAATATTCTGTTTCTCCATGAATGTCTTGTATTCAGGCCATTGCTTTTCATAGAATGCATTCACCTTAGTAATCATCTCACTCACCTTATCTTCCGCATGTTTAAAAACTCTGCGATCGGTTTCATTAATGGGCTCATTAGATGACCCAATGTATGATTGCGCCACAAAAATATAGGATAAAGGAGTTGGATCAGGATTACGTGTAATACCCTGACGTTCATCTTCCTTTCCAAACATATAATCCAGCAACGCATTGACGGAATCTTTCATGGCTTTCGTTTTTGTGCCGGCCTCTTTTAGTTCATCACGCTTTAATTCTTTTATTTTTTTCTCATACTCATCGGTAATCTTCAGAGATTCCCGTAGTCTGGCACTCGCCTGCTCTGCGGCCGTGGTCAGTTTTTCTAAATCTTTAGTCATATTATACCGAGCTTCCAACACCGATCTGGGTGTATTGTAGCGCGGATCTGCCATGACCGTAATCATAGTAGAGTCCTTTGCTCCCGCATAACTCAACCGAAGCTTGAAATCTCCCGGCAGTACCGAGGGACCTGAAGGGCCAAATTGAAACCCACCTCCGCCTCCACGCCTTTCCGTTCTTGATGGTCTGGTCACACCTTTTTCGGTCATGTTCCAGGTCGTCCGGTGAATACCGTTTTCTTCCGGAGCTTTACGTGTAATTGTTTGAATCAAATTTCCCTGGCTGTTGAAAATTTCGATTTTGACTGAATCAGCTTTAGCCTTTGGTTTTTCTTTAACTGCCGGCTTAGGCTCCTCTTTAATTGGTTCATTTTTTTTGCCTTTTTTAGAAGTTGACGCCACAGGTGCGGGCTGTTCCTTCTTTTCCTCTGGTTTATTTATCACATAGGTTATCAGCGCTCCATTTGGTCGATTTTCTCCACTATATATAGCATTCGCTTCAAACCTTGGTCCGGCAGGTTGTTGAATGGATACCTGATAACCAATGGGCGGTGTAAAAATACCTGCTGTTGTATTGAGTTTACTACTTGATTTTGCCAGATCACGCAAAGGACGAATATCATCCAAAACATAAAAGGCACGGCCAAATGTACCGAGCACCAAATCATATTCTCTTGGATGTATTACCATATCCATAACAGGAACACCCGCAGGAAATTCATTGGTCCATTTTGTCCAGTTCTTTCCTTCATCAATGCTTACAAACAATCCATTCTCACATCCCAAAAACATTAACCTTGGTTCAATCGGATCTTGTGCAACAGAAAGCGTATAGTTGTTTTCTCCAATCTGCGATATATTGATCAGGCTCTCCCAGGTTTTTCCAAAATCGCGCGTACGGAATAAGTAAGGCTTATAATCAAATTGACGATAATTATTTACTATCACTAAAACTTCTCCCGCATTTTTTGCCGAAGGCTGTATTTGCGGTATCCATGCATTTTTAGGCATGCCTGTGATTGACGAGGAGACGTTCGTCCATGTCTTACCTCCATCCTGTGTGAGTTGCAGGTTGCCATCATCGGTACCCACCCAAATCACTCCCTGTTTTGCGGGACTTGGCGCAATGGCCAAAATGGTACAATGGTTTTCGGCACCCGTTGCATCCATCGTTAATCCGCCACTCTCATGCTGCTTTTGTTTCTCGGGATTATTTGTTGAAAGATCTGGTGAAATAATTTCCCAGGTATTTCCTTTATCGGATGATTTGTGAACATATTGACTTCCATAGTATAGTGTTGACTTACTGAATGGATCTCCGGCTATTGCCGCATTCCAGTTAAATCTCACTTTTTCATCTGCATCCGGGTGGGTAGGCTTGATATTTTTTGTTGAACCGGTTTCCATATCATACTGGCGCACGTTACCTCCCTGCGACATAGCAAAACCATATCGGCTATCATCCGGATCGGGCAACACATCAAATCCATCTCCAAATAAAACTTCCTGCCAGTAGGAATTGCGAATACCTCCATTGCGCCAAACATAAGCCGGGCCGCCCCACGAGCCATTGTCTTGCAATCCTCCATATACGTTGTAAGGATGATCATTATCCACGCTCACATGGTAAAATTGACCTACCGGAATATTCTCCGCAAACACCCATGTCTTACCCATATCGCGTGTGATGTTTAATCCTCCATCATTACCATCAATCATAAAACTTGGATCTTCAGGATGAATCCACCATGCATGATGATCGGGGTGAACTCCAAAATAAGGTAATAGCTGACGGAAGGATTTTCCTCCATCTTCACTTACATTCACTCTTGAAAAGATGGTGTATAGCCGATTCTCATTTTTTGTGTCAACATAAATTTCCCAGTAATAGAAAGGGCGATCTCCAATCTCATCCTTGTCATTGATTTTGGTCCATTTGGCTCCACCATCTTCAGACTTATATAATGCATTCTTTTTTGACTCTACCAAAGCATAAACAACATCGGGATTGCTTCTGGCAATTGCAATTCCGCTCCGACCCAGATTTCCTTCGGGTAATCCTTCCTTACTGGTCAGACGTTTCCAGTTTTTGCCTGCATCGTAAGTCACATATAAGCCGGATCCCGGACCACCCGAGTTGAACGTCCACGGTTGTCTGCGGTGCTCCCACATAGAAGCGAAAAGTTTATTCGGATTGGATGGATCCATCACTAAATCAGCACATCCGGTTTTATTATCTACAAATAACACCTTCTCCCAGGTCGTGCCACCGTCAGTTGTTTTAAAAACACCGCGTTCAGGATGCTCACCCCATGGAGAACCAATGGCCCCGACATATACCGTATTTGGATTCTTAGGATCAATAACTATCCGGTGGATGTGTCTTGTTTTTTCAAGCCCGATTAGCTTCCACGTTTTTCCTGCATCAAGACTCTTGTAAAGGCCATAACCACCATTCAAGCTGTTTCTGGGATTTCCTTCACCGGTACCAACCCATATAACCGAGGGATTGTCCTGTTGAATGGCCAGAGCGCCAATTGAAAGTACGGCTTCCTTATCAAATATTGGTTCCCACGAAACACCTCCACTGGTTGACTTCCAAACACCACCCGATGCAGCACCAGCGTAAATAATGTCAGGATTAGAAACAACAGCATCAATTGCTGTGATTCTACCACTCATGCCGGCAGGACCAATGCTTCGTGGTTTCATTCCCTTCAACTTTTCCATGTCAAGTTGCTGCGACAGGCCATCGATACTGAAAAGCAGCAGCATGGCCATGATCAGATTTCTTATTTCAATTTTCATTTTGATAGTATTGGTTTTTAGGAAAGCAATATTCGTTCGTTTTGATTTACCGCGTATACACTATTATTTGAATGGTTAATTGAGATTAATAAATAAACCGGATCTCCTTTAATTCATAGGAATTCACGCCCGAATTGGTCTCCAAAAGAAGCCTGCCTGTGCTGTCCACACCTTCAATTTTCCCGTTTATTTCCTTTTCTCCGACCAGGTACTTTCTCCATTCTCCTGCACCGAATAATCGTTCATGATAATCACTTGCCAACGCTTTGGTCTTTCCTGCTTTCAGTGAAATATACCTGCTTTCTATATGATTCAAGAGATCAGGCAACTCGTTATTCAAGGAAAAGTCTACACCGGAAAAATGTCGAAGTGAGGAGGCTTTCCGATCATCAAACTTTTCCTGATTCATGTTTAGCCCGATCCCAACAAAACTGGACGTCATGCGATTGCCACTGATTTGATTCTCAATCAAAATACCACCTACTTTCTTCTCATTAAATAAAATGTCGTTTGGCCATTTGATTAATGCAGAGCGTTGAAATAAATTGAAAATATAATCCGTTATACCCAGTGAGATTACCATGTTCAGATAAAACTGATCCATGGGCAATAGAAATGTTGGTGAAAACAGAATGGTAAACGTGAAGTTCTTTCCCTGTTCTGCTTCCCATGTGTTCCCGCGTTGACCCCGGCCATGGGTTTGATGATCGGTTATTATAACCGTACCATCCTGAAACTCTTTCTCACCGGCAATCTCAGAGGCTAATTTATTTGTGGAGTGACAATGTGGCACATAAATAAGTTTTTTGCCCAGGAAAAGCGTTTTGGCAGGGATTTTATACAATGTATTTTGGTTAGCTTTGCACGATTTTCAAAGATAATAGAGTGAAAGATAGTTAATGGCGAAAACAAAGAAGATCCCTGATTCAGAGAAGTTGAGCCAGGCTATTGTGAAGGGAATGCAGGAAAAAAAAGGCAGCGATATTATTGTGATGGATCTTCGCAAAGTAAAAAACGCTGTAGCCGATTTTTTTGTAATCTGTTCCGGAGGATCCGATAAACAACTTGAAGCCATTGCTGATTCAATCGATGAGATGGTAGGAAAAATAATGGCACAAAGTCCTTGGCATATCGAAGGCAAAAACAATAAAGAGTGGATGTTAATCGACTATATAGATGTAGTGGCCCACTTGTTTAAAAAAGAACAACGAAATTATTACTCCCTGGAAAGACTGTGGGGTGATGCTGTGATTACAGAAATCGAGGACCGACCGAACTAATAAGGTGTTTGAACGTTAGTGTTGATAACAGAAGAAAAATAAGAAATGTCAGATAAAGAAAAATCTCCGCTAGGAAAAAATCCACGACAAAACTATCAGATGTGGATCATTCTGGCTTTAGTGGCAGTAGTCCTTGTGGTCAGTTACTTTTCGCGCACTGGTGATCTGGTAGAAATTCAGTCCAGTCGTTTTGAAGACATGGTTACGCGGAAGGACGTCAAAAAGATTATCGTTATTAAGAATGAAGATCTTGTTGAAATAACGCTCAATGCCGAAGCACTTCAAAACTCTATTTACAAACAAGAAATGGATTCAAGCAGTCCGTTTGGTGTTAATCCTAACGGGCCTCATTATAAACTACGCATCGGCTCGGTAGATCAATTTGCCGAATACTACAAAGAGATAAATTCAAAAATTTCGAGAGAGCAGCGTATTGACCTTAAGTACGAAGAGCGCAGCGATATCACCGGAATGCTGTTCAACTGGGGATTCTTCTTTTTGATTTTATTTGGATTTTGGATGCTCATGCGAAGGATGACCGGTGGTGGTGGTCCGGGTGGACAGATCTTTAATATCGGGAAATCTAAGGCTGCATTATTTGATGCAGAAAATAAAGTAAAAATAACGTTTGCTGATGTAGCCGGACTCGATGAGGCCAAAGAAGAAGTAAAAGAAATTGTTGAGTTCCTTAAAAGTCCTGAGAAATTTACAAAACTAGGTGGCAAGATTCCTAAAGGCGCCTTGTTGGTAGGACCTCCCGGAACAGGTAAAACATTATTAGCTAAAGCTGTAGCCGGAGAAGCAGCCGTTCCGTTCTTTTCATTATCCGGATCTGACTTTGTCGAAATGTTTGTAGGTGTAGGCGCAGCTCGTGTTCGCGATCTTTTCAAGCAAGCTAAAGAGAAAGCGCCCTGCATTGTTTTTATCGATGAGATTGATGCCATTGGAAGATCAAGAGGGCGGGGTCAATTACCTGGAGCAAATGATGAGCGCGAGAACACATTGAACTCGCTGCTTGTTGAAATGGATGGATTTGCCACCGATAGTGGTGTCATTATATTAGGAGCCACCAACCGTCCTGATGTTTTGGACTCTGCATTGTTACGTCCAGGTCGTTTTGATCGTCAGATCAGTATTGACAAACCGGACATTGTAGGTCGTGAGCATATTTTCAGAGTGCATTTAAAACCTATTAAAATCTCAAAAGATGTAGATACAAAAAAATTGGCTGCTCAGACTCCGGGTTTTGCCGGTGCTGAAATTGCCAACGTTTGTAATGAGGCGGCTTTGATTGCTGCCCGCAAAGACAAAAAGGAAGTCGACATGATTGACTTTCAGGATGCCATTGACAGAGTAATTGGTGGTCTTGAAAAGAAAACCAAAATAATATCCCCTGAGGAAAAGAAGATTGTTGCTTACCATGAAGCAGGTCATGCTGTGGCCGGGTGGTTTCTTGAGCATGCCGATCCGTTGGTTAAGGTAAGCATCGTTCCGCGCGGAATTGCCGCATTGGGCTACGCCCAGTATTTGCCAAAAGAACAATTCCTCTATCAAACCGAACAGTTGATTGATGAAATGTGTATGACGTTTGGTGGCCGTGCTTCTGAAGAATTGGTATTCGGAAAAATTTCTACCGGTGCGTTGAGTGACCTGGAGAGAATCACTAAGATGGCCTATAGTATAGTCACCATTTATGGAATGAATCCTGAGATTGGAAATCTCTCTTTCTACGACTCGAAGCAATCGGAATACAATTTCAACAAACCGTATTCAGATGCCACGGCTGAAAAAATCGATCAGGAGGTAAAGAAGATAATTGATGCAGCTTATAAACGCACGAAAGACCTGCTTGAGAAACATCGCGACAAATTGGAAATCATTGCCAAAGAGTTGCTTGAAAAGGAAATCATATTCCAATCAGATTTAGAACGATTAATTGGAAAGCGTCCGTTTGTCAACCAGACAACCTATCAAAAATTTACAAACGACAATGGCAAAGGAGACGATAAAACGGAAGTAGTTGCGGAAGAAAACTCTGATCAAGCGCCTCTGCCTGATGATCCTAAACAAGATGAAAGCCCGAAGACTCCGGCTGCCGAGGAAAAAAAGGATTCCGCTACTTAGTCATACTTTCTACATAAGGATTAGTATCATTGTGCTTGCATGCACGAGCAAATAATAACCCTACCCCCCGGTAAAAAAATTTACTTTGCATCCGATTTTCATTTGGGTGTTCCGGATAACCGTTCCAGCCTGGAGAGAGAAAAGTGCATTGTAGAATGGCTGGAGAATATCCGGATAGATGCACACAGCATCTACCTCCTTGGTGATCTTTTTGATTTTTGGTTTGAATACCGCTCCACTGTTCCAAAAGGCTTCATCCGGTTATTGGGAAAAATTGCAGAACTATCTGATTCCGGAATTCCTATCTTCTTTTTTACCGGAAACCATGATATGTGGATGTTTGACTACTTCCCTAAAGAATTAGGGGTTTCAATTATTCGTGAGCCTATATTGATTAAAACCGATCATCATAAAATGATGGTTGGCCACGGTGATGGGCTTGGGCCAGGTGATCGACAATACAAATTTCTAAAGAGGATCTTTAAAAGTGCTTTTTCGCAATGGCTCTTTGCCCGTATACATCCAAATTTAGGCACACGAATTGCGCATTCCTGGAGTAAAAGAAGTCGTATTTCAAACATGAAACGCGAAGAGAAGTTTATGGGTGAGGAAAATGAATTTTTATTGAAGTATTGCAAAGAAGTTGAACGTAAAACACACCATGACTTTTATGTATTTGGCCACCGTCACCTGGCTTTAGATCTCGAAGTGGGAGCTGGGAGTCGCTACATCAACACAGGGGAATGGGTTCATGGTACACCTTATGCAGTTTATGATGGAGCAACCATCCAGTTAAAAAATTTCAAATGAGATTGCTTCTTTATTTGTGGGTCATGGTCATTGCTGCACACGGGCAACCAAAAAAAATTTCAGAACTGAACCCTGGATCGATAGAAAACATCTCGGTTGATCGGCTTGGCAATTTTTACCTGATTCTAAAAAACTCGGTAATCCAAAAATATAATCCTGACGGTGAGTTGCTGGCCGAATCGAAACCGATGGAGGCTAAAAAAATAAATGTTGAAGCGTGGAATCCCCTGCAGATTGTTGTCCATTCTCCGGATTCATTTCATTACCATATTCTGGATCATGAATTGCAAAATGAAAGGATTGTTGTGTTAGACTCTTCGCTGGCTATTTTTCCTCATCTTATCAGCCCGGGCTATGAAAGCTCATTGTGGATAATCGATGGTGCCGATCAATCACTAAAACGAATTGAATCCTTGCAAAAAGGTCTTACGTATGAAAGTAAACTTCAAGCACCCGGTTGGGATGACGACCCCAATATTATTCAAATCAGGGAGTATCAAAACATGATCTTTCTTCTAGATACAGAATCAGGCATCAGCATGTTTACTTCTCTCGGAAAACTGGTTCGTTCCATTGAAGAACGAAATATTAAATACTTCAATTTTATGGGGGAAGAATTGTACTTCTTAAAAGATAATAAAATTATTCTCTTCGATCTTTATACAGAGGAAACCCGTGAACTAAAAATAGAAGGCGATTGCATATTTGCACTGATTACCGATGAGCGATTGATATTGGTAAAAAAAGATACCGTTGAGATCTTTGAGTATTTCCTGCAGTAAGTCATTTAAATCTTCATTTAGGGTTTTGAGATATGTACGAATACGAACACTAATGTTCATATTAGCACTATGTTTATGTAGAAATCTGCATTTTCGTACAGCCTAGGTGTTGGCATAGTTTTTCCAGTAATTGTGATTCCTAAACCCGAATTATGGCAAACGATGGTGGTAAAATATTGATGATCGATGATGATGAAGACGTTTTGTTGGCAGCCAAAATGCTCCTGAAAAAGTATGACCATCATGTTATCATAGAAAAGAATCCTAACAAAATTCCCTTTCTTCTTAATAACGATACGTACGATGTGATCCTCCTGGATATGAATTTCAGTAAAGACACGACCAGTGGCAAGGAAGGATTTCAGTGGTTAGCACAAATTAAAGAGAAGGATCCTTCAGCGGTGGTCATTATGATTACCGCCTTTGGGGATGTGGAGATGGCTGTTCGTGCTTTGAAAGACGGGGCCACTGATTTTATATTAAAACCCTGGCAAAATGAAAAACTAATAGCCACGATTTCCACGGCCATTAAACTCAAGAAATCCTATAATGAAGTTGATAAATTAAAAAAAGCGAAAGCACTTTTAGAAGAACAAATCAGCCAACCTTTCAGAGATATTATTGGCAAGAGCAAAGTGATGGAAGAAGTCTTTCAACTTATAGATAAAGTTGCCAAGACCGATGCCAATATCATTATCCTTGGAGAAAATGGGACAGGAAAAGAACTCGTAGCCAGAGCAGTTCATCAACGGTCACTTCGTCATGAAAATTCTTTCGTTTCAGTAGATATGGGAGCAATTACAGAAACGCTTTTTGAAAGCGAATTATTCGGACATAAGAAAGGATCGTTCACCGATGCGCATGAAGACCGGCCCGGGCGATTTGAACTCGCCCACAATGGCACCTTGTTTCTCGATGAGATCGGTAATCTAAGTTTGGGATTGCAAAGTAAATTACTCAGCGCCTTGCAATCCCGGAAGGTAGCCCGTGTTGGATCTAACCAGGCTAAAGAAGTTGACATTCGTTTGATTTGCGCTACCAACATGCCCATTACCCAAATGGTAGCTGAAGGTAAATTCAGACAAGATTTGCTGTATCGGGTTAATACTGTGGAGATACACATACCTCCGTTATGCGAACGCGTTGAGGATATTCCATTATTGGCTACTCACTTCCTGAATTATTATTCGAGGAAATACCACAAGCAAATTGAAACCATTTCTGATGCGGCCATGATGAAGTTAAAAAAGTATGCCTGGCCGGGAAACGTCCGCGAACTTCAGCATGCTATTGAAAGGGCAGTTATAATGGCTGATTCCTTATCACTTCAGGAAAGCGATTTTCTTTTCAATCGGAGACATTCAGATGAAGGTCCGGTTTCTGATACCTTAAAACTGGATGAAGTCGAAAAAGCGGCTGTGGTTAAGGCTATTCAACTACACAGTGGCAACATTTCAAAAGCAGCTCAAGAACTGGGATTAACCAGGGCTTCGTTGTATCGCAGGATGGAGAAATATGGAATTTAACTGGCGATCACCTATTGCCACAAGGCTGTTAATTCTCATCATCACGGCCTTGGGTCTTGGGTACTTTGTTTTTTCGTCCTATAGTCTTTTACTAATCATCGCGTTATTAGCAGCTATCTTTTTCCAGGTAAAAAAACTGGTGGAAGTGTTTCAACAACCACCCGAAAATGTTGAATCGTATTTTGAGTCCATTCGGTTTGATGATTTTTCGCTGAGTTTTAAAAACTCTTCCGAAGATCCATCTACTGAACGTTTTAAAAATATGCTCAATGAAGCCATTCAAAAACTCAGAACATCAAGACGTGAAAAAGATTCGGAATATCAGTTTCTGAAAAATATTGTCCATCATGTCGGTATAGGCCTGATTGCATTTAAGAAAGATGGAACGATCCAGGTAATGAACACTGCCGCTAAAAAACTTTTGCACCTGGAAAAAGCGGATCAACTGGAAGACTTAAAACAAATCAGCCAACCACTGGTAGACGCCATAGTTCGATTAAAGACAGGGGGACGTGAGCTGGTGCGAGTTGTTTCGGGCGATGAAACATTCCAATTATCCGTGTACGCCATTGAACTTACATTGAGGGGTGAAGTGGTAAAGCTTATTTCCATGAATAACATTCAAACTGAATTGGATGAAAAGGAAATGGAAGCCTGGCAAAACCTGGTTCGGGTATTGACTCATGAAATCATGAATTCTGTAACACCAATTTCTTCTTTGGCCGGTTTAATTGAGAACGAATTAGACACACAATTAAAAAGATAAGGGCGAGGTGCAGTTACAAAAAGATGCTGCTGAAGATATGCACCTATCCATTAAAACCATTAACAAACGTAGTGAGGGGTTGATCCGGTTTGTAAAGGAGTTCAGAAATCTTTCGCATGTTCAGCAACCTAAAAAAACAGACATCTCGATAAAGAAACTATTTGAAGAACTTACGGTACTTCATAAAAAAGAAATTACAGATAATAAAATCATCATTAAAACGGATGTTGACCCGTCCGATCTATTGGTTACAGCTGATAAAAACATGATTGAACAGGTAATCATAAACCTTATTAAAAATGCCATTCAATCGTTCGATGAACAAAGCGATAAAAAGATATGGCTAGCGGCTTATTTTTCAAAAGGACACACCATCATTAGTGTCAGAGACAACGGACCCGGGATTGACCCTGAGGCACTGGAAAAAATATTCATTCCTTTCTTTACAACTAAGAAAAGTGGGTCTGGAATTGGGCTGAGTTTATCAAAACAAATCATGCGACAGCACGATGGCCGTATAAGCGTTCAATCCAAATTAAGCGAGGGCACCGATTCTTACTCCGCTTTTAATTCCCCCAAAGATTAGTAGATTTGCAAGTTATTTGTACGATATGCAAGATATTCAAAAGACGGTGACAGCTATCCTCACCGAGAAATTGGGAATCCCTCCTTCCGAAATTACCCCCGATGCTAATTTTGTAAAAGACCTTGGTATTGACTCATTAGACTATGCAGAACTGGTCATGGACTTCGAACAAACATTCGATATTAAAATCCCTGATGATGATGCTGAAAAATTGCAAACCATTGCTGAAGCGGTCAAATACATTGGGACCAAGTTAAACAAAACCTAGACAGGCTGTCCTTCAAGTTCAAAATAGCTGCAAAATCTCCTCATACTTTCTGTCTTCGCCTTAACAAGAACTTCAAGAGAATCAATATTTTCGATAGGTGCATAGAACCACCCATTTTGCCAACAGATTACAAATTTTTTGTAGTCAATGAACACCACATCCATTTCATACAATTCTTCTCCTTCATGGTCAGTGAAGCCAGAAAATTGAAGAAGAATATGATTCTTTTTAAACAACTCTCCTTTGTTGCATTGGATACTGTTCAGCCGCATCAATAGCTTATTCTCCTTATCCCAGGCTTTAAATTTTATCTTTCGAGGTATATAATCCATCGCTTTGTAGTCTTACGAACATAACTGAATAACAAGACTTTTAAAAATACCCCTAAATGAATTAGCCCAATTGCTTTTCAAATTCGTTGAAAACAAGCTAGCTATATCAACACAAAACAAGTTTAACATGAAAAGAGAAATTACAGTAATAGCATTTCTGACCATCACGAGTTGGGCTTTTAGCCAAACCATAACAACTCCACCAAGCGGAGACAACCAAAAGGCAAAAGTCATTCAGTATATCGGGTTGGTAAAAGTAACTATTGATTACAGCAGCCCTGATGTTCACGCACCTAACGGTGACGACAGAACAGATCACGTTTGGGGAGAGCTCGTACCATATGGCATGACCAACCTTGGATTTGGTACCGCCACTGCATCGCCCTGGAGAGCCGGTGCCAATGAAAACACCACCATTAGTTTTTCACATGATGTCCAAATCAACAACAAAAAATTAAAAGCGGGTACCTATGGATTGCACCTCATTGTTGAAAAAGAAAAACCATGGACCTTCATTTTTTCAACCAATTCGAGCAGTTGGGGAAGCTATTTTTATAATGAACAGGAGGACGCTCTTCGTGTTGAAGCCTCACCAGAAAATAGTGAATACAATGAATTTCTATCCTACAATTTTGAAGATCGTAAAACCAGCTCGACAAAAGCTGTATTAAAATGGGAAAAAAAGAAAATCGGATTTACGATTGAAGTGCCTGATATCAATAACCTTTACCTGGCTACAATCCGTGACGAACTTCGAGGTGGTGCGGGGTTTAATCATCTCAACTGGGTTTCTGCGGCAACTTTTTGTGTTCAGAATAATATGAACCTTGATGAAGCACTGACTTGGGCAGAATATGCTGTAACCGGACCTTTCGTAGGTCAGGAGGACTTTACGACTCTTCAAACAAAAGCCAGTGTTTTAACAGCTTTAAACAAAACGGCTGAAGCCGATGTGGTAATGAAAAAAGCAATTATGCATCAAACAGCTTCCATCACTCAGGTGCATCAATATGGACGGAGTCTGATTGCTGCGGGGAAAAATGAACAGGCGCTGGAAGTATTTAAAATAAATCACGAAAAAAATCCTGAGGATAAGTTTACCACATATGTCGGACTGGCACGAGGCTATGAAGCAGTTGGTGATAAGAAGAATGCTATTAAAAATTGGGAGATAGCGATAAAAAATATTCCTGACAATCAAAAACAATTTATATCTGTATATGAAGCAGAGTTGAAGAAGCTAAAGGGATAAAAGTAATGTCAGTGAGCCGGGAGTAAGAAGATAATTCTATACATCGAATTCTTACTCCTGATCTTACTGACAATTAACCAACCCGCTTCGCTTTGTATCCCTCTTTCAAAAGTATTTCCACTACACGATCGCGTAAATCACCCTGAATCAAAACTTCACCATTCTTGACGGACCCTCCAACGCCACATTTACCCTTCAAAAGTTTTCCGAGTTTCTCAAGATCGTTATTCGAACCAACAAAACCAATAACCAGGGTAACTTGTTTGCCTGCCCTACCACTTTTGTCTAACGATACGCGCAGGCTTTGTAAATTATTTCTTAATGAAGGCAATTCACTTTTAGGTTTTTGCTCGTAGGAAAAATCCTGATTGGTGGAGTAGACTACTCCTTCCCTTTTTTTCCATTCATTTCTTTTTGACATCTATTGTACTATTGAAATAATTAAAAATATCAGACTTAGTAAAGTGATTGCAAAATTAGCTATTCCAAGATTGAATTCCATCTCCACATTATTTTTAACAACCACCCCAATGACGGAGAGGATTATCAAAATAACAGGAAAGAAAATAAGATTTTGGTAGATCGATTTCTGGATGCGCTCACGATACTGATTATCATGAAGGAGTGCTACGGCAATCGGTACTTGCAAAAGTCGGGATTGGGTAACCTCAATTGGGGAATTCTCCCGCGCTATATTAAAATCATATGAAACTTCTAATTCACGACCGGCCGATGTCACCAGCTTTACTTGCAGAGGATTGACCAGCTTACCAACGCGGGAAGCTATATACACTTTTTGAACCTCCATCACACTTTCCTCCATTTTTTTGAATGGTATGGCGTAATCAATGATAAAAACTAATGCCAACACCATGGCAAAACGTGATGCCCATCTTGCCAGCGGAGCATATTGGATCATTAGCTCCCGTTGAACGTCTTTCTTTTTTTGTGTTTGATAGGGTCTATCCCTTCTGCGGTAAGCGGGATCACGATGAACCGGTTGCCTCTGCTCCATCCTGGTTCGATTGTCATACGTCCACTTTTTTCAGGATCGCTTAGAACATCGTAGGCTTCATTGATCCCTTTAAAATGTTCTTCCGTATTCTGAGTC
>JAAUQD010000053.1 GCA_012032815.1 Flammeovirgaceae bacterium
TTTCACCCATAACAACCCTGACGTAATGGTCGGGGTTTTTTATTAAAATTCACGGTTAAACCGCATTCGCATCCCTGTAGATTGCTCATGGAACTTTCCATTTTCCCAGCATAGATTCCCTGAGACGAAGGTGTGGGTGACGGTAGATTGAAAAGATTCGTTTTCAAATGGAGACCATCCGCACTTAGCGAGAATATTTGATTTTTCGACAACCCAGGGCTTGTTCAGATCAGCCAGTACGAGATCAGCAAAGTACCCTTCGCGAATAAAACCTCTTTTCTCTATTCGGAAGAGTATAGCCGGATTATGACACATTTTTTCTACAACTCTCTCCAGACTGATTTTTTTTTGGTGATAAAATTCAATCATAGCGGGCAAAGCATGCTGAACCAGAGGACCACCCGAAGGAGCTTTAAAATAGGTAGCATCTTTTTCTCCTAATGTATGCGGAGCATGATCGGTGGCAATCACATCAATCCTGTTATCGAGTACGGCTTCGAGAATTCCATCCTGATCGGCTGGAGTCTTAATGGCCGGATTCCATTTTATCTTAGTGCCCAGCCTTTTGTACGCGTTATCGTTGAACCACAGGTGATGAATACAGGCTTCTGCGGTTATTTTTTTCTTCTCAAGGGGTAAATCGTTACTAAACAGGAATGTCTCCTTTGCCGTTGAAATATGAAGAATATGTAAGTATGTACCATGTTTTTTGGCCAGGTCAACTGCAAAAGAGGAAGAAAGATAGCACCCTTCCGCACTTCGTATCTTAGGGTGAAACTCAATAGGCAAATTCTCACCATATTGTGTTTTATAGTGTTCAGAATTTCTCCGAATCGTGGATTCGTCCTCGCAATGGGTAGTGATGACTGAAGGAAAACGGGAGAAAAAGCCTTCTAGAATTTTTGGATCATCGATTAACAAACTTCCGGTCGTTGACCCCATGAAGATTTTAAGACCACAAACTTCACGGACGTCCGTTTTCATGACTTCTTCCAAATTGTCATTGCTGCTGCCCATGTAAAACGAATAGTTGGCTAACGAATCCCGTTTTGCGATTTGATACTTTTCTTCAAGCAGTTCTTGTGTGAACGTTGGAGGAACCGTATTCGGCATCTCCATGAAACTTGTAATCCCACCGGCTACAGCAGCTCTGGACTCTGATTTAATAGTTCCTTTTTGTGTTAAGCCGGGTTCACGAAAATGAACCTGGTCATCAATTACTCCGGGCAGCAGGTGTTGGCCTCTGGCATCGATGACCCGATCAGCAGATTGCGCTTGTAGATCAGCACCGATCCGTTCAATGTAATTTCCTTTAATGAGCACATCACCCTCAACTACTTTTCCTTCATTTACTATTTGGGCGTTTGTAATAAGATACGATTTCATACCTGGGTAAAGATAAAGATTGTAATTGGGCATAAAAAAAGCCCCGAAATGACTCGGAGCTTTTAATTTTCTTCAAAATGTATTTATCCATTCATGGATAATAAGAATTCATCATTGTTTTTCGTGCCTTTCATTTTTGAAAGCAGGAACTCCATAGCCTCATTCGAATTCATATCACTCATGTACTTACGCAGGATCCAAACTCGCTGCAACTCTTCTTCTTTCATTAAAAGTTCTTCGCGTCTTGTGCCAGAAGCAGGAACATCAATGGCAGGATATACCCGCTTGTTCGAAAGCTTGCGATCCAGTTGCAACTCCATGTTGCCTGTACCTTTGAATTCTTCAAAAATAACTTCGTCCATTTTAGACCCAGTATCAATTAGGGCCGTTGCAATGATGGTTAATGATCCACCGTTTTCAACATTGCGCGCTGCGCCAAAAAAGCGTTTTGGCTTATGTAACGCGTTGGCATCAACTCCACCCGATAAAATCTTTCCAGATGAAGGTACCACAGTATTGTACGCTCTGGCTAAACGGGTAATGGAATCAAGAAGAATAACCACATCATGACCACATTCTACCAATCGTTTTGCTTTCTCTAATACAATCGATGCGACTTTTACATGACGCTCGGCCTGTTCATCAAACGTGGAAGCAATAACTTCAGCCTTTACGCTGCGTGCCATATCCGTTACTTCCTCGGGTCGTTCATCAATGAGAAGTACTAATAAGTAAACTTCGGGATGATTTTCAGCAATAGCGTTGGCAATCAGTTTCAATAAAACTGTTTTACCAGTTTTGGGTTGCGCTACAATCATACCTCGCTGACCTTTTCCAATCGGACAAAAAAGATCAAGGATGCGGGTAGACATGTTATCGGGTGTGGTGCTTAGTTTCAGCATTTCGTCCGGGAACAAAGGCGTTAAATATTCAAACGCCACCCGATCACGAATCTCTTCTGTGGTCTTGCCGTTTACGCTTTCTACTTTTAGTAAAGCAAAATATTTTTCTCCTTCTTTTGGAGGGCGAATAAATCCTTTAACGGTATCACCCGTTTTAAGTCCGAATAGTTTTATTTGAGAAGGTGATACATAAATATCATCCGGGCTTGCCAAGTAGTTATAATCAGAAGACCTCAAAAATCCATAGCCATCCTGCATGATCTCCAGTACTCCTTCGTTGGAAATTACTCCGTCAAACTCCTTAACGTTACTCTCTTTTCGTGAATGATCCTGTTTTGATTCAGTTTCTTTGGGCTCTCTTGGTTCAGCAGGGGCTCTCTTTTCTCTTGCAGGCGCTGCGGGAATAGCCTCTTCAAATTTGGCAACGCTTTTATCGATTTCCAGATCGATGGATTTAAGTAATTCGTCAGACGATAAATTTTCTTCTGACTTGGTGGATTTGTTAGTAACGTTTTCCCTTTTCCGGGGTCTCATCTTCCGATCACTATTGGATGAAGAAGATTTTTTTGGCGAACTGGTTTCACCTGAAACGGCTTGTTGATCAAGGATTTTATATACCAGATCTTGTTTACCTAATTTCTTGGCATTTTTAATGCCCATTTGCTCAGCCAAATCTTTCAATTCAGACAAGAGCATGACATTGAGGTCGTCAATTGTGTGCATGTGGTTTTAAAAAAGTGAGTTTGTTGATAAAGTTTTAAATAAGTAAACCTGAATTTTCCGCAGGACTTCAAAAAACATTAAAAGTTAGATCAGCAGTTGAAGGCTCGTAAAAAACTGGGTTTTATATATTTCAAGGGCCGAAAGGCCGTGATGACTGTGCAATTATAGTCCAAATCTGAATATTATCAAATGTCGGGCAAATAATATTAGGCAGGTTGACTAATTTTGGCGGCCAATAAACTACACATGCTATCATTACAAATTATACGTGAACAAAGAGATAGAGTCATTGAAAGCCTGGGCAAGCGAAGGTTCAAAAACGCAGGTTCTTTGATTGATGAAGTTATTGAGTTGGACCAGAAAAGAAGGGATGTCCAGCTTCGAAATGATGGCATCCTCAGCGAATCAAATACCCTGGCTAAAGAGATTGGTCTGCTGATGAAAACGGGTAAAAAGGAAGAAGCTGAGAAAGTTAAGTCAAAGACCTCAGAGCTTAAAAAGCAAAGTACTGAATTGAGTGCCGAACTGGCAGCTCTTGAATCGGAGCTGCAACAATTGTTGTACAGCATTCCAAATACGCCAGACGAAAAAGTACCCGCAGGAAGTGGGAGTGAGGACAACATTACCATCCATGAACATGGTGCACTTCCTCAACTTCCCGAAAGTGCACAACCCCATTGGGATCTCATTAAAAAATATGACATCATCGATTTTGATTTAGGCAACAAAATTTCCGGTGCCGGTTTTCCGGTCTATAAAGGTAAAGGCGCCAAACTTCAGCGCGCCTTGATCAATTTTTTTCTTGACCAAGCTACAGCGCAAGGCTATAAAGAGATACAACCACCTTTAGTGGTGAATGAGGCTTCAGGATATGGAACAGGACAACTACCGGACAAAGAAGGGCAGATGTATCATGTTACGGCCGATAACCTGTTTCTAATCCCAACGGCTGAAGTTCCTATTACAAACTTGTATAGAGACATGATTCTTTCGGATTCAGAAATTCCAACTAGGAATGTAGGCTACACCCCTTGTTTTAGAAGGGAAGCCGGAAGTTGGGGTGCTCATGTACGGGGCCTCAACCGGTTACACCAATTTGATAAGGTTGAAATTGTTCAAATAAGAAAACCTGATGAATCAGCCCGGGCTCTTGATGAAATGTGCGCGTATGTCCAGTCCCTTCTTGAATTGCTCGAGCTTCCCTACCGCAAACTATTGCTCTGTGGCGGAGACATGGGTGTCAATGCATCAATTACCTATGATATGGAAGTGTGGGCAGGAGCTCAGAAACGGTGGCTGGAGGTAAGTTCGGTAAGTAACTTTGGTTCGTATCAGGCTAACCGAATGAAACTACGATTCAAAGACGAACAGGGTAAGACTCAACTTCTGCACACGTTGAATGGGAGTGCACTGGCCCTTCCGCGTATTGTTGCAGCACTTTTGGAGAATAACCAAACCAATGAAGGGATCCGCATACCAAAGGTTCTGGTGCCCTACACGAAGTTTGATATAATCGGATAAGCTGATTGAAAGTTCGTATAAAATGCCTTGCCTTTGTGCTGTCAGGCTGGTACATTCATCACTCTTAAAATTCAAAACTATGCTAAGAAAAATTACATTGATCGTTGCTATAGCAATTGTCTTTACCGCTTGCACTTCATCTGAAAAATCAGAAACACTTACTTATCCTGTGACGGCTAAGGTTGATACTGTTGATACTTTTTTTGGAACTCAAGTTTCTGATCCGTATCGCTGGTTAGAAAACGATACCGCTGAAGCCACTGAGGAGTGGGTAACATCACAAAACGAAGTGACGTTTGGATATCTTAATAAGATCACTTATCGCGATGCGGTTAAGAACAGGTTGATTGAACTAAACAATTACGAAAAACTGGGAACCCCTTTCCGCAGAGGTGAGTATTATTATTTCTATAAAAATGACGGGCTTCAAAATCAATATGTGTTGTATCGCAAGAAGGGTGAAAGTGGAGAGCCTGAATTATTTCTTGACCCCAATACTTTTTCAAAAGATGGCACAACCACCATGCGCGGATTATCCTTTTCAAAAGATGGTTCCATGCTGGCCTTTCAGATCGCCAAAGGAGGCGCTGACCGTGCCGAAGCTGTGGTAATCAAAACATCAGACAAATCGTTGGCAGAAGATACGATTCGCAACATGAAGCAAAGTGGGATTTCATGGAAAGGCAATGAGGGTTACTATATCAATCGGTTTGCTGAAGGATTAAACAAGAGTCTCGGTGCAAAAAATGAATATCAATTACTTTACTACCATAAACTCGGCACATCCCCTTCGCAGGATAAAGTTGTTTTTGGCGATAAGGAAAAGCTAAGATTTGTAGGAGGATTTGTAAGCGAAGATGAGCGCTATCTGATTATCTCGGCCTCAGAAAGTACAACCGGCAATGAATTGTATGTTCAGGATTTGTCCAGTCCGAATGGCAAAATAATCCCGATCAAAACCGGCTTTGAAAGCGACCAGGGAGTTATTGAAACGAATGGTTCCCGGTTGTTCATTGAAACAAATTACAATGCGCCCAACTCAAAAGTGGTTTGGGTAGATGCTGCCAATCCTTCATACGAAAACTGGAAGGATCTGATTCCTGAAACCGAAAACACACTTAGCACCTCGGCAGGTGGAGGCAAAATATTTGCCCGGTACCTCGTGGATGTGAAAACAAAGGTTATTCAATATGATTTAAATGGGAAGCAGGAGCGTGAAGTGGAGTTGCCAGGCATTGGCACGGCCGGTGGATTTAGCGGTTGGAAAGATGATGCAGATCTGTATTATACGTTTACTTCGTTCACCTATCCGCCCACAAGTTTTAAATATAATGTGGCTTCTGGAGAGTCAACGGAGTACGAGCGCCCAAAAATTGACTTTAATCCTGAAGATTACGAGACCAAACAAGTTTTCTATACCAGTAAGGACGGCACCAAAATTCCCATGTTCATTGTTCACAAAAAAGGAATTGAGCTTAATGGAAAGAATCCAACGTGGTTGTATGCTTATGGTGGTTTCAATATAAGTCTGCAGCCGTCTTTCAGCGCGTCACGAGTTGTGTGGCTTGAGAATGGAGGCATTTATGCGCAACCGAACCTTCGCGGAGGTGGTGAGTATGGTGAGAAATGGCATCTGGCTGGAACCAAAATGAACAAGCAAAATGTGTTTGATGATTTTATTGCAGCAGGCGAATACTTGATTAATGAAAAATATACCTCGAGTGAGTACCTGGCTATTAACGGTGGCTCGAATGGCGGATTATTGATTGGTGCAGTGATGGCTCAACGACCCGACTTAGCCAATGTTGCATTTCCTGCCGTAGGTGTGATGGACATGCTGCGTTATCATAAGTTCACCATCGGAGCCGCGTGGGCATCGGATTATGGAACGTCTGAGGACTCGAAAGAAATGTTTGAATATTTGAGGAATTATTCTCCCGTTCACGCGTTGAAACCCGGAACGAACTATCCTGCAACACTGGTTACTACAGCCGATCGGGATGATCGGGTTGTGCCTGCCCACAGTTTTAAGTTTGCAGCAGCTCTTCAGGAAAATCATGTCGGTACTAACCCGGTTTTAATTCGGATTGATGTTAATTCAGCTCACGGTGCATCCAACCTCAATAAAGGTATTGAAACCATAGCTGACCAATATTCATTCGCCTGGTATAACATGGGCATTATTCCCCCGCTTGCAAAGAAAGGTATGTAATGGTGATGCCAACATCGGTAGTAGTCCGACAAGGCGTAAAGCAAGATTTGCCCCGTACGCTTGAGCTGATCAAAGAACTGGCTGAGTATGAGCATGGGCTAGATCAGGTATCAAATACCGTTGCCCGAATGGAAGAGGATGGCTTTGGCCCGAATTCGATTTTTGGATTTTTTGTTGCTGAATGTGACAATCAAATTGTAGGAATAGCAGTTTATTATTATCGCTATTCAACCTGGAAAGGAAGACGTTTGTACCTGGAAGATATTGTTGTTACCGAGAAAGAACGCGGTAAAGGAATTGGTAAACTTTTATTTGATCGGATTCTACAAAAAGTTCTTGATGACGAATGTTCAGGGGTGATGTTTCAGGTGTTGGATTGGAATAAGCCAGCCATCAATTTCTATAAAAAATATAACACCCAATTTGATGGTGAGTGGCTCAATTGCCATTTAGATGCTGATGAAATCAAAACGATTCTCAAATCAACTCCTAAATCTCCACATTGAGAATGGCTCGCAAAGGAATGTCATACCCGCCCATCACCTCAACAAAATTTCCTCCGTAGTCAATCATTTTTGATTTAATCCGAACCACCTCCCCGGTGTCGAGTTGAACGATGAGTGCAATACTATCATGATCGGTATTACTTTGTGCCATCGCGCTGCGCAGTTTGTGATCCCGTTCATAGCGATCTTCAAAACTGGTTAACACATCCTCATGAGCAAAATGGACGTTGGGGATGTCTACAATCTTTAATTTTCGATAGTTCGACATGTTTGACCCTGGATTATGGTATCAAAACAATCCCGGTGAAAAATTGGTTGCCTGAAATCTATACTTCTTCCAGCAAAGTTCGAAAAGCTACATGTTTATCCGTAAAACGCTTTTTATGTTTTTCAACCAATCCGGGAGCAAAATCACTTAGATACTTGTTGAAATCCTGAATGGTAGGCGTAAAATATTGTATACAATAGGATACAGTGGTTTCATCATCATGAGAAAGAACTTTATAAAACTTAAAATCGTTGAAAATGCCCAAGCTCATCACTTCTGGAATATGTTCTTTCCGCATCCAGTCCAGCCATTCCAACTCAACGGATCGATCTATACCCACCGTTACATTATATAGAATCATTGTTTAAAGGTAAGGATTGAAAAAAGAATCTCACATCTAAAGGTGCTCTAATACTTGCTCGAAATTTGTCAAAATGACATCTGCGTTATTTGTAGTAAGGCAAAGTGGAGGTTTCATTTTGATTACATTGTTGAATGGCCCATCGGTGCTCATCAGTATTCCCCTTTCTTTCATTTTATTAATAATCGTTTTGGCTTCCTTAGTAGCGGGTTCCAGCGTTTGTGGATTGCGAATTAACTCCACGCCAATAAAAAGTCCTGAACCACGCACATCGCCAATGATCGGATTCTGCTGGCTCAAGTTTCTGAATCCCTCCATCAGGTAGTTTCCAACAGTCAGAGCATTTTGCTGAAGGTTCTCTTTTTCAATTACATCCAACACAGCCAACCCGATTGCACACGAAACCGGGTTGCCACCAAACGAACTGAAAAACTCCATGCCCGTGTCAAAAGCCTCGGCAATTTCAGACGTGGTAACAACGGCACCGATGGGATGAGCATTTCCCATCGGCTTACCCAAAATCACAATATCAGGAGTGACATCGTGCAACTCGTATCCCCAAAATGCAGCGCCTACTCGCCCAAAACCAGTCTGCACCTCATCACTGATACACAAGCCTCCCTGGCCTTTGATTAATGAATACACTTTTTTGAGATATTGAGGTGGAATAACCACCTGGCCCCCACACCCAATTATAGGTTCTGCGATGAATGCGCCAAGGTGTTGTTTGTCGGTAAGACTTTCGAGAGAAAGAGTTAATTCGCTTACATACAGATCACCGGCACCCTCACCTTTGAATTTTCCCCGGTATGTATCAGGTATTAGAGCTACATGGACATAATCCGGTTTGCCGCCACCGCCTTTACCTTGAAATTTGTAAGAACTTATTTCTATACCGGTTTGAGTATTTCCATGATACCCATGCTCCATCACCAGCAAATCTTTTCGTTTTGTTTTGGTACGAGCGAGTCGGATAGCAAGATCGGTGGCTGCGCTCCCTGAGTTGACGAAGAAGATTTTATTCAACGAGGCTGGAAATTTCGAAAGTATACGTTCAGCATATTCACCCAACTCATCGTAGATGTATCGTGTATTTGTATTTAGGCGAGCCATTTGCTTTATGCCGCCATTTACTACGTGCGGGTGCGAATGCCCCACATGCGGAATGTTGTTATACGCGTCAAGATACGTTTTGCCCGAGGTGTCATACATGTATTGAAAAGCTGCCCGATGCATATAGATCGGCTCATCATAACTCAAGGAAAGAGCAGTGGAAAGATTCGATTTTCTTTTTTGAATGGTTTCCCAAAGGTCAGGTGAGGATTTTTTTGAAAACCCGCAAGCTTCACGAAATGCAGTAGACGCTGAAAGCGGATTGATCTCTAGCAAGCGGTGCAGCATTCTCCAAGCGGGGGCTTCACTCACGCTGATGTACGCATTGGTGGGGTCAATTGTTTTGGCGTGGGCCGACATGCACACGCTGATGCACAATCGAGCCGCGATCAGATAATATAATGTGTCAACCTCATCTTCAGTTAACGGAAGTACATGGTGGTATCCCTCAACAATTTTCTTTGCTATACCAACGGGGTCCTGTTGATCAAGAATGGCATATGTTGCTGCAATGGCAAGTTCATTCACGGTTTGCGAATAAACCATATCGCCAAAATCAATCAGCCCGCTTATTTTATTTCCTTCCACTAAGATATTGGCCTCGTTGGCGTCTGCATGAATTATGCTTTTCCTGAACTTCTTAAACTGTGGAAGGATTTCAATTTCGAATTGGAGTAAAAATACTCAACAATGCTTCGATTATGTGCATCCTCAATTTCATTCAGGTAGTCCCTGGCATCCAGCGCGTGGTTCAGATCCCATCTCAGGTATCGTGATTCAATGGCTGGCGATCGGAATGACAACAATGCTTTATCGAGCTTGCCCAGAGAGAAGCCCAAACCCTGAAACTTATTATCCGGATTGGTGAGATGAAAAAACTCTCCGGGAATATATGAGAACAGTCGCATGAAATAATCGTTTCCGTGCCACGATATTTTTTTCATGTCTTCACCCGATTGAAGGGGTTGTAATTCCGGAACCTGTAGAGTTAATCCTTTTTCTTTCAGGTAGGCTAATATCTTGTTCTGAGCTGTAAGAAATTCTTCGGATGACGTTTGTAGCGTGTTTAGTTTTAAAACACATTTGGTTTTCCCGGTATCAACTAAAAAATTCAAATCGATGTAACTGTTGAGCCGCGTTACAGACCCCTTTAATCCATAATGTTCGAGAATCAGATCATCGATCGATTGGTTTTTTGACTTCATGGTTAATCAAACGGTCAACGGAACTTCGGCATACTCTTTCAAGTAAGCAAACCGTTTTGACAATTTTCCATTTTTTGCAATGGTAGCGCGCTCAATAATTGCTTCTTCATCTTTTCTGAGCAATGATGGAAGCACTTTGTCGATCAGATCCCTTCCGAACTCTTCCGATGAACTTCGTGGCAATTCACAAGGGAGGTTATCAATCGCCAGAACCGAAATATGATCAGGATTACTGAGAGGTGATTCAATCGATTCTGTTGTGGGGTTATAATCGAACATGGGGTCGTCAATGGTTGTGCTTTTCATTGTCGATGGAACGGAGCCATCAATATCGCAGGTAATGTCAGAAATGATTTTTATTTTAAACGAAGCCGCTGCCATTTCTTTTTTTGTGAACAACCTTGGGGCTTCCGGGCTCCAGAAGGCACCGGCTATAAGGATATCGGCAACCCGGGCGTATTTAATGAAATCACTTTTATAGAGTTCGGGATGTTTATGAAATTCCCTTCTATCAAATTGGCTGTCAGATATTCGAATATGATAATCAGCGCTATTGAGCTGTGTGTAAACGGCCTGATTGAATTGCTGGCTAAGGAATTCCTGAGGATTTACTTTTTTTATTCCAACACCGTCCAGAATTTCCATGGCACCCTTTCCTACCCTACCACCCCCGGTAAGAACGATCTTGATGGCTGGAAGTTGAATTTTTGAAAACTCACTCTTTAAATCTTTCAGGTCAAAGCATTGGTGAGCTCTACGAAGCTTAAACGTGTGATATCTTTTGCCATAAGCCCAAAGTGCATTGTAAGCACCTACAATACCGGCATACCGTCCAAATGCAACAAGCCTCTTTCCTTTAGTATCTGTCAGTACTTCGTAATCGATAAGATGTGCGTGTTTTTTTAAAATCTTTGCAAGAAGCTTTTGATTATGCGCTTGCTTTTTAATGGTGTGTGAAAAGAAGAGATAGGTTTTGCCGCCCAACAAATTTGAAATGGGCACTTCTTTTACTCCCATTAAGATATCGCAATCGTAAATGTCGTCAACGATTTCTATTCCCTTTTTCTCGTACTCTTCATCCTTGAAGCATCTCACCCGACTCTTTTGACAAACCACGGTAACGTTGGGGAAAAGCTTCTCAATTTCGGCAGTTTTGATCCGGAGTAAACGGTACGCGCTTATCGGAAGGAACTTTGCGTTCGCGTATTATTCCAAGCTTGATTTTAGTCATAATGAGGTGATAAACCCCCAAAATTAAATTGTTTATTGAGATTCTTGTAATTAAAAAACGAACTACGACCAATATATTTATATTGACATCGCATGGATCGTTGGCAATTATTAATTGGGGGGTGGATCATTTATTTTTTCTCCACAGTTTTTTAGCAAGTAATTCCGTTAAAAAGACTATTCAGAAATGGAGTAAATTTATCTACCGCTTCTATCGTCTTGGGTATTCAATTATTTCAGCAACCGGGTTGTTGTTTTTACTTTGGTTGAATGGCTTGATCCCCTCAGAAGATTACTTCAGTAGGTTTGGGCTTGTTCGGTATGCGAGTCTTTTTGTGACTTCTTTTGGCGTTATTATTATCCGGCTTGCGTTTAAAGAATATAAGTTGTTTCCATTTCTTGGATTTGGCGATGAAGATTTATCGTTTAAGGTACGCGGAATCTTGACAAAAGTGAGGCATCCGATTTATTCAGGCATTATTCTTCTGGTGGTCGCCTATTTTCTGTTTTCGCCAAATCTACCTACCCTCTTATCCTGCATGTGCATGTTAGCTTACCTGCCCATTGGAATTTATCTGGAGGAAAAGAAATTGATCAGTCAGTTTGGGGATCAATATATTGAGTATAGAAAAAATACACCGGCTCTAATTCCCAGATTGTTCAGTTGATTAAATTTATTTAAAGTACTTGAAAATAGGAAAATCCACCGGCTGATTACCCACATTGTTTTCTTCGAGGTAGTCATCAAAGAAATTCCAGGTGGCAAGCCCGTCATCCGATTGCGGTTCGAGCAGGTAGAAAATAAGATTAGCCAAAGGTTGAGCTGCGTCAACTACATAGTCCCCTTTTTTAAATTTTTTGCTGCTCGTTTTCCACGTTCCATCCAATTTTGCTATGGCGTGTCCTTGAAAAGCCTGAGAAGCTTTTTCCAGTTTAGTTACTGTGAATACTTCGCCTGAATAGGTTTTCGATTTTTCAAGAGTTGTTACGTTTACTCCATGCGCTATGAGGTTATCTGCGATTTTCTTAAAAGCTGCCGGAAAAATATATCCTCTTGGAAGGGTACTGTTCAGCTCGGCATCAAACCGGGCATAGTAGATTACATTATCAAGACTAGTTAGGCTTCCCGAGCGAACATATCGTTTGGATCCATCCGGTTTAGTGACTGCTAAATAGTCATACGTTACAAAGTTGTTCAATGTATCCAGGGGTACCATTTGAAACGGACTCCTTTTTGTGATTTCCCTGCTTGCGTTATTAACGTTTGAACGGTTTCTTCCTCCGCTTTTTTATTGATGGAAATTATTTCATCAGAACGGTGGTATGCATAATTCAGAATTTCTGTAACAAACGTATGGGTTGAATAAATGCGTTGGTAAAAGCGTTCGTGTGCAAATGCTTCACTGAGAACGGCCATCCGGTTGCGCAAGCCAAATTGATTGACCAGATAGCGAGGATGATGATTGTATGTGTAGAAATTTTCACCGGCCATCCTTCGCGCAAGGTAAAATCACCAAATGGACCAAACAGGAGATTTTCTTTTTTTACGTTAGCTGTAATTTCAGGAAGCATTTTGTTATTGATAAAATCGTACGGGCCGTAGATTCCACCGGAATGATAGCTCGGAGCCCAGGTGAGTGAATAGCCATGCCATGTACCATTCGTTGTATGCAAATCCACAAAAAGCTGTGGATCCCATGGAACGATTACATTTTCAAACAGCGCGTTGGTTTCCAACGCTTCCATTTTCATACCATCGCGGTTCAGATCAAGGCCCTGACTGTTTTCACGAAGTCCGGTTTCAATCGGGCTATCTTCTTGCGAGGGTCTTCGGCCTTTTTCCATTTTGTCATTACTGTCTGTATTGTAGATAGGCACAAACAGAATAACCAGCTTGTCCAACAGATGTTTTTGATCTCCCAAAAGGATATCCCGCATCAGCATCATTACCACTTCTTTGCCTTCCACTTCTCCGGCATGAATGTTTCCCTGAACATACAGGATCAATTTGCCGGAGGCCCTGGCTTCTTGAGGAGTTGTAATGGAAGGGCTGGAAAGTACCGCAACCGGAATGTCTTTCCCTTCAAAACTTTTACCCATCGAAAAGACATGGATGTTTGGGCTCTGTTTTTTAATGGCATCTAAAAAGGTGATGACATCCATGTACGTAGATGTCTTTGTGTAAGCTGACTGTTCTGGGGTTAGTACTAAATCTTCTGAAAACTCACTTTGACTAAAAGATTGGATTGTAAAAAGCAGAAGGAGTACCGAATAAATAGATTTCATAAGTGTGGTTTAAGTTTGGAAAAGCCCGGACGGATGTAAAGCTTACTTTCCTTTTTTCTTTTTGGGCTTTTTTGCTGAAGCTATTGTCTCATCCCGTTCGACTAATTTTTTATCCTCGACATTATCATCCAGAAATCGATTGATTTTTTCGATGTTGATATTGGCTTTGATTTCTCCGAACGTATCAATGGAAACTTCAAACCCATCGAGGTCTTTATGCACTCTTGGTTTTCCCTGTTTCTTACTGACTCCTTTTTTCTTTTTTGCCATGAATGAATAATTTAACCCAAAGTTACAACAGCATGATAAATTCGTGAGGCTGACTCCTTTGGCCCCAAAATCTGGATCGTAGCCATTAAATCAGGTCCTGAAGACTCGCCTGTCAAAATCATACGGAGAATTTGAAGAACCTTTCCGGATTGGATACCAGCTGCCGAGGCTGTTTCATCCAGCATGTCTTTTGCACCTTCCGGTGTAATAGTCTCCATGGTTTTTAATTTTTCCGAAAATGCAATCAGTACGTTTTTACTTTCTTCATTCCATTTTTTAGAAGTGATTTTTCATCGTACGAAATGGGAGCCACAAAAAAGAATTTCCCTTTCTCCCACAGATCATTCGGGAAGGTGATTCTGTCGCGCATGGCCGCACTGATCAACTCAGCTTTTGCAGGAGTGCATTCCATGTTTTCTTTGCGTACATCGTCCTGCAGGTACGCGGCCAGCTCCTGATCACTTTTGGCCCGGAGATACTGTTCGTTGTACCACTTTGCTTTTTGAATATCAAATTTTGCCCCGGCTTTTCCTATTCGATCCAGGCTGAAAGCCTCAATCAATTCGTCAATCGAAAAAAGTTCTTGTGTTGTTCCCGGGTTCCAACCCAAAAAAGCAAGAAAGTTGATCAACGCTTCAGGCAGGTATCCCGATTCGCGAAATCCTTTGGCTAATTCCTGCGTCTCAGGGTCTTGCCAACTCAACGGAAATATTGGGAAGCCCATTTGGTCCGCAGCCCGTTTACTCAACTTACCATTGCCATCCGGTTTGAGTAGCAACGGGAGATGAGCAAATTGCGGCATTTCTTTTTCCCATCCCAAAAACTTGTATAGGAGAACATGAAGCGGAGCGGAGGGCAACCATTCCTCACCCCGAATAACATGAGAAATCTTCATCAGGTAATCATCCACCACATTAGCGAGGTGGTACGTGGGCATGCCATCCGATTTCATCAACACTTTGTCATCCACTTGAGATGAGTTTACCAGAACCTCTCCGCGAATTAAATCCACCAAATGGATTTCTTCATTATCAGGTACCTTCAGGCGTATTACATAGTTTCCGGCTTCGATTAATTGCCTGGTTTCTTCTTCTTTTAAGGTCAGCGAGTTGCGCATGTCCTGTCGCGAAGCGGCATCATATTGCAGTGAATCTGATCCCGAAGCCTTTAGTCTATCGCGCATCGCGTTCAGTTCAGTCTCCGTATCAAACGCGTAATACGCGTGCCCTGCTTCTATCAGTTGTGTTGCATATTTTTTGTAAATCTCCTTTCTTTCTGATTGGCGATAAGGCGCATGAGGTCCGCCCACGTCAATTCCTTCATCAATTTTGATTCCCACCCACTTGAGTGAACGCAGGATGTAGTCTTCAGCCCCGGCTACATAGCGCGATTGGTCGGTGTCTTCAATGCGAAGAATCATCGTGCCCTTCAGTTTTCGGGCAAGAAGAAAATTGTACAACGCGGTTCTCACACCTCCTATATGAAGGGCTCCGGTAGGGCTGGGGGCAAATCGAACGCGAACTCCGCTCATTTGAATTGATTGTTCATGACGTGCAAAGGTAAAAGATGATTTAGATTTATAATAAGAGGCCTGTGCTTTATACCTTTGCAGCCGTTGATGAAATCCCATGGCTGACGAAAAGAGTTTAAACTTTCTCGAAGAAATTATTGAAAACGATCTGCGTACCGGAAAGTACGAAACGATCATCACCCGTTTTCCGCCTGAACCGAACGGCTATTTGCATATGGGTCATGCCAAGAGCATTTGCCTGAACTTTGGTCTGGCCAAAAAATATGGTGGCAAAACAAATCTCCGGTTTGATGATACTAACCCGGTGACCGAGGAGGTTGAATATGTCGATAGTATTAAAAATGATATTAAATGGCTGGGGTTTCAATGGGCAGAAGAATTATACGCTTCGGATTATTTTGAGCAGCTCTTTGAATTTGCTCTTCGGTTAATTCGAAAAGGGTTGGCGTATGTGGATGACAGCACCAGTGAACAAATTGCGGAACAAAAAGGTACGCCAACCAAGCCCGGAACCAACAGTCCCTTTCGCAGCCGAAGTGTTGATGAGAACCTGGACTTGTTTCAGAAAATGAAAGACGGCCAATTCAAAGATGGCGAGAAGGTACTTAGGGCTAAGATTGATATGGCACATACCAACATGCACATGCGCGATCCGATTATTTATCGGGTGAAACATGCGCATCACCACCGCACGGGTGATACGTGGTGCATCTATCCCATGTATGATTTTGCACACGGCCAAAGCGATTCAATAGAAAAAGTAACACACAGTGTTTGTACACTGGAATTTATACCACACCGCGAGTTGTACGACTGGCTCATCAAAAATCTGGAGATCTATCCGTCCAAACAGTATGAGTTTGCCCGTTTGAATATGACCTATACAATCATGAGCAAGCGCAAGCTGCTGCAACTTGTTAATGAAAGTCATGTAAAAGGGTGGGACGATCCACGCATGCCTACACTTACCGGAGTGCGCAGAAGAGGATACACACCGGAAAGCATTCGTGATTTCTGTGATCGGATTGGAGTGGCAAAACGAGAGAATCTGATCGATGTCGGATTGCTGGAGTTTTGTGTACGGGAGCACCTGAACAAAATTGCGTTGCGAAGAATGGTGGTGTTTAATCCTTTGAAAGTCGTGATTACGAATTACGAAGAAGGAAAAACAGAGGCACTGCTCAGTGAAAACAATCCGGAAGATCCGAACGGAGGCACGCGGTCCATGTCGTTTAGCCGCGAGGTATATATTGAGCAAGACGATTTTATGGAAGATGCACCAAAAAAATTTTTCCGGCTGGCACCCGGTCAGTTGGTGCGATTGAAAAGCGCGTACATCATCCGGTGCGAAGAAGTAATAAAGAACAGCGATGGAAGTATTAAAGAATTGCGGTGTACGTACGTTCCTGAGAGCCGAAGTGGTTCGGACACATCGGGACTAAAAGTAAAAGGGACCATTCATTGGGTGAATGCCAACGATGCGCTGGATGTGGAGGTTCGTTTGTATGACCGGTTGTTCA
>JAAUQD010000054.1 GCA_012032815.1 Flammeovirgaceae bacterium
GCTCCCACGGGCGAGGCTGTGCTGGGCCGCGGAGCTGGTGTATGGCAATACAAACCTGGTCTTTTACTTACTTACCGGTTGGCTCCCAATGTTTCATTTTATCCTGAAATGAGTTTCTTATTTTCATTTGGCGATGCCAACAGTCAGGGAGGCGGGTTACCGGATTCTGAAGATCCGGAAGCTGACCAGCCACTCAAGGATCTGTACATGGCATTTCCTGCTGTTGTAGAAATTCCGGATTGGGAGGGTTGGGTTCTTATGAGCGCGATTTATACCCGTTCGCTTGAAGTCAAAGAAGATGCATTTTTCTTAAGGGTAGATATTGGAAGAATGCTAGGAGACAATACGGGAGGATCGCTTCGTATTACAAAATATATTTTTGGCCAGCCCAGGCTCAACGTGATAGTGCAAGCCTCGTTCCAGTTCTTTCTCCGGTAATAAATTACGAATAGCCTAACCGATCCAGGGTGGGCCCCCACCGCTCATTTATTTTTTATCCAACGTTGAATCTCGCGAATAAGGAGATGGTTTGTGTTTTTGCTGTGAAGTGATATAGTCCCTGAAGGAAGTACTGTTTTTGTCGATGTCGGGAACCCCGAACTGATTCGAAATTTCTTTTAATAAGCCGTATGGATCATGAGCCAATGATTCAAATGAAAGCTCAATGAGATTCTCTTTTGGAATGAGTTCGCGACTTTCAAAATAAGCATCGTGTAATTCTACATAGCCGGATAAAATGTGCTCGTCAAGTTGTTCTTCGGTAAAGGATTGAAACTGCAGTGGCTTGATAACCTCGCTAAAGAATTTTTTTGAAGAACGAAATACATCATACGGATCGCGATGAATAAAGATAAATTTGGCATCCGGAAACAGTTCGAGCAACCAGGGGATACGTGCGGTGTTGGGTGGGTTTTTAGAAACAAAAGTTTTTCCCTTCGAATTCACAAGACAGCGTTTTACAAAATTCATATAATTATTTTTCCATTGCTCAGCCTTTTTTGTAGGAATTTGCTTTCCTGAAAAATGGATGTCCCTGAAGTGCTTGGCCTGATTGGGAAAGTAAAACCAATAATAATAGCTGTAACTAATCTCATTGCCGAGTGCAAATTCCTCTTCCTGGGGTTGATTAACACGAAGCGGTAGACCATCGCCCGGTCGTTTCTCCGGCAGGGCCATTCGCATAAACCATTTTATGATGGATTGAAATGCGAATAGATTATTTGGAAATACCGATTGGTAGGTAGTGGTGAAAGCAGTGTTGTGATCCTGACAAATAAGATTGTGTAAAAAGGTTGTTCCACTGCGCCAGTGACCCAGAATAAAAATCGGGTTTTCTACAACTGAATTGGATGTCAGCCGTGAGCTCTTTATTTGATCCACGTGTGCCAGCCAGGAAAGCAGGTAGCTGATTCTTTTGGATTTCTTCCATTTGGAACGGAACTCCGGTTCAATCTGGAATTCTTTCTCAAGGTCTTTTAGAACAGAAGGACGGCTGCCAACCGTAGGTGAAATGCTAAAATTAAAATCCAGATTCGTTTAGATTAAAGGTCTCAAAGATCGGAAGAAAAAATTATTCCCAGCCACCTCCCAGTGATCGGTATAAAATAACGGAAGCCGTAAGTTGCTCAGCACGAATGGACGAGGCAGCCAGCGATGCTGAGAATAAGTTGCTTTCGGCAATAAGAACCTCCAGGTACGAAGTGAATCCATTGTCATACCGCTCTCTGGACAAATTTAAATTGCGGGTGGCGGCTTGCACTTGCAAGACTCTGGTTTGGTATTCGGTGCGAAATGTTTCTACAGCAACCAATGAATTTTCTACATCGGCCAAGGCGATCAAATACGTATTGATATAATTATACATCGAAGCTTCGGCCGCCTTTTGCTGTGCTTCAACTCTTCTTTTATTTTTCCAAACTCAAAAATGGGCCCCATCAAACTTCCTGCAATTGAAGAAGTAACTGCAGAACCAGAAAAAAACGAAGTTAAATCTGTGGAGGCTACGCCAAACGCTCCCGTTAAACTGAGCGATGGAAACCGAAGTGCCTGTGCTACACCTATGTTTTCTACCTCAGCCATGTAGGTGAATTCGGCTAGCCGAACATCCGGGCGTTGCATCAACAAGGTGGAGGGCAAGCCAGAAGGAATAACCGGAGCTTCGGGTTGATCCGCATTTTCCAGACCGCGTAGAATCGGTTTTGTAGATTGTCCCAACAACACATTTAATGCATGTTCTGAGAAGGCTACATTCCGCTGAAAAGCCGGAATGGCTGCCTGGGCATCTCGTAATTGCTGCTCGGATTGCAACAAATCAAGCTCTGAAATGTCACCCCCTTCAAAGCGGGCTTTCATTTTATCATAATACTCCTGACGGGAGATGACCGTACGTTGTGCGATTTTTAATCGGTTATCAAAATCTCGTATCTGAAAATACTGTGCCGCAACATCACTGACTAAAGTTGATTGCACGGCTTTCTTTCCTTCCTCACTGGCAAGTAGTTGATTCAGCGCGGCTCGTTTGCTATGCCGAATTTTTCCCCACAAATCGATTTCCCAGGAAAGTGTACCGAAACCCTGATACGTTGATAAATTATTTTGCTGGAGGTTCGTCTGATCGCGAACCTGATCACTCAATTGTCTTCCTGATGCACTGAAATCGTACCCGAACTTTGGAAAAAGATCCGCTTTTGTAAAACCATACATTGCGCGGTTTTCCTCAATCCGCGCAATGGCGATCTTTAAATCCAGATTATTTCTTAAAGCCGTATCGATTAAACTTATTAAAACTTCATCTCCAAATAGTTCAAACCATTTTAAATTATTGATTGTATCCAGTTCAGTTACAAACTCATTTTTATTAACGAAAGAAGATTCCAGTTCCAGTTCAGGCCGGTTGTATTTTGGTCCTACCAAACAACCTGAAACGATCATGGCCAGCGCAATTAAGGAAATGAATCCTTTCATGAACGATGAATTTGTTTTTATTGAATCCTTCATGTCAGTATCACTAATCATTATCCTGATCCTTTACCATATGCTTTTTGTCTCCACCCATTCGTTCAATCACCACAAACAAAACGGGAACGATGAGTACACCCAAAAGGGTGGCCACCGACATACCACTGAACACAGCCATGCCCATGATCTTCCGGGCCTCGGCACCAGCCCCTGATGCTCGAAGAAGAGGAACAACACCCAATATAAAAGCAAAAGCAGTCATTAAGATCGGCCGCAATCTGAGTTTGGCTGCGCTGAGCGCGGCTTCAACCAGTGGCTTTCCTTTTTCATATTCCTCTTTGGCAAACTCGACAATAAGAATCGCGTTTTTAGCAGCTAATCCTACTAAGAGAACAAGGCCAATTTGTGCAAACACATTATTTACATACCCGTCATTGGCAAACCGGGCGAGAAATAAACCGAGGAAGGCACCTAAGACGGCAAAGGGTGTACCCAATAATACACTAAATGGTAATGACCAACTTTCATATTGTGCAGCCAGGATTAGAAACACAAAAATGATGGCGAACACAAAAACTATCCCCGCCTTTCCTTCAGATTGTTTCTCCTGATAGCTTACGTTCGTCCACTCGTACCCCATATCCCTTGGTAATGTAGCGGCCGCAACTTCTTCTAATGCTTTCATGGTTTCAGATGAGCTGTATCCTTCAGCCGGAGTTCCGCTTATTTCTGCAGCCCGGTACATGTTAAATCGAAATGTAAATTCAGGCCCGGTAATTTTTTCAACGGAAGCAACCGTAGACAGCGGAACCATTCTATTGTTGTTGCTTTTCACAAAAAAATTGGTCAAGTCGGTTGGCTTAACCCGGTATTCGGGTTCACTTTGCATAAATACCTTATACTGTCTTCCAAACCGGTTGAAATCATTCACATACATACCGCCCAGGTATGCGCTTAATGATGAGTTAATTTCAGAAAGTGGAATATTCAATTTTAATGCTTTATCCCGGTCTACAATTATTTTATACTGAGGTGAGCCGCTTCGATAGGTTGTAGTTATGCTGCCGATCTCTGGTCTTTTCTGTGCTTCAGCCATAAATTTGCGGGCTTCTACTTCCAGGTATTGGGCGGAGTTTCCACCCATATCCTGAAGCATAAATGAAAATCCAGCTGAGTTACCCAATCCTTGAATAGGCGGTGGGCCGAAAGCAAAGGCCGTAGCTTCCGGAATTTTTATCGCAAAAATTTTATTCAGTTTTGCAGTTAACACAGCTGCAGTTTCCTCTCGCTCTGTCCATTCTTTTAACGAGATAAAGAAGAATGCCTGATTGGTGGCATTCGTATTAGTAAGCAGACTGAATCCAACGATGGTAGTGGCAAATTCAACTGACTCTTCTTCAGCAAGGAGAGCTTCAATTCGTTTTCCAATTTCATCAGTGCGTTGAATAGATGCAGCATCCGGCAGCTGAACTCCCGCCATGATGTAGCCCTGATCTTCTTCCGGCACAAATCCACCTGGTATTTTGGTGCCTAAAAATCCTGCGGCCACTGCAACCAGCACAAGGAAAATCATGCTTCTCAAAGACTTTTTAATCAGGATGGCTGTGAAGCCTGTGTAGCCAAGTGTAAATTTTTCAAACCCACGATTAAACCCGCCAAAAAATCTGCCCAGCAATCCTCCGGGTGTCTGAGCAGGCTTTAACAGAATAGAGCATAGTGCCGGACTTAACGTAAGCGCATTTACAGTAGAGAAGAAAACAGAAATAGCAATGGTGATTGCGAACTGTTGATAGAGCATGCCCGTAATACCGGGCGTTGCAGCCACTGGGATAAATACGGCCATCAACACAAGAGATACCGCGATGATAGGGCCGGTTACTTCTTTCATTGCCTGGCGCGTGGCTTCTTTCGGCTCCATGCCATGTTCAATCTTGTGCATTACCGCTTCCACCACAACAATGGCGTCATCGACTACGATACCAATGGCGAGAACAAGACCTAATAGTGATAAGACATTAACCGAAAAACCCAACATCGGAAAAAGGATAAAAGCTCCAATTAAGGAAACCGGAACGGTCAGTAACGGAATGAGAGTGGCTCTCCAGTTTTGAAGGAAAATAAAGACCACCAGGATCACCAAAGCAACCGCTTCAAAAAGCGTGTGCACAATTCCTTCTATACCGGCTTCAACCGCAAGTGTGGTATCCAATGGGATTTGATATTCCAAATCTTCCGGAAATCGGGCAGAAACTTCTTCCATTTTGCCTTTGATGGATTCGGCAACTTCCAGAGCGTTGGAACCTGGAATTTGATAAAGCAGCAAAATGGCTCCCTGCTGCTGGTTCACTCTGCCTATATTATCGTAGGATTCGCTCCCCAACTCAATGCGAGCTATATCTTTAAGATGTACCTGCTGTCCTTTATCGGTGGACTTAACAATGATGTTTCCAAATTCTTCTTCCGATACGAGCCGGTCTTGAAGTGTGATGGTATAGGTAAAGTCTGTACCGGCAGGGGCAGGATTTGCGCCAAACTTTCCACCCGGAGAAATTACATTTTGTTTTTGAATGGCATCTAACACCTGCGTGACTGAAATATTGAGTTTGGTCAGAACATCCGGCTTTAGCCACACACGCATGGAGTAATCGCTTCCACCAAACACAGCCACACGGGCCACACCATTTATCCTGGACAGTACATCGACTATATTTATTTTACCGTAGTTGGCGATGAAATCATTCTTGTACGTTCCTTTAGGTGAAGTGAGCGATACGATCATCAGCGGGAATCCCATGGACTTCTGTGTGGTCACTCCATAATTCTTTACTTCGATCGGTAATGTCGGGGTAGCTTGTCCAACCCGGTTTTGAGTGAGCATGTTGGCATTGTCAAGATCAGTGCCTACTTCGAATGTCACGTTCAATACCATGGCACCATCGGAGGAGTTTGTCGATTTCATGTAAATCATATCCTCAACACCATTTACTTTTTGTTCAACAGGTGTGGCTACCGATTGCTCAATGTTTAAGGCATTTGCTCCGGTGTACGTGGTTCGCACTTCAACGGTAGGAGGCGTTATATCCGGATACTGGGAAACAGGAACCGAGAACAGTGCCAACCCACCGGCAATGACAATCAGGATGGAAATGACCATGGCAACAATTGGTCGTCTTACAAAAAAATCACCCATTAGTCTAAAAGTTTAGTATGAGTTAGTTGGCTTCGGCATTCTTATCACTTGGTTTCCACTCCGCCTTGACCGGTTTGATAGTGGAATTAGGCTGAATGAATATATTTCCAAGAATAGCCACCTGATCGGTGCTTTCCAGACCGGAATCAATGATCCACTCGTTTCCTACCTGAAGTCCTGCTTGTACGACCTTAGCCACAACTTTATTATCCTTTACGGTAAACACTCTATAAATACCTTGTGATTCAACAACAGCTCGCTGTGGAATGATAAGCGCATTTTGTCTTTCTTCGTACATCACCCGTACCCGAACGAATTGCCCCGGCCGAAGCAGGCCTTCCGGATTGGGAAACTTCGTCTCAATGGTCAGGGTACCTGTTTCAGGATCGATTTGACGATCGGCAAAATTCACGCTGCCTTTGTGTTCATAAATTGAACCATCTACCAGAATAAGTTCAGCTGCTACTGCTGTTTTTTTATCCTTACGATCAATGTTATCCCGGGTTATTTTCAATACATCAATTTCACTGACCGGGAATCGAACACGAACCTTATCGATTTGCGATACCGTGTTTAAAAGACCGTTATTGAAACTATTTACATAATCACCTTCACGTACATTGCTTATTCCAATGATTCCATTTATTGGAGAAAGGACACGCGTATACCCAAGTTCAATTTGTTGATTGGCAACATTAGCTTTCTGTGCTTCAACAATTGATTTCGTTGCATCATAATTGGCTTGGGCAGCATCCAACTCACGCTGGCTAACGGCATTGATTTGGGCCAGTGGCCTTATACGTTTCAGGTTGGCATCAGCGTTGGCGAAATCGGCTTGTGCAGCGGCAAGTTCGCCTTTGGCTCTGTCAACTTCTGTTTGGTACGGTAGTGCGTCAATGGTATAAAGAAGTTGTCCTTTTTTTACTTCACCCCCTTCTGTAAAAGGCATACCGGTAATCCAACCATCAACACGGGAGCGAATTTCTATATCGGATTCTCCATACGCTTGTCCTACAAACTCCCGGTAGATTGGCACATTCCGCTGCTGTACAGTAACTACAGGCACCTCCACTTCTGCCGGTTGGGTTTTTTCCTTTTCTCCGGAACAGGCTACCAGAATACATAGCGAGGTAAAAAGAAATTTTGATGTGTGGGATTGGATCATAAGGTTGGCATTAGATGAAAAAAGCCCCGACCTGCCGGGGCTTCTTTATTTGCAAACAGAGAGATTTAATTTTTTATCAAATCACTGGCCGAAGGGGCAATTTTTAATGCCTTTGGCTTATCATTGACAAACTTGTAGAAAAACAATTTTCCGGATTCCTTGTCCGTAGTATAAAAAGTTATGCTCATTCCGTCTGTGATTTTTAACAATTCATCAGGTGGCAGGCTAGCAGCAAATACAGGGTCTAAACTCTTATGGAGAAATGCTCCCGTTTCGTAGGTTCCATCCTCTCTGGCGATTTTTAAAGGCATAACTATTTTACCATCTTTTACATCCACCTTGGCCATGAAGCACTGGCTGTATCCTTCTTTGCGGAAAGACAAAATAGCATCGTGTGTTCCATCCGTCACCGGTTTAGCGCCCCGCTCACGAAAAATGGTGTACCAATCTTTAAAGCAATCTGTTGGAGCAGTTGCTTGTTTTGATTGCGAAAAGGCAGGTATGCTAAAGATGACCAGGCCTGAAACGATTACAATTTTTTTAAAAGTGTTCATGTGTATTGCGTTGAGATTGTTTAAGTCAATATTAATCAATATTACAAAAAGTCAAATTAGAGTGTGAAATTAACCGGAATCACATTAAAACCCATACGTTACCAGAAAAATAATGCGCTTTCATGGAGTTGTTGCAAAATCTGGGCCACAGACAAAAATCTATCTTCCAACTTTTGCGGTTGTGACAATGGGTTACTTCTTACTACAAATAACCTCGTCATGCGCTTTTCTCTTAATTTTGTGTAAACAAACAAAGTTGATCAATCAGGCCACAAATAAGCCTAAGAACCCGATGGCAAAGCCCACTATTTTTTTATTCTCTTTTCTTTTGGTGGTAAGCTGTTCTCCGGTACGTGTTGTTGAATTTCAGAAAAACCCAACGGCAGACTTAACCGCGTTCAAATCGTTTGGCTTTTTATAAGCTGGAGAAGGAGGGATTAATCGGAGAGAATTTTGAACGCAATCTTGACGTGTTGAAAAAGAGTATAACAAATGAAATGGAATTGCGGGGTTATCAAGAGGCCGAAAATGATCCGGAGCTTCTCATTAATATCGGAATAATTGTAAAAGAAGAAATTCAAACACGACAAACCGATTACCGGACCGATGCCTACAAATATTCAGGGCAAAGAAATTATTATTGGGAATCCAAAGAAGTTGAAGTAAACCGATACAAAGAGGGTACGGTTCGTTTGGAATTTGTTGATGCAAAACAAAATGCCAGGGTATGGTTTGGCGCAGCAACAGGAACCGTTACGGATAAGCAGGAGGAAGCAGAAAAGCGAATTAATCAGGCCATGAGAAAACTTTTTACTTATTTTCCGGTTGATGTTCCTGAAGGAAAGAAGTAAAATGAAAGCAACTGGTGTTTGATTAATAATATTTGTCAGTACATGACACTTATTTTAGAATTTTCCTGTTAACCTATTTTGATAAAACAAAAAATGATGAAACTCCTCCTGTCCATTTTTTTCCTGGTTATTTCCATTGAAGCGTTTTCTCAGGCACAAACCGAATCTTTTTTGGATATGGATGCCGCAATAGGAAGTGCCGAGGGAACATTTTCTATGGCTTACATTCACAACTGGAAAGTGGGTAAAAGAAAAAAACTTTTGTTGGGAGTCGGAGGCAGGTTTAGTACCTATTTTGGACAAAATCAATTTTATGTTACTGCTCCTGCCAGCATTACTTCAGGCAGTACAGGGCCGGGAGTTTTTTTTAAGGAAAATATTGAGGAGAACATGGATTCCCTGCTGATCAATTCGGCTCAGGTAAATGCAGTCAATGCCAAGTTTAACATTGGCTATCAATTTTCTGATAAGATATCGCTGGGATTTAATATCGATCTTCTTGGATTTTCTTTCGGAGGAGAGCGAGATGGAAATTACATCAATGGAAATCAGGGTCAGATGGTTTCATCAAGCCCCACTCCCTTCAACGTTTTGCTGATCAGCGATAATGATATTGGAAGCCTGAATTCAGAATTGTATATTCGGTATGCGGTTTCTGAAAAATGGCAAATTCGTGGAGGAGCTCAGTTTTTGTTTACGGAGTACACCACCGATACAGAAGTTCAGCAATTTCCTGAACCGAATGACCGATTTAGAAACAAGTCGCTGATGTTAATGCTGGGCGCAGGATTTCGCATTAAATAAAAAAAATATGAAACACATTCTAATTGTATTCTTGTTTGCTCTTCTCGTTTCCTGTGGAAAAGAGGACATGGCTCCTACAGCACCCATCAATGATACCTTCGATCCGGCTACAGCCACAAAACTAAAAATGGGAACGTTCGAAAATAAAGTTCATGTAGTGAGCGGCACAGCAACCATTTATGATTCGAATGGAAAAAAGTATTACTTCTCGATCCGTTCATGACCGAAAACGGACCCGACCTGAAAATTTATTTAAGCCTGAATGAAAGTGCCACCAACTACATTAATCTGGGTGACCTGAAATCAACTACCGGAAAACAATCGTATGACATTCCGGACAATACCGTCATCAGCGACCAAATGTACGTTCATGTATGGTGCCAGGACTTCAGCGTAAACTTTGGACAGGCAAAGCTTCAATAAACCCTACTTAAGTTGCACGGAGCCGGAAGATGCTCTCAATTGTTTTTCAAGGCGCTCACGCGGATCAACAGTTCGCATTGTTTCTACATAATACCATTCGGTTTTTACTTCACCGGGGTAAAGGGTGATTAACATATAACCGTGATCGCGATCATTCAGATATTTTACATGAGGATTCTTACTGAGTAAAACATTTTCCATTCGCTTGACCGTATCGGTGGGCTTGTACTCATTATCATTGGCCGAAGAAATACTGGTTGTTCCAAACTCGAGAGCATAAGCACCACGGCTGGAAGCGGGGTTGTAGGTTTTCATATCACCGGAAACAACTTCAATGGCCCATGAGGCGTGGGTATCACCGGTAAGAAAAACCACATTCTTCAAATTTTTAGTGAGTATGAAATTTTTGATCTTTTTCTTCTCAGCCGGATAGCCATCCCAACTGTCGAGATTGCGGGGCATGTTTTTATAAACCGCACTTAAATCGAGATCTGAAAAATAACCTGGTTGCCTACTATTTTCCATGTGGATGATGACTTCTCGAGTTGTTGTGTAAACCATTCCAGTTGTTCCGTGCCCAACATGGTTCGTGCTTCACTATTGTAGTTCGGGTCAGTTATGCTATCCACCGGCTTGGTCCGTCCTTCCATCCGTTCGTCCAGCATAATCAGATCAGCCAGACCTCCAAAAGAAAATGAGCGATAATGTTTTTGGTCTTCGCGAATGGGCAGCCATTCGTAATATGCTTTTCGTGCAGCTTCTTTACGTGCAAAAAATCTCCCTCTTTGTCCGACTGATGGTTTTGAGCACCATCAACATAATTGTTATTGGCCAATTCATGATCATCCCAAATCGTAATAAACGGATGCTGTTGGTGCACTCTTCTCAATCCCTGATCGAGACGATACAGCGAGTACCGTGTCCGATAATCCAGCAAAGAAACAATTTCATGAGGAGGCAGATTGAAACGGCCAATGGTCGTATCGCCATACCTTCCCGGTCCATACTCATAGATATAATCACCAAGATGAATCACTGCGTCAAGGACATCACGTTCGCCAATTCGTTCATAGGCGTTGAAGTACCCCCACTCGTAATTGCTGCAACTGGCTACGGCAAACTTTAAACTATCTTTAGCAGAAGTCGGTGCTGTTTTGGTGCGACCGGTAATGGAAATGCCATCGAGTGCTTTAAACCGGTAATAATAAATTTTGTCAGGCTGTAGTTCATCTACATCAACCTTAACTGTATAATCACGCTCGGGTGAGGTCGTAGTTGTTTGGGAATGAGTTACGACCTGAAAATCATCCGTCTCCGATACCTCCCAGGTAACGTCAATAGATTCCATCTGAGTTTCAGGAGTTACCCGTGTCCAGATAATTACCCGGTCAGCCAGCGGATCGCCCGATGCTACGCCATGATAAAACGGCTTTAATGACTGATCAAAATGAATGGAAACGGATTCCTCCAAAATGGGTGTAGAATCTTTCGGAGTGCAAGCCCAGATCAGCAAGGCAACGAACAGAATATTAATCAAGGGTTTCATGAATGTGTTTTTTTGAAACGAATATACTCAATGAGATTTTGTTGTTTGTGGATTGCCTGCTATTATGTTGGCTAAAGGCAACCTTTTATGGATTTTAGCGTCTCCAAGAAACGATGAAATTATTTCTCCTTTTACTTTTCATGCCGGTTTTTCTCCTGGCCCAGACTCCGCTTGAGCAATCAAAAAAACTCTGGGAAGAAAATAAAAGAGAAGAAGCCGTTAAAATTTTAGAAAAAATTCCCAAATCGGGCAGGGATTATGCTGATGCCCGTTATTACCTGGGCAGGTACGCGTATGAGAATAAAGAATATGATGATGCGATAGATTTTTTTCAAGAGGCTATAGAAACCAATGATAAAAAATCGGAATACTATACATGGTTGGGAGATACCTATGGAACAATGGCCGGTAGTGCGAATGTAATCAGCCAGGGATTTATGGCTCCCAAAATGAAATCGGCATGGGAAAAAGCAATCGCTCTGGATGCCCAAAATCTTCCGGCCCGTCAATCGCTCATCCAATATTATTTACAAGCTCCATCGATCATGGGAGGTAGTACTGAAAAAGCAATGGATGTTGCTAACCAGATTTTGAAGATCAAACCAGCCGAGGGTCACCGGCAAATGGGTTTGGTGTATCTCCATGAAAAGAAATCCGCTGAAGCGGAGAAGGAATTTATTTTAATGGCTAATGCAGACCCGCTTTATGAGTCGGCACTCATTAATTATTACCTGGGGCAGAATCAATATAATAAGGCGTTTGCGCTAATTGAAAAGACCTTGAGCAAAGACCCCGAAAATTATCTGGCGATCTATCAATTCGGGAGAGCGAGTGCGATATCAGGTCAGCGCTTGAATGAGGGAGAAGCCTATCTGAAAAAATATTTATTACATACACCGCTGAACAATGAACCTTCACTGGCGGGTGCGAACATGCGCCTGGCTATGATTCAGGAGAAACGAGGAAATAAAGCAGAGGCGAAAAGACTATATCAGGTTGCGTTGACCATGGACGCTTCATTGAAAGATGCTAAGGACGGATTAGCCAGAGTTAGCAAATAAACTTCTACCTGATACTGAAAAGTGGAGGCTTCTTTTCATCCCATTCACTGGCCTCCTGATATGCTCTCCCCAATACAATTAATGCCGCCTCTCCGTACAGCTTGCCAAGAAATGATATGCTGGTTGGCCTGCCTTTATCCGTAAACCCATTGGGCATTACCAGGCAGGGATGACCCGTAAGATTAGTCACCAGCAATTGATTGCCGCCAAAACTCGGAGTGATGATCACATCGTACTCATTTAATTTTTGATGGTATTCTTCAATCAACAACTGTCGCAGCCGTGAAGCATTGATGTAATCAACAGCAGGAATAAATCGCGCAGTGCGAAAGGATGTCGGCCACGCGTTTCTGCCCTGATTAACTAAAAGTGAATCACGATTTGAGCGTGTTAATTCATCAAAGGCTGCTGCAGCTTCGGCAGTCAGCATCATACGAATGGGTGTGACCGGAACATCAAATTTAAATTCAATCGGTTCCGGATTAATTCCCAGTCCTCGCAATATGTCCAATACCTTTTGATCATTTTCTTTAGTCGCATAATCTGCTTCAAAAAATTCTTTAACGTATCCGATTTTCAATTTCTTCAAATCTGTTTTTGAATGGTAATTGAAAGAAGCGTCCACCACATTCGGATCGAGGCCATCGCTTCCGCGAATCATTTCAAAGACTAATGCGCAGTCCAAAGCTGATCTACCAATCGGACCTATCTTATCCATACTCCAGCTAAGCGCCATCGCACCATGCCGACTCACTCGACCGTATGTTGGCCGTAATCCGGTTGCTCCACAGCGGGTACTTGGCGAAACAATGGATCCCAATGTTTCCGTGCCTAAGGAAAATGCTACAAGCCCTGCAGTCGTTGCCGATGCAGAACTGCAGAAGAACCACTTGAGCCTTGCGATAAATCCCACGGGTTTTTAGTTACACCGCCATACCAGATGTCGCCCATGGCCAATGCGCCCAAGGTGAATTTAGCCACGAGCACCGCCCCTGCCTCTTCCAGTTTTTTTACAATCGATGCTGTCTCATCAAACGCCTGCTCTTTATAAGGCATCGCACCCCAGGTCGTTTTCGTGCCCTTCACGGAAATCAAATCTTTAACACCATATGGAATTCCGTGAAGCGGTCCTTTGTATATGCCGGAGGCAATTTCTTTATCGGCTTTTGCGGCTTGAGCCAATGCTTCGCTTTCCATCAGCGTGATCAGGCATTGCAGCGTATCACCATATTTTTTTAATCGCTCTATATATAATAGGGTAAGTTCAGTTGAAGTCACCTTTTTAGTTTTAAGCAAAACGGACAGTTGGGCTACCGTATAAAAGGCTAACTCCTCTTTGTTGGACGGCAGCGAAACCATTTTTGGATGCCCCCAGTCAATAAGATTTTGTTTTGTGTCAACCTCAAAGCGCCAGGGTTTTGGATCAAACCGGAGTGACATGCCCACAGCATTGGGAATAGGATATTCATGCAAGGACTGAATAAAGCGTTGGTTAGACTTTAGTCCGGTGAGCATTGAATCACGCTCCGCATTGGTGAAGTTCAGATCAAAGTACGGCTCGATTTCAATGGTTGGACTTTGCGCGTTTGATGGAGCCGACATTCCCAAAAGCAGGGAAAGTGTCAAAATACTGTGGATGGCTGCACGCTTCATACCCGGTTGATTTTTTGCATTGTTCAATGTAATCAGATTATTGGGAGTTCTCAATGTGTTATCTTAGTAGCACGTACAAAAAACATTTAGTCATGAAAAAATTAAAACTGATCTCTTTGTTTCTCCTGTCTCTTTCAACGGCAATTGCGCAGGATGACATAACTCTTTGCCACACTCCGGCCATTGACAAGTTTGCCCTTTTTGCATCCAATGCTGATTTCAATGTTTCGCATGAAGATCCAACACCGTATGTGCATCAAAGTGAAACCGGGAAAATGATCACCTTTAAAACAAGCGGATCGGATGCCAATGGGTATGTGCTTAAAACAAAAACGCAAACCAACAATTGGGTTTTTGTTTTCCAGGAATGGTGGGGATTAAATGATCACATTAAACGGGAGGCTGAAGATTATTTTACGGCTCTCGGAAATGTAAATGTGCTGGCGCTGGATATGTATGATGGAAAAGTGGCAACAGGACGCGAAGATGCCGGTAAATATATGGGTGAATTTAAGTCGCAGCGTGGAGAAGAAATAATTAAAGGGGCATTGGCACTGACCGGGAAGAGCGCGAAGGTCGCTACCGTAGGCTGGTGTTTTGGTGGAGGACTATCTCTTCAGGCTTCAATATTAGCGGGACAGCAAGCCGTTGCCTGTGTCATGTATTATGGAATGCCGGAAGAAAATGTGGATAAGTTGAAAACATTGAATTGCGATGTGTTGAATATTTGGCCTACGCAAGATCAGTGGATAAATAAAAATGTGATGGATAAATTTGAAAGCAATATGAAAGCGGCTGGTAAGAACCTGACCATAAAATCATATGAAGCTGATCATGCATTTGCCAATCCCAGTAATCCCAAGTTCAACAAAGAATTTACGGGAGATGCCAGAACTCACGTTTTGGAATTCTTTGCTACACGGTTACGGTAATTGGCTGATGGTGAGAGCTATGTATTTAAGAATTATTTATTTACTGCCTTCCGTTGGTAATAAAAGGAAAATGGTACTTTTACCAGGTTTTTAGAAAAAAGTAATACCAAAAACAAAAGTAATACTATGAAAAAAATGTATTAGCAAGCCTATCAAGCAGCCTTATCGATCCAGTGGTCTCAGCGAAAAGCTTCATATGAGGGTAGACAACATAAATGCAGTCGTCTCAAGACTCAAAGTTTGTGGTGAGACCTTTGTTTAGACATGGAGAAATTTTGGTTTCTAAGGATTCTGAGCGCTCCAGATCGAAAGAATTTCCAGTGCTTTCAGCTTTTTCCCTCTGCCTATAGCCTATCTAGACCGAGCATAAATACTCAGCTTGAGAAGCATTAGAAGCATTAGCATAAAAGGATTTTAAGCTTAGAAGCCAAAATTTCTCTAACTTTATACGCGGGCCAGTTGACTGAAATCACCACGAAAGCGCAGGGGTTTCAGTCAACTGGCACGTTCTTCTTCAGAGTCATTTTAGGCCAGGAATAGGCCAGCTAATCTTGGGAATTGGCACAGAGTAACAATGCTGCGCATTAATAACCAGTGCCTAGAGCCTCGTAAGCTTTTGTGAAAGCTTCGTTTATTGCTAGGATGCTGGGTTCTTGATCGCGTAGGTTGCCTCTTGAACCATTTTTGCTTCGAGCGCGGTCTGTTCCGGGCCGCCTTCGCCCCACCCCGCATCGAATTGCTCGTACTGCTCTGCGAGTTCAGAGCCTAGGGCAATCATCTGTCTTGCGTTGTCTGACAAGGGCAGACGTGCTTCTAGCTGCATATTAGCTTCCGTCGACGTAGCCAAGTAGGTTTCATACGCCTGGTCATAAACAGGCCCTTCGCTGCTTTCAACAGCCTGTAAACGCTCCAACGCTGCCTCCTGAATCGCTTGGTTTTTTGGACTTCTGCCAGCAACTGGTCAGAAACGCCGTCTTGGTTAACGTCAATGCTCAAGTCAATCACATCGGTCGCTGAGCCTGAAGTTTGCGCCATCGCAATGTTCGCAAACGGCACCAGCACAATCATGCCAAGCGCACTGGCAGCCAGGGTCAAAGATTTAGTCAATTTGTTCAGTTTCATTTTAAGAGTCTCCAAAGTTTCGTTGGGTTGATTGGGTGAATGGGAGATCGCACGGCCGCTGCTTCGCTTCGTACTACTTATTGCAAGAAGAAAGCCCGTGCTTTGTTCTCTGCTAGATATACGAAGTGAGTAAGCGGAACGGATGGATCTTTCGTTAGATGAGTTGTGAGAAGCGGTCGTTGTCTATGTTGTTCCTTCTTTGAGAACGAAGGCGCTGTGGGGTAAAATCCGAAGCTGTTCAGCACTCTGAACACTCTATTGGAAATATAGCCTCATATCGTCTTTATAGTTCAAAGTTAGAGGGCCAGTTCGTCAGGTGGTTGTTAGCGCTGCTTTTCTCAAGACTTCGCGAAAAAGCAACCCGTAGCAGCGAAATGCTGAGTCTTGTGTTATTCGTCTCCAAGAAATTGTTGAACTAGCTAGCCGACAAACCGCTCTATCGTAGAGACCTCTCATTGATGTAAATGAGTCAGTCTTACAACAAAGGCCGTTATCTGCTGTCAAAGGAGTATACGAAGCTCAAGCTGGATCGGATTAAACTTTTTTATAGAAAATGATTTGGCAATCGTAAAAGTCTTGGAGATTTATAAAAGTGAGAATAACTTAGATTATAGCTTTGATAAGGCAACTGATAGTGCCATAAA
>JAAUQD010000162.1 GCA_012032815.1 Flammeovirgaceae bacterium
GTACCCCCGCTTACCGATGCCAGCCAAACATCTTTTTTAACATATTGATAAATCCAGTTGAACCCTTCAGGTGGAAGTGTGCTTCCTGTTGAGCCCACAAATTTCAGATTTGATAAATCAAATTCATCTTTCGGGTTAATACCCGCTTTTAAACAGGCCATGATGAATCCTGCACTCGTCCCAAATTGATTCATTCCTGAGTCCTGCGCGAGTTTCCATAATACATTAAGGTTAGGATATGCCGGGCTGCCATCATAAAGTACTACGGTGGCACCGCATAAGAAACTACCCATTAAATGGTTCCACATCATCCAACCGGTAGTCGTGAACCAAAAACTTCGTTCACCCGGTTTTTGATTTTTGTGAAACGCCAAAAATTTTAGTTGCTCCAACAGGATTCCGCCCTGAGAATGTGTTATGGGTTTTGGTAAACCGGTCGTCCCCGATGAGTAGAGAATCCATATGGGACTGCTAAAAGGAATTCTTTTAAAGGTGAGTTTTGAAGTTGAATTGCCATCAACAATATCATTGAATTGAATTACCGGTTGAGGAATAGAAAGTACATTATTCTTGGAGGTTGTAACCAAAATTACAGTGTGAATTGAGGGGATAGCTTTCACCACTTCTTCCACCACATTTTTCTTATTGAACTGTTTTCCTCCGTATTGATAACTGTCTGTGGCAATTAAGACTTTAGGTTCGATTTGAGCGAACCGATCAATAATGGACTGCGTTCCAAAATCCGGTGAACAGCTTGACCATATGGCGCCCAACGAGTTTGTGGCCAGAAATCCAATCGTAGCTTCCGGAATACAGGGCAGGTAAGCAGCAATCCGGTCGCCTTCTTCAATTCCTAAGGCAATAAGTTTGGCCTGGAGGTTTGCTGTGTTTGTTTCTAATTCCTTCCAGCTAAGCTCTTGAATAGGAGAGTCTTCAGATTTATAAAGAAGGGCAGGATAATCCTGAGTTGAATTTCGGAATACATGTTCGGCATAATTTAAAGATCGTCCTTCAAACCATTTATAATACGGCATTTGCGAACCCGTCAAGACCGATTGATGAGTTCCATCGCTGATAACATCAAAATAGTCCCAAATGGATTGCCAGAAATCTTCTATATGATCGGTAGACCATTTCCAGAGTTGATCGTAAGTGTCAAACGACAGGCCTCGATTTTGCTTAAGCCAATTCATGTATTGGCTCAGGTTGGAAGACTCCATCATTTCCTTTTCAGGCTTCCAGAGCATCTGAGGTGTTACCTGTTTCATCGTTAGCCTACTAGGATTTCTAATGCTACTTTCTTGTCTTCCTGCAATTGGTTTTTCAATGCTTCAATATCCTGAAATTTAATGTCTTTCCTGATGCGTTGGATAAAGTCAATCTTCAGGGTTTCTCCATAAATTTCATAATCGAAATCAAAAATATTTACCTCGATAGATCGTGAAGTGCCATTTAGCGTTGGGCGATTGCCAATGTAAAGCATGCCTTTAAAAATAAGCTCAGCATGTTGAACTTTTACGGCATAAATACCCTCTGAGGGGATTAATTTATTGTGCGCATCCACATCAATGTTTGCTGTGGGAAATCCCATCATCCTTCCAAGCCGCTCTCCTTTAATAACACGACCCGATAAAGAATAGGGCCTCCCGATAAATTGCGCTGCAATTTCAACTTCTCCATCAAGCAAGGCTTGTCTGATTTTTGTTGATGATACTCCTACCTGATCTACTTCCTGTTTTGGGATTTCCTCTACACTGAATCCATAGCCTGAACTATTCTTTTTTAAATCTTCAAAGCTGCCTTCGCGGTTCTTTCCGAAACGATGGTCATATCCGATGACCAATTTTTTGGTACCGATACAATCCACTAAAATATTTCTAATGAACTCATTAGAGTGTATTTGAGAGAATTCTTTTGTAAACGGGATGCGTAATAAATGTTGTATTCCTTCTGCTTTCAGAAGGTCAGCTTTTTCCTCAAACGTGTTCAGCAATTTCAAAGATGAATCCCCGGGATAGAGGACTAACCGGGGGTGAGGCCAGAAAGTAATGACTACGGTCTCACCGTTACTTTTGGCTGCTATTTCTTTTAGCCGATGTAGAATTTTTTGATGACCAATGTGGACTCCATCAAAAGTCCCACTCGTTACCACCGCGTTATCCAGTTTTATAAAATCATCAATATGGTAGTAGATTTTCATTGGTTGCGAAATGGATTATTCAATCTCCTCAATCGTAAGCGCATCAGTTAATTTGAATTTACCAATGCGCGTACGGCAAAGTTCAGAAAGATATGCGCCAACACCAAGCGCCTCACCGAAGTCACGGGCGAGACTACGAATATAGGTTCCCTTAGAGCATACTACTCTGAATACTACAACTGGAAGTTGAACCGATGTAATTTCAAATTCTGAAATATGAACTGTCCTTTGTTTTAATACTTTGGCTTCTCCTTTTCTGGCATATTCATAGGCTCGTTTGCCATCAATTTTGATAGCCGAGTAGAGTGGGGGTGTCTGTTGGATATCACCAACAAATTTTACTGCTGCATGGTGAATATGGCTATGCTGTATTTCGGAAAGATCAACAGGATTTGTAGGAGTGGTTTCAAGGTCGAAGGAGGGTGTAGTTTGACCCAGTATAAATTTTCCGGTATACTCTTTTTCAAGACCTTGAAATTCTTCAATTCGTTTGGTCATTTTGCCTGTACACAGAATCAACAGGCCGGTTGCGAGCGGGTCAAGTGTTCCAGCGTGGCCGATTTTTTTTATTTTGAGTTTATACCGCAGCTTATTCACAACATCGAAAGATGTCCAATGCAACGGTTTGTTTACCAGGAGTACCTTGTCTGGATTGTCAGACATTACAGAAGTGCAAGGTCAGAGCCCAAAAAGTAGAGTATCAGAATTACCGAACCCACTACAATCCGGTAATAACCAAAAATTTTAAAACCGTGGCTTGCTAAATATTGTATGAATGACCGGATGGCTAAAATTGCGATCAGGAATGCCACCACATTTCCTACAATAAGCAATTGAACATGGTCTGTAGTAAAAACGTAACCTGCTTCATAGAATTTGTAAAGCTTAAAAACAGTAGCACCAAACATGGTGGGCACTGCCAGAAAAAATGAAAACTCGGCCGCTGTTCGCTTATTTAATTTTTGAGTTAATCCACCAATAATTGTAGCTGCTGAACGGGACACCCCCGGAATCATGGCAATAATTTGAAAGACACCAATCTTAAAAGCACTTCCGTAGCCTATTGCATTTTCGCCATCTTCAATTGAGTTCTTGAAGAGCCGATCTACAAACAAAAAAAATGATCCCTCCAATGATTAATGAAATGGCCACCACATGACACGCTCTAAAAATTGATCGATGAGATCGTTCAACAAAAATCCAACAATGGCAGCAGGTATAAATCCAACCAGGAGTTTAAAATAGAAATCAAGCGATTTAAAAAATCTTTTCCAGTATAAAACGATCACTGAAAGGATAGCTCCAAACTGGATGGCAACGATAAATGTTTTGGTGAAAGCGTCTGACTCAAGACCCATAATGGAAGAGGTAAGGATCATATGGCCCGTTGAAGAGATGGGCAAAAATTCGGTAATGCCCTCGACAATGGCAAGAATAATCGCTTCCAGTACCGACATGAATTTATTGTTTTGACTTGGGTGTTTGCAGTATAGCAACAATGCCAATGACAAAGCCAATAATCAGGATAATGGGACTTAGTGTAATTCCAAAAAACCAAATCCATGAGGTTCAGTATCCAATGACATTACGGTAAAACCGATGATCAATGTTACCACAGCTAGTATCATCAGTTGATAGTTTCTTTTTTGAAAGGGGAGGTTCGACATGCTTAGAAAAGTTCGTCTAGTGAGAGTTTAAGATACTTGCTTACAGTACGATACGTACTGCTCATGGCCACAAAAATACCCAATAGAACAATTGTTCCTAATAACATGGCAATTTGTTCAGAATTTTGGAGAAGTTTCAGGTCGCTGATCCTCCGATTAGCGCTGATGATAAGAAATAGTAATAAACCGGACGCCAGTGCTCCCGAAAGCATACCGTGCAACATGGCTCTGATAATGAAAGGTCGTTTTATAAACCAATGTTTGGCACCAACCAATTGCATACTGCGAATCAGAAATCGTTGTGAAAACAAAGCCAGGCGAAGCGTATTATTAATGAGAAGCACAATTGTTATAAATAGAATTAATGAAACGCTTAATAAAATTAGTGCTATTCGTGTAACATTTTTGTTAATGGACTCAATGACGTTTTCAACGTAATAGACCTGAAACACTCCGTTCAGTTTTTCGACTTCGCTTTTTATTTTTGCTAGGCTTTTGGAATCATGGTAGGCTGGATCAACACTTACCAAAAATGCATCCCGCAAAGGATTCTCTCCCAGAAAGTTCTGAAAATCTTCACCGGTTTCCTTAATAAATTCTTTGGCGGCTTCCTCCTTTGAAATAAAGGTAATCGTTTCCTGTGTTGTTTTTTTATTGATAAAATACCGGGCCGAAAGATTTTTATGAACCTGATCACGCTGAGTCTCGGAGATGTTGCTCTTGAGAAACACCTGAATCCTTACATTTTCCCTTACTGATTTTTCAAGCTCTTTTGAATAGATCATCAGCAATCCAAAAATGCCAATAACAAACAGTGCAAGCGTCATGCTGAGTACCACGCTGACGTACGGATAACTGCCGAGCTTTTTCTTCCGTATTTTGAATTTGGGTTGATGCTCCATTAAGTGTGACAAAGATAGTGAGCACATCCGAATTTGAAGAAAAAATAAAGGGCTTTCAATTTGAAAGCCCTTTATCCATGATTCATCCGACTATTTGTTTCGGTACTCTTTGAGTAATTTCAATAATGATTTATCCTGAATGGGAGAGAGCTTGATTTATTTCAGAATTTTATTAAGTGTTTCTATTGAAGACGTAATGCGCTTTTTAGATCTGATGCAGATGACAGATTATTTTGCGATTCTCAAATTGTACTCATGTTAGTACAATTCTATTTGTGGCTTCTAGAAGCGATTTTATTATTTTAAAGAATCAAGATTATTTACTACATATTGTAGGTAATAAAGCGAAGTGAAGAATCCAGTCCTAAATTTTGCCGTCATTCTGAACGAAGTGAAAAATCTCCCAGACTCAAACCTCGTCATTCTGAACGAAGTGAATGAATCCCGTCTTTTGGTCATTGAGCGTAGTACGAAATGCCCAATG
>JAAUQD010000055.1 GCA_012032815.1 Flammeovirgaceae bacterium
CACCGAGGTGATGGTGTGCGGGGCGATGATGTAACATCAAATGTTAAACCATTCGCAGTCTTCCTTTGTCAGTGAATTCAAAAAATATTCCGGATAAATTTGAAGTCCGGGGAGAAATATTTTTCCACGTAAGTCATTCGAGCAATTAAATAAGGAGCGTGAAGATGTTGGCGAAGAAACCTATGCGAACGCGCGCAATACCGCATCAGGTACAGTAAAAATGCAGGATTCGTCAGAAGTTGCTAAACGCAAACTGGACTGTTATGTTTATTATTTACTAGGAGAGAGTGCAGGGGTTGAGAACCATAGTCAGGCCATAGCTAAACTGATATCGTGGGGTTTTAATGTTTCGCCAACCTACAAGGCTTGTAAAAACCTTGATGAAGTCCTTGACTATATCAATCACTGGGAAAAACGTAGACTGAAGCTACCCCTGGAAACAGATGGTGTGGTTATAAAAGTAAACCGGATTGCACATCAAGAGCAACTTGGATTTACGGCTAAAAGTCCGCGATGGGCCATCTCCTATAAGTATAAATCGGAAAGTCAATCAACACAATTAAAATCCATAACCTTTCAGGTAGGGAGAACTGGTGCTGTTACCCCAGTGGCTGAACTGGAACCGGTTTTACTGGCTGGTACAACGGTAAAAAGAGCATCGCTTCATAATGCCAATGAAATCGCCCGACTCGATCTGCGTGTGGGTGATTATGTGTTTGTGGAAAAAGGTGGTGAAATAATTCCTAAAGTAACCGGAGTGGATCTATCCAAACGTTCTGCTAAATCTAAAGCCATTCAATATATTGCTTCATGTCCCGAATGCAAAACTGAATTAATACGGCAAGAAGGCGAAGCAGTTCATTACTGCCCAAACCGTAAAGGTTGCCCGCCACAAATTAAAGGACGAGTAGAACATTTCATTCAGCGGAAAGCGATGGATATTGATTCGCTGGGTGAGAAAACAATTAGCCAGTTGTATGAAAAGGGATTTGTGAAAAGTCCGGCCGACCTGTATGACCTTGGCGAAGAACAACTATCGCAACTGGATGGCTTCAAAGACTTATCCATTGAAAACGTACTTAAAGGAATCACCCAATCAAAATCAACCCAGTATTCGGCTGTACTTTTTGGCATTGGAATTCGATTTGTTGGCAAAACCGTTGCCGAGAAACTTTCACTTCATTTTCCATCAATCGATAAGCTGATGAAGGCTTCCTATGATGATTTAATCAACACACCTGAAGTAGGAGAGAAAATTGCTCGAAGCATTATCGAATTCTTTTCAGACAAAGAAAATCGTGACGAGATCAAACGATTAAAGAATGCAGGAGTGCAAATGGAATCGGATTATAAAGAGCCTGATAAGGTGAGCAATGTATTGGGAAATAAATCTTTTGTCATTTCAGGGGTTTTCAAGAGCTATGAACGTGATCAGCTCAAGGAAATCATTCTGGCTCATGGTGGTCGTGTTCTATCAGGAGTTTCCGGAAAACTTGATTATTTGCTGGCAGGGGAAAACATGGGACCCTCAAAACTTCAAAAAGCGGAAAAGTTAGGCGTTAAGATTATCTCTGAAGAGGAATTTGTTTCCATGCTGAAGGAATAAACTTTGATATTCGGACTATTAATATGAATTTCGGGCGATCTTAATCCAGACACCTTTGTTTAGACAGAATTTTTTAAGAATGAGGATCAGGTCAGCGCTCAAAAGAAACAAGAGCATCCGACAAAGTATTCCTTACAAAAAAGCCCAATCCGTTGGCATTATTTTTAGTGTAGAAAATAAAGAGAAGCATAACCATATCAAGGAGTTTATACGCCAACTTGAAATCGATGGCAAAACGGTACAGGTGCTTGAGTTCCTCCCAAAAAAGAAAGAGAACTATGAATTTCTTTTTGATTATTCTCCAATCAAAACCTGACGTTCTGGGGAAACATCGACTCCCCTCAGGCCATAAAATTTGCCAATACATCGTTTGATTATCTTTTCTATGTAGATAAGGAGCCCAATACCATGGTGCTCTATCTAATGGCCCTAAGCAAGGCGCGTTGTCGTGTTGGTAAATTTAGTGAAAGTGAAAGCTCGTTTTTTGAACTTATGATTGAAGAGAACGGAACCGTCAAAAATCTTCTTGACAACATGTACAAGTACACCCAGAAATTAAAGTAAAGCATGGATAGACTTCATGGCACCGGAGTAGCCCTCGTCACCCCCTTTGATAAAAAGAGAAATATTGACTTTGCCGCCCTAAAGAAACTCCTGCAACACACGGCAAAAGGCGTAGATTATTATGTAGTGATGGGAACTACCGGAGAGTCTGCCACAATAAGCAAAGAAGAAAAGAAAGAAGTGCTCCAATTTGTGTTGAAGAACAATTCAAAGCAATTACCTGTTGTTTTTGGAATAGGTGGAAACAGCACACAGGAAGTCCTTAACACGCTATCTGAAACGAACCTTGCCGGGGTCAACGCTATCTTATCGGTTTCTCCATATTACAATAAACCATCCCAGGAAGGAATTGTGCAACATTTCAATGCAATTGCTGATGTCAGTCCTGTTCCGGTAATTCTTTACAACGTACCTGGTCGAACTTCTTCTAACCTATCTGCGGCCACTACCCTCCGACTTGCTCAGCATAAAAATATTATTGGAATAAAAGAAGCCTCAGGCAATATTGAACAGTGTATGAACATTATGAAGTCAAAACCAAAGAACTTCATGTTGATTTCAGGTGATGACTTGTTAACGTTAGCCTTGTACGCTATTGGCGGAGTTGGTGTCATTTCGGTTTTAGCAAATTCTTTTCCTGTCATCTTCAAAAACATTCGCGGTGCAGTGCGGCAAAATGACTTCAGAAAGGCAAGTTCCGAACAGTTTAAACTTCTTGAAATTAATGGTCCTATGTATGAAGAAGGAAATCCGGTTGGGGTAAAATTTGTGCTGGAAGAAATGGGTGTATGTCACCACTACACACGGCTGCCTCTTTGCTCACCTTCCAATGAGCTAAAAAGCAAAATCAAAAAAATCCTTTCCCGGAAATAAAAAAAGGAGAATCATTACAATTCTCCTTTTTTATATCAAATGATAAGGATTATCCCTTATTCTGATTCTTTAGATCCTGAACTTCAGCACGAATCTGTTGAGCTGCGTTTTTAAGCTCCTGCATACCTTTTCTTACGCGAGTACCAGCAGCACTATTGCCTTTATTGTAAAATTTATCGGCATCGTGTTCTAGTGAGGCAATTAAGTTTTTAAGCTCTTCAAATTTTTTCATTGTATAGAGGTTTAATGGTTTTGATTGTTTTCTACCGCCAATTTAACTAAAAAGGTTGAAAAACAACTCAATTTGCCATTTTTTTACATTTCTTTCGTTACTGAAACAAGTTCTTCACTCCTATAAAACCCACTATCCAGCTTGCCTTTTAGGGCTGAAAAGGCCTCTAACGTACGCTCAACATCCTCCAGGGTATGCGCAGCGGTGGGTATGATTCTAAACATGATAACATCCTTAGGCACAACGGGATAGATCACAACAGAGCAGAAAATACCATAGTTTTCACGTAGGTCCATGGACATGTTTGCGGCCTCGCCTACACCCCCTTTAAACAAGACCGGAGTCACCGGTGACTTAGTAGTCCCCAGATGGAAGCCCCTGTCCCTCAATCCACTTTGTACGGCATGGACAATTGTCCAAAGTTTGTCTTTTAACTCGGGTTTAGTGCGCAAAAGCTCAAGTCGCTTTAGACCTCCCAGCACCAATGGCATAGGCAGGCTTTTGGCATAAATTTGTGACCGCACGGAATACCGGAGGTACTTCAATATCTTTTTATCACCGGCTACAAATGCACCAATGCTAGCCATAGATTTTGCAAATGTTGAAAAGTAAAGGTCTATTTGATCCTGCACTCCCTGCTCCTCCCCTGCACCGGCTCCCGTTTTCCCCATAGTACCAAAACCATGAGCATCATCGACAAACAACCGGAAATTATATTTTTTCTTCAGTGCTACAATTCCAGTAAGATCTCCCATATTTCCTGACATCCCAAATACACCTTCGGTAATCACAAGAATACCACCCCCCGTTTCGTTTGCCAGCTTGGTTGCCCTTTGTAATTGCTTTTCAAGGCTCTCCAAATTATTGTGAAGGAAAACAAATCGCTTACCCATATGTAAACGCACCCCATCAATTATACAGGCGTGTGACTCAGCATCGTACACAATAACATCTTTTCTTCCAACGAGCGCATCAATAATGGATACAACACCCTGATAACCAAAATTCAGGAGCATGGTATCCTCTTTCATCACAAAATCTGCCAGCTCCTTTTCTAACTTCAAATGATTAACAGAATTCCCAGACATCATTCGCGCTCCCATGGGTGAAGCCAACCCATATTGAGCGGCCGCATCGGCATCTGCCTTTCTTACATCAGGATGATTGGCCAGTCCCAGGTAATTGTTCAAACTCCAGTTGAGAACTTTTTTCCCATTAAACATCATATGCGGTCCTATTTCGCCTTCCAACTTCGGGAAGAAAAAATAGTCATCAGGCAAATGGGAGTATTTGGCAAGTGCACCTTCCTCCATACGGAGCTTTTCAAACAAATCCACCATGGTTTCTTATATTAAATTGCGGCAAAAGTAACCAAAAAAGCGAATTAATAAGTATTTGACCGTTTGTGTAAAGAAAAAATAATTACCAGTCAGGGCCCTCAAAACGGGGGTTTACAAAATTATTAAGCTTGGAGCCGAAGCGATAATTTAATCCAAAAAATGTATTGAATTCAAAGCTTGAAGCCAATTGCCGCCTCCTCGTCAGTACCTCAGTTTCTGTTGCCTGATCATTTCTGATGTTTACCTGATCATGAACCAGTCCACCAAACAGATAAACATAAAACGATAAGCCTCCCGTAATTCTCACTTCGGACCCGGTACTTATACCCAGATTATTGACGCTCCAATCGTGAAAATAATTTCTCCAGGAAACTTGTGCATTGATGGTTCCCCATTTCTGATTAAAGCCCAATGTAATTGAGGCTTCTTGTCCAAATAAATACTCACTGGTTTTTCCATAAATAGTCTCATCGTAGTATTTATTATACTGGGCTCCCGCACCATATCGAAATGCCAGATATTTAGTATTTACTTCCTTGTAAGGAATAAAGGCATACTCAATTTGAGGCAATATAAAGGAGTTAATTTCATAATTGGAAAAAGTATTATTTGAAACATCAAACTCAAATCCGTACGACCATCGGTCATTGATTGTTAACACGGTTAAACTATTGAATCCATACTCTTCATTATTGACAATCTCATAATTTTCATTATCCAGGCTGTCAATGATCAGGTATTTGTCTTGCCTGCGTCCGGCAAAAGCTCTGAATCTTATTTTTGACTTGTCGATAACACGACTTGCAGAAATGCGCCCGTTCAAATTTAGACTCGAGTAATTCTGATCAGCGTTTATGGAGCCATTACCTCCAACCCGGTACACCCAGTAATTCCAATTGTCAGTAGTAGGCTCGACACTAAACTCGTCATCCAATTCAGATTTGAGCGAAATTGAAAGTCGATTTGCATAGCTCGTCTTCGCAACCAACGGAGCTAATCCAAGTTGCAAATATCTTAACATTTGCTCCCGTTGTTCAAAGTCAGTGGCATTGGGGTCAGTAGAGTACCGAATTGTATCACGATGGCTTTTGTATTCATTCTGACCGAAAAAAATAAGTTGATACTGATCACCCCCGCTACCAATATCCTGTGATGTAATTAATACATGCACATCAGAGGCTACCCGATCCAATAAAAAATCGACCAGGTTGATCTCCGTTCGAATAAATGTTTCATCACAATTTGTGTTGCTGCAATCAATGAATACTTTTAATTTCTTTGGTGGCAGACTCTGCGCATTGCCAGCAACAAATAATAGTAATAATACAAAGGTGGTGAGGGTTCGTTTCATAGTTTGAGGCTTTCCTTTTCGTAAACGGCTGCCAAATAGTATTGTTGTCACCAATTAATATTTTATTAACATTGCGTTTACCAAGGATATGAGTACGATTAAGAAAATTTTAGTTGCTAACCGAGGCGAAATAGCGCTGCGTGTCATGCGCAGTGCTCGCGAAATGGGTATCAAAACCATTGCCGTTTATAGTGATGCCGATCGTGAAGCACTACACGTCCGGTTTGCTGATGAAGCGTATCACATCGGCCCTTCACCCTCCTCGGAATCTTACCTTCGTCAGGACACCCTTCTTGAAGTAGCGAAAAAATCAAAAGCCGATGCGATCCATCCAGGCTATGGGTTTTGTCAGAGAATAAAGGGTTCGCTCAAAAAGTAATTGATGCCGGCCTTTTATTTATTGGCCCACCTCCATCGGCCATTGAAGTTATGGGCTCCAAGATTGAAGCGAAAAATGCAGCCGCCAAATTTAAAGTCCCTCTTGTACCCGGTACCAATGAACCTATTGAGGACCGCACGGCAGCTAAAAAAATTGCTAAAGAAATTGGATATCCGATCTTAATAAAAGCGAGTGCAGGTGGTGGAGGTAAAGGCATGCGCATTGTTGAAAATGAAAAGGAATTTGATGAACAAATGGAGCGTGCAGTAAGTGAAGCGGTGTCATCATTTGGTGATGGCTCTGTATTCATTGAGAAATATGTAACAAAACCCCGGCATATTGAATTTCAGATTTTAGGAGATCAGCATGGAAACATTGTTCACCTTTTCGAGCGGGAATGCTCCATCCAGCGGAGACACCAAAAAGTTGTTGAAGAGGCACCTTCATCTATTTTGGATGATGGCCTAAGGAACAGGATGGGTGAAGCGGCCGTCAATGTGGCTAAGTCTTGTGGCTATTTTAATGCCGGCACGGTTGAATTTATCCTGAATGAAAACAAAGAGTTTTATTTCCTTGAAATGAATACCCGCCTGCAGGTAGAACATCCGGTAACAGAAATGATAACCGGATTGGATCTGGTGAAGTTGCAAATTCAGGTTGCGCAGGGAGAAAAGCTTCCGTTTAAACAGGAGGACTTGAGAATAAACGGACATGCTATTGAAGTGCGTGTTTATGCTGAAGACCCTGCTAACAATTTCCTCCCCGATATTGGAGAACTGACAACCTATATAAGACCTCAGGGCCATGGAATACGTGTTGATGATGGATTTGAGCAAGGGATGTCAATTCCATTTTACTATGATCCGATGATTGCCAAAATGATTTGTCATGCCGATTCGAGAGAGCGTGCCATTGAAAAAACAATTCGTGCTATTGATGAGTATCACATTACCGGACTTGAAACTACACTTGGATTTTGTCGATTTGTAATGGGACATAAAGCATTTCGCTCAGGAGATTTTGATACTAAGTTTGTTGAAAATTTTTTCTCACCAGAAAAATTAGTGGGTAAGTCAGATGAAGCTGAAGATTTACTGGCAGCTGTTCTTGCTTCAGAAATTAGAGGAGTCGCAAACAAAAAAAATGTTTCTCAACCGCTGAATGCACCTCTCAGTAAATGGAAAAAGAACCGCACTGATTATGGCTGAGATCAGACCTATTCGCGCCTGGCGATATAATCCAGGAATTTCTGAAAACATAGAAGAGCTTACCTCACCCCTTTTCGATGTAGTGTCTGAAAAACAACGGATGGCGCTATATAATAACCCCTACAATAGCATTCATCTTTCGGTGCCCATGGGAAAAGATCCCGCCATCAATGCCCGACAGACTTTACAACGGTGGAAAGATGAGAAAGTAATCCTTCAGGATAATTTACCGGGCATATATGTTTACTATCAATACTTCCGGCTTCCCGGACAATCCAAAGAGTTTTGCCGAAAGGGTTTCATCTGTCATATTCGCGCTTACGACTGGAATGAAAATGTTATTCTTCGTCACGAGAATACAATTCCAAAAGCAGTAAATGATCGCATTAAACTTCTTGAGAGGACTGAGCTTCACGCCAGTGCTACCCATGGCTTATATACTGATGAATCCCATGACCTGGAGAAGTATCTTGACGAAGCCATTCAAAATCCTATTTATGATGTTGAGGATTATCAGGGAGTTCGGGATGTTTCAGCCGTAATTCACGATGCGAAAGTCATTCAGCATTTTATCGAAATTCTGAAAGATAAAAAAGTAATTCTTGCTGATGGCCATCATCGCTATGAGGGATCGTTGGCGTACCGGCTTCAAAAACAAAAAGAATCTACAGGACAGGAAGGGCACAATTTTCATCTCATGTACCTCACCAATACGGAGTCGGATGATCTACGCATACTCCCAACTCATCGATTAATCTCCAACCTGCCTTCGTTTGATCAGGACACGATCATTAAAAAATTTGAAGAACATTTTATTATCAAACCAATTCCTGATGCGGATACCATCAATGAAATCATTCATGGTAAGCCCTGGGCGTTTGGCGTTATCTTTAAAGACCGGGCTATTAAAATCAGGCTTAAGCCGGAGTCTCTTGAGTTCATGACCTGGAAATTTCCTGATGAAATCAAAAAACTTGATTTGACTGTATTGCATTACTTTGTTATTGAACAAGTATTGGGTATCACCGGAAAAGATCAACGCAGTTCTGAATACATCTCATTTGACAGGAGTTTTTCAGATTGTCATGCCAAGGTGCTGACCGGTGAAGCTCAAATGGCGCTGATTACACAGGAAATTTCAATTGAGGATGTTAAGCGAGTGTGCAAGTCAGGATACACCATGCCACAAAAGTCAACGTATTTCTATCCCAAAGTGATTTGCGGTTTCTTATTCAGTTCAATAAAGGAAGATGAATTTCAGACACCCGATTATTCTCGGTTCTAGTTCACCGCGCAGGAAATTTCTTTTACACGAAGCAGGCTACAACTTTAGTGTTATTTCCCCCGATGTTGATGAATCTTATCCGGAAGATTTTCCTGCCGAAAAAGTACCGGAGTTACTCTCCCAAAAGAAAGCTCGTGCAATACATCATTCGGATGACAGCCTCGTCATCACGGCCGATACCATTGTCATCCTAAAGACCAAATTTTAAATAAGCCAGGGAGCAGGGATGAAGCTGTCAATATGCTGAAGCAGCTTTCGGGAAAAACGCATACGGTTATTACTTCCGTTTGTTTATCCAACGCAAAAAAAATTGACTGTTTTGACGATCGCTCATTGGTAACCTTTAAAGAATTAACTGAAGTGGAAATCGGGCAATACATTGATACCTACAGACCATATGATAAAGCCGGTGCTTACGGAGCCCAGGAGTGTTTGCCACAAGGATACAACCCATGTTCAACCGCTGAAATGGAATTCCTTAAAAAAATTAACAATCTTAAGCTTATTGAAAATAGCATTGTGAAAAAAAGTGAAACCGGCATTCCAATCATTGAGAAGATAGAAGGTTCATACTTTAATGTAATGGGTCTCCCTGTTCACCTGGTGAGTCACCATATTCATTCATTTGAATGAAAGATCTTTGGGTCATTTTAAAAAATCACGTGCGCCAGGATTTTAATTGGACGCTCTATAGCCTTATTCTTTTATTTCTAAGCATAAGCATTTCGATAAATTATTATTTTGAACTGGACGACACATTTTTTGATTCCTTTAACGAGAACCCCGTTCAAATCGGACTGTACTTCCTTTTCTTTGGCATCGCCTATTATACGTCTGCATACATCACTCTTCGTCTTACCAGAAAATCTGAACTATTCCTAAAAAAAGAATTTTGGTTGCTCTCGTTGGCAGGAATTGCCATACTTTCATTTCGGGTAGGGTTTCCTTATACCAACTCAATAGTCCATAGCTGGTCGATGGATTCACGACTTCATTTATGGGTGTACTATAGTCTGGCCAATGCAATAAATTTTCTCACAACAGCACTTCCACTCGTTGTGATTTTTGTAATCATCAGGCAAACCCGTGAGAAATTTGGTATTAATAATCATCACAAGAGTCTTGCCGGTTACTGGAGCATTTTACTTCTCATTCTTCCTTTCATATTCATAGGGTCGTTTGAACCAGGATTTAAAAATTACTACCCAACATATAAGGCGAACTTAGTTTCTGATATACTCGGCTGGCCAATGTATTTACCCATGGCCATTTATGAAATCTGTTATGGACTGGATTTTTTCAATGTGGAATTTCTTTTTAGAGGGCTCATGGTAATTGGTCTTACGCATATACTAGGTAAGGAAGCTATTTTGCCCATGGTTTGCACGTACTGTTTTTTGCACTTTGGAAAACCCATGGCTGAATCCATCAGTTCAATAGCGGGAGGATACGTCTTGGGTGTATTTGCTTTTTATACCCGGAATATTTGGGGTGGCGTTATTTTACACATTGGCGTTGCTTGGTCAATGGAACTGGCCGCCTATTTTCAAAAGATTTTTAATTGATTTTCTTATAGACATTCATCAGATCGGCAGCAATCACCTGCGGTTCGAATTTTTTTATATAATCCATCGATTTTGAAATCATCGATTTCCTCAACACATCATCCTCAATCAATTCATCCAACACAGATGCTAATTCTTCGGAATTAGAACTATTGATGTATAGGCTATCAGGACCTCCCGCTTCTGTAAAGCAGGATCCTTTGGATGAAACAACCGGAGTTCCGCACGAAATAGCTTCTACGATAGGAATGCCAAACCCTTCAAAGAGAGAGGGGTATATGAAGATATCCGCTGCCTGATAAATCATAGGCAAATCTTCAAACTCAACTTCATGAATAAAATGTACCCACTTCCCGATGTTATGTTCATGAATAAACTCATTTAATTGCTTTACATAATCTGTTTTCCTCCCCACAATGACTACAGGTAATTTGTTTCTCATTTTTACAAGGGCCTGTAAAATGAGCAGTGCATTCTTGCGATGTTCTACTGTCCCCACATTCAGAAGAAATTCAGAAGGCAATGCATACTTCAACCGAATTTTATTTATCTCATCAGTAGAATGGCGAGTTTTGAAAATCGAATTGCACCCCTGGTAGACAACATCGACTTGTGAAGGATCTACGTGTAAAAAGTGCACCAGATCAGATTTGGTTTGTTCGCTTATCGCAATTATCCGATCAGCGGATTTGACAGCCCTTTTCAATTTCCAGGTATAAATGTTCACATCGATTGAGCTATAAAATTCAGGATAACGCATAAATATCAGATCGTGCACAGTAACTACTGTTTTCAATCCGACAGGCTTAGTTACCGGAAGTTCATGACTTAACCCGTGAAAAACATCAATACCATCGTTAGCCGCAATATTCCCGAGAAGCCATGATCGCCAAAAGGATTTAAGAAATGATTTACTATACAATCCAGAAGGAAGTTGGACCCGGTAGTTTGATGCTTCTAAAAAATCCTTCGTGTTTTTTAAGTTCTTGATTGAAGGAGTATAAAGGAAATACTGGTTATCAGGATAATGAGCTGACAAGGCCGAAACAACATACCGACTGTAGTTACCTAATCCTGTTGAATTATTGAAAAGTCGTTTTGCATCGAACCCAATTTTCATTACATCAAAACTAATGGTTAGCGCCAAATAAAAAACCCCCAGACTATGCTGAGGGTTTTTACTCATTTAATTTCTTATTAGTTAGAATCTGGTTTGTTCTCTTCTTTCACTACCGTTTTGGTAATCTTATCACCCTCTTTAAGTCTTTTTGAAACAATAAGGAAAGGTCCTGTAACTACCTCCACCGTATCCGCTATCCCAGAAATTATTTCTATGTTGTCGTAATCACTAATGCCGGTTTTTACTTCCACCATTTTCGCGACACCATTATCATTAACAAACACCACAATTTTATCTTCCTTCTTAGCTTCTGGTTTCTTATCCGTTGAGGTTACCCGTGGCCCATTGTTTTCGTTGCTATCAACAACTTCCCCCTCTGTCTTTTTTTCATCTTCAGGGTTACGTGTAGTGACTGAGGCTAAAGGAACGGACAGCACGTTGTCTTTTCGTGTTGTAATTATCTCAACACTGGCCGTCATGCCAGGGCGGAAAGGATAACGGTTTCCGCTTTTCACAAGCTCTTTATATGAATTGCGTAAAATTAAAATCCGAACTTCAAACTCTGTGATGGCATCAGCAGACAGTTTATCCCGTGCCGTATTTGCAATATGAGTTACAATGCCTTTAAAATCACTTTCAGTGTTTGAGTATGCATCCACATCGATGAGCACAGTATCCAGCAGGTGTACCCGCACGATGTCATTCTCATTCACGTTTACGCGTACTTCCATTTTATTTAAATCTGCAATGCGCAGCATTTCGGTTCCAGCCATTTGAGCAGTCCCAACGACCCGCTCGCCCTTTTTGACATTGAGTTTTGATACTACTCCGTTCATTGGTGCAAGTACACTGGTTCTCCTTACGTTCTCGGCTGATTCTTTAACTGAAGCCTCCGTACTCATCACCACAAATCTTGCTCCTGCCAAAGCCTGCTCGGCTGACTCTAAATTGTTTTGAGCAACCGCATAATTTTGCTTGGCCAATTGCCAGTCCGCTTCTGAAATTACTTTTTCATTCCATAATTTCTCCTGCCGTTTAAAGTCCGCCTCTGCTCTGGTAAAAGTTGCTTTCGATGCCGAAAGGGAAGCTTCGGCTGAATTTACATTTGCTTTTTGCTGATTGAGCAGCGCCTCTGACCGCTCTAACTGACTCACCCAAACATCAGGTCTGATTTTTACCAACACCTGACCCAGCTTTACCGAGTCGCCATCTTCTACATTTAATTCAATAAGCTCTCCAGAAACCTCCGGAGCCAGTTTTACTTCCGTTACCGGCTGCACTGTACCTGATGCACTTACCTTTTCAGTAATCGAAACTTTTTTGGCTTTAGCCAGGTCAACTTCAATTTGCTTTTCTTTTCCAATCCATCCTTGCGATTTTCCGATTACCAGCACCAGGATGACAACAACTAGACCTCCTATGAGATAATAAACTACTTTATTCGATTTACGTTTTTTAGCCATTAGTTTCTATTATTTAAAATTCGAGTGGTTTGCCCTGATAAAAATCCAATACTTTCTTTTTGAAAATGAAATCATATTTAGCGCGCACCAGGTCAGATCGTGCACCAAATAAATTATTCTCAGCAACCTGATACTCCACAAAATTTATCGCACCATTTTCAAATCGCTGTTTCGTCATGCGGAATGCTTCGTCACGGGCAGTAACCTGCTTCAATGTGGACGAATACGTTTTTGCTGCTGCCAGCGCATCGTTATAAGACGACTCAACAGCTTGCCGCAATCGATTTTCAGTATCCCTTAGGTTGATACTGGCTTGTTGTTCGGCAATAACCGCCCGTTGAACCCCAGCGTTAGCCTGATAAGCATTAAAAATCGGTATAGATAATTGTAAACTCACTGAGCGAGCCAGGTTATCACCGATCTGATCACCAATACCATAGGGAACAAATGTACCTGTATCAACATCTCTAAACACAACATCATTGTTAGACCCAACGTATCCAATTGGAGTAGGTGCAAAGCCGCCATCCGGATTAAACTGTCCGCGATCATCAACCACGCTGGAATAGTTTGTAAAAAGATTGGCGTTCACGCTCAGTCTTGGATACAAATTTCCCTGCGTAGATTTTTTTGAAAGCACAGCACTCTGGTATCTGAGCTGTGCAATTTTATAATCCGGTAAGGCCACTTTTGCTGCACTAAATATTTGTTCTGCTGTTTCCTCCAGAATCATTTCTTCATTCACATCAATCAGAGGCACCTCAATATCCATTTCTGTTGATGCCGGCAACTGAAGCGCCTGCTTCAATTGCAGTAATGAAAAATTCAAAGCATTTTCCCTATTTATCAGATTTACTTCATTGGTGGCATTTTGAGCTTCAAGATCCAGCACATCGCCAATCGGCACTGAACCTGCCTCAGCCAATTTGCGCATACGAATGAGTTGCTGCTCAGTGGTGTTTAATTGAAACTGCGCATTTTGATATAACTCCTTATTAAAAATTACGCTGGTATAAAACGTGATTACATTCAAAATCACATCGTTCTTCGCTTTATTCAAATCCTCATTGCTAGCCTCGTTTTCACGAATGTTGGACTTAACATTATTCATCAACCTAAACCCGTTGAAAAGCAATACAGAACTGGACGCGTTCAAATTAATTGAACTGATTTGTTGTGTGCTAAATAAGTTTGTTGTTGGGTCAATGGTTCGGCCCCAGTTAAACCCGTATGAACCTCCGGTATTTAACGATGGCACCATCTGCATTTTTGATTGGAATAAATTTACATCGCTCGTTTCAACATTGAGAAGACTGCGCTGAATATTCAAATTATTTTGCAGTGCAATATCAACACACTCCTGCAAGGTGTACACCTTAGGTGAGTTCTGAGAAAACGCAAGAGATGAAACAATAAGTAAACCTGGCAGTAAAAATCTTTTCATCACATTTATAAGTCTATATCTGGTATATAAATCACTTCTTTCACCCAACTTAAACTCTTTAAGTACATAAAGGTTTCATTTTTTATTCCTGAATCCATTTCTATGACCAGGCAGGCCTGATCATGTTTCCCTGTCCGGGAAACCGACATGGTAGCTATATTACATTCATCATTAGCTAAAATACTGGCTATAAATGCAATACTCCCCTTCACATCATCGGCAAAAATAATTACCGTGTGAAGTTGCGCAGTGAAATCCGCTTTAAAACCGTCAACTTCCGCTATGTTAATTAATCCACCACCCTTACTCTCACCCAATAGCTCAAGGTCATGCTCTTCCGTCTTCAGGTTCAGCCGGATTGAGTTGGGATGAAGCGTTGAAGCATTGCCAATAGACTTAAAACGATACTTTAACCCCTCCTTTTCAGCAATTTCAAGTGATTCTTTTATGCGTACATCATCTGTCTTAAAGTCCATCAAGCCCGCAATAATGGCTCTGTCGCTTCCATGCCCCTCATACGTGCGAGCAAAAGAATTGTAGAAAATAATCTCCGCATCCGTTGGCCTGGCTCCAAGTATTTTCACCGCAACGCGTGCTATCCTGACAACACCGGCAGTATGAGAACTTGATGGTCCAATCATTACCGGACCGATCATATCGAATACACTACTTTTTTCTGGCATTCTTCAGGCAATACGATTAAGACGTAAATTGGGGGACTTTGTTACAACAATTACTTAAAGGGTGCAAAAATAGAAGATTATTACAAATCGATGTACCTACACCGCTATTGGCGCTTTAATCCCGGGATGGAATTGATAATTCACTATTTCAAAGTCTTCAAATGATAGTCAAAAATCGAATCCGGTTTTCTGCTGATAACCAGCTGAGGCAATGGATAGGGCTCCCTTGACAATTGTACATTTACCTGATCAATATGATTCTTATAAATGTGCACATCCCCCCCCGTCCAGACAAAATCTCCTACATCAAGGTCGCATTGCTGCGCAATCATAAAGGTGAGCAATGAATAAGACGCAATGTTGAAGGGCACGCCAAGAAAAGTATCGCAAGATCGTTGATAAAGCTGGCAGGAAAGCTTCCCATTAGCAACATAAAACTGAAACAGCGCGTGACAAGGCGGCAATGCCATGGTATCCACATCGGCAGGATTCCAGGCGGTAACGATATGCCTTCGTGAATCCGGCTTTGATTTAATCTGATCGATCACTTTTGTAATCTGATCGATGGTTTCACCATTCCTTCCGGGCCAATTGCGCCATTGATATCCATAAACCGGGCCGAGGTCTCCATCCTCATTAGCCCATTCATCCCAAATGCTAACTTTATTTTCGTTGAGGTATTTGATGTTGGTGTCACCATTTAGAAACCAAAGGAGTTCATAGATGATGGAGCGGAGGTGAAGTTTTTTTGTGGTAACTAATGGAAACCCCTCCTTCAGATCGAACCGCATTTGATAGCCAAATACTGACAGTGTGCCGGTCCCGGTACGATCTTCTTTAGAATTTCCGTTTTCTAGAATGTGTTTACAGAGATCGAGGTATTGCTTCATGAAAATCAAAATTCCAAAATATTAGCCAATACTGCTAATGCGATTTTAATAAAAAGAAAAAGTCCCAATCCCGATAGCAATCGGGAGGGACTCTTTCTGAATCAACCCCTCAAACCTAATCTAGTTCCTATTTCCTACTTCAATTTCCCTGGAAAGTCCATTTACGGTTACCGTTACCAGGTTATCACACTCACCATCTCCAAAGTCTATGATTACTTCTTTACCCTCTGAGGTAAAAACTTTTGTTCCCTCAACTGGCAGAACAATTTTTAGTTCAAATACACATCTCCTCTTGTATACCAACGGCTTGATAATCTCCATTGAATATTCAACACCATGACGGTTGATTCCTGAAGCTGTGCCAGTTACGATCCACTGATCATTAAAGGATTGCTGGCGCGTACCCATTCGCGTGTACGATTCACTTCGCGTGTTGCAATGGTACCATCTGGCCAGGTTATTTTACCGCCAACAATAGTAATCGTAAACGTTGGGTTTTCTTCAAGGCTTCCGGTAACATTGGTTAACGTTCTTACGCCTTCAATCATTATTCCATTAATCTCATACCCGTCAAACGTTGTAACTATGCTTGATCCCGGGAAGAACCTGCGCCCGTTGTATGTAATAATAATTTTACCTTTTCGGATGTTACCCCGCTCATCTTCACAGCCTGTACCAAAATCAATGGTAATAACACCTTGTGGACTTTGGGGAGTGTTGTTGGGCCCTACTTCAATAGTTATAACAACCCCGGGACAATTCCACCGGTGGTCATTTGGTTTATTGATCATTCGCCCTGAAG
>JAAUQD010000056.1 GCA_012032815.1 Flammeovirgaceae bacterium
GCATTAATATCAGTCAATTCTTTTTTGTCCGCTACTGCTGCGCGAGTGTTGCAACATTCCCTTCACAATTCCCTCCGCGCGTTTGCCGTGGTGATTGATCTTATCCTGGTTAGCAATGATATCTTTCGACAGGGCGATGGCTTCTTCAAAGTCTCCCTTTTTAATCGCCTCTTCCATTTCAGCCAGCAACTCCTTGTTCACTTCCGAAAAATTATTCACAAAGTTCAATGGATTTTGAATTTCATGGGCAATGCCGGCTGTTAGTTCTCCCAGTGAGGCCATTTTCTCAGACTGGATGAGTTGAGATTGGGTGGATTTTAAGTCAGTAAATGCCTTCTCAAGATTTCGATTCATCTTCTTCGTCATCCAGTTATTCCGATAAAGTATTGCCGCTATAAGTAAAACCACACCAAGGCCGGCAAACAATGAATAGGCCCTTAGTCTGTTCTGGTAGATCAATTTTTCCTTTTCCAGGTTCTGTAATCGAAGTTGTTCTCCTAAAGACATCTTCTGAAACTCGGCCAGGCTTGCAATCTCCGCGTTAGCCAGACGGTTCTTTCCAACCAAAGCGAGGTTGGCATATTTTAGGGCGCTGTCCGGTTGGTTATTTAACTGATACGCCAGACTGAGATTCTCATAAAGGCTACCAATGTCTATCAAATTAGTTGAATTCTGTCCGATTGTTTGAGCACTTTCAATAGCCCTTATAGCATAGAAAAGACTTGAATCTTTTTCGTCAATAGCCATGAAAAATGTCGCAAGATCCTTGTAAATCTGAGCGAGCACAATATGATTTTGATAATCCAATGATTGCTCAATCGCTTCATAGGACAATTGCCTTGCCTCTACCGTGTCTGCACGTTTTAGTGCGATGTGTGCGAGCGTTTGAGTAATTTCAGCCAGGTATTTCTTTTCTCCCGCTGTTTTTAGAGCGAGTTCTTTCGCCTGTATTGTGAAATGTTGTGCTGAATCAATTGAATTCAATTTCAAATAGTAGAAGCCAAGGTTCATATCAGCCCAAATAATACCACGCAATGCGTTAATCTCCTGAGCAATTCTTTTACCCTCACGAAAATGATGGATTGCTTCCTCGTAGTTTCTCACCCGGGCCATGAGTATCGCATAAAGATGATGGGTGTATGAGTGATAGTACAACCTGTGGTGCCTGCCACTTTCACCGGGTGGAAGCCACTTCTGATTATCGTATTTTGGATCTTCCACGATAGCAAACGCTTTCAGAAGATTGGTCAGCGCTTGTGAATAATCACCCATACCAGTCAGGCAATATCCTCTTGACGCAAACCCCCATGCCTCTTCCAGTTCCGCACTATTCTTTTGAGCCAGCGATATGCATTCATTTATATAATAGAGTGACGAGTCCCTGTTTAGTTCAACCCAATAATATGCTGCATCCTGGCAGGCTATAAAGCGCAATGAGTCGTTGGTAGCCTCTTTCAAGGCCTTAGTAATATTACTAAGGTGATCTTGAGCATGCAGGAATTGCGACATTCCCAAACACAAGGCAAACAATATTGATCTCTTCATAAGGTATTGTCAATTAATAGTAAGCCTCTTTTACTTTTTTTTCCCTGGAAAGCGGCTTCCCGGATGAAGTTGTTGATTTCTTAGGGGCTCCTTTTTTCATAATTTGAAACTAACCCAATAATTTCTGCTACGCGCGGTTTTTCAATTTCGCCACAATCTCTTTCAGCCGTTCTTGTTTATGAGGTTCACGATTGGTTTTGCTGTAGGCCGTGTGGTATCGATGCGATTCCAAAAAAGTTTTCTGCACCAGGTTCCATTCGCGCTCGGTTTCCACTACACCCTGATCATGAAGCTCTTTAAAAAGCGTTCCACCTCGTTTATAAAAATCATCACGACCAAGATAATCCAAATCGGCATCGCACAGTATTTTATCAAGTTGAGTAGAAGGCGTTTGTGGCAACTTAGTAGCCAAGATCATGTTTTCAATGAGTTGAACCTGATCACTGCCAAAACCAAATGCGGGTAGAATTTCTCTCGCCATGGCAGCTCCATATGCCTCATGCTCCTTCGCGGATTTGATGAATCCCGCATCATGAAGGAGGGCAGCCAGTCGCACAGTCTTTATGTCGTCCTCTCCTAACTTTTCAATATCAGCAATGACCATTGATGCCGATAACACATCATTGATGTGATCGACATTATGGTAGGGCAACGATGGCATATCCCGATCTATCATTTCACGAATGTGTTTTTCGGCTCCTTCATAGTCAACCCCGCCACTGGTCTCTGCCTGATCTCGCACTTCTTTAATAATCGGATCAACATTCCACCAAATCAAATCCACATCGTTGGTTGCTCTTGCTTTCTTTAACCATGACAAAGCCGAATCAACTTCACCAAGTGCATTCTGGATGTACACTATATATATATTGACTCCCTTTTCATTGGCTTCACTCCGTTTTATTAATTCAGCGAGCAACCCTACGCACTTTTCTTTCTTATCCTGTCCCAGCATGGCTATTGCCAAATAGGCAACCATTGACGGAGGCCTGAACTTTGATAATGCGAAGCCGGCCAGCACCGCTTCTTCCGCTTCTGCCCATCGCTGTTCGGTAACATAAATGCGCGCTTTGAAATCGTAAAAACGTAGTACGGATGGATATAACCTCATGGCTTCCGCCAGTGTATCCAACGCTTCATTGGTTTTACCCAACATGTATTGACAAATGGTTTGGAAATTGAAGTAAGCTACAGTAAGCGGATCAATCGCTTTGGCCTGCCCCAACCATTGCAATGCATCACCAAACCTGCCCATCATGTTCAGCAAATAGCTATACGTGTACATTGCATCGGCATTGTTTGGCCACTGCTCGATGGCTTGTGTCAGAAATTCTTCCGAATGCTTAAAATTTTTAGTGATGAAAAACTCTACGAAGGCTTTGGTAAGATAATCATTTTCTGAAGGGCCCCGCTTCCATGCTTCGGCCAGGTACTTTTCAATTTGCGGTTGCGCTTCCTGAGGCGACAGATCTCCGTTCCACGACATGCGTGCGGAGTATGAGCTCGCCAGGAATGAGTAGGCTTGCTTAAATTCCGGATCAAGGGCAAGCGCTTGTTTAAAATAATCGGTAGCCACCCGATATCCGTCCACACTCCATTGATTGAACGCGTGGCGTCCTTTTAAAAAAAGATTGTATGCAGCCAGATTTTTTCGTGGGCACATCGTCTTCTTTCTTAATTTCTTCCTGTGTAATGGAAGCTTGAAGTTCTTTGGCTACAACTTCAGCTACTTTATTCTGCAAAGCAAAAATATCGTCCATACTCTCTACAAAAACTTTTGACCATGTAAGGTCATCCGTTTCGGCATCCACGAGCTGCACATTAATGCGCACTTTATTGCCCTGCACCTGCACACCGCCTTCCAAAATATATTTTACATCCAGCTCTTCGGCAATCTCAGGGGCCGACTTCGTGGATTTTTTGTACCGCATTACGCTGGTGCGTGAAATGATTTTTAGTTTTTTGTTGGCCGCCAGTTCTACAATAATATTTTCAGTAATGCCATCGCTGAAATACTCTTGTTCGGCATCACTGCTCATGTTCGTAAACGGCAACACCGCCAGCGACTCCCTGGATACCGATGAGGGTGCAATGGCGGGAGCATTGCTTCGTACTCCCGCATTATCAGTAGGCCGGATGATGCCATATAAAATTTCCTTTATGGCATTCGCTAATTTATTAACCTGGTTTCTGTACTCTGTTTTATTTTGATTGTCTTTTTTAGAATCCTCTGCTCCCAGCGGCCGGTTAACACCCGGTTCTTTATAAATAAATTCGACAGCACGTAGCACTCCGGCAATTTCAGTTTCAATAGCAGCCTGATCGGTCTTGTCAAGGTCATGAATTTTTACCGGGAGGATGCGACTGGCAACATTTCCATTGCTCAGTTGAATATCTCTGCCATACTCATCGGCTTGCGACACCGCATTAAAAGTGCAAAACTCCTGCCGCCACGCAAACGATTTTGGGTCACAATACGTTTGTGACAAAATTGGAATGAAGATGATGCTCTTCAGTTTTCGTTCAAGACTTTTATCCACATTGTGTGTTTCCAACAAACCATCATGTGGATTGCTGTCAAAATAGATAGAGACGGGTTCTTTAATGGTGGCAGCCAGTTCTTCCTGCAGCGCAGCGACAAAATCCGTTACCCAGTTGCTTCGGTTATCATTATGACGATAGGAAACAAATATATCGTGTTCAAAACCTGTAATAATAGATGCCATGTGCTAAAATAACAATTTATGCCCACCCATAGAAAGTAGCGATTAACATTCCCTTACCCAGTTGTTTTTCAGGAGTTCAGGTCGACATGGTGGGGTTCCACAAAGTACGAAGACATTAGGGACTCCACTAAATATATTAAGTCATTGCGAGGACTCCGCTAAAAGCTTCAGGTCATTGCGAGGACTCACTAAAATCATCCGGTCATTTCCGAGGACTCCGCCAAAAGCTTACTATAACTTTGTCATGCTGAGCTTGTCGAAGCATGACATTCAAAAACCAAATTAATTGTAACTGCCCCCTTCGAAAGCTTCAAGGAGGACAATCAATTCTATCTAGGCTGAAAATATTTATTATGTTGCATTCATTATTTTAATAAGTAATACTGTAGTTTGCCATCCTTATCATTATGAAAACTGCTGTTGTAGAACTGCTAATGATCGGAGATGAATTGCTCTTTGGTCAAACGTTAGATACCAATTCCTATTGGATGGGCAGCGCGATGAGCGCGGCCGGATTTAAAATCAAAAGAAAGACAACCATTGGCGATCGTGAAGAAGAAATCTTAACCGCCCTCGCTGAAGCGGAGAGTCGTGCTGATATCATATTGATCACGGGTGGTCTCGGTCCCACAACGGATGATCTGACAAAACCCTGCCTCGCCAAATATTTTAATTGTGAATTGGAAATTCATCCGGAAGCTCTTGAAGAAGTCACTGCTTTTTTTAAAAGTCGTGGTCGAGAATTAACAGAAATAAACCGGCAGCAGGCAGCTCTTCCATCCTATTGCGAAAAAATAACCAACGCGCTGGGAACTGCCCCAGGCATGTGGTTTGAAAAAATAACAAAGTGTTCGTCTCCATGCCGGGTGTGCCTCATGAAATGAAAGAGATGATGACGAACACCATTATCCCTAAACTAAAAGAGAAATTCAATCCTCCCATTTTACTCCATCGTATCATACGTACAGTAGGCATTGGCGAATCTTTTCTTGCCGAAAAAATTTCGGAATGGGAAAAATCCCTTCCGAAGCATATACGGTTAGCGTACCTGCCCGGTACAGCAGAAGTTAAACTGCGGCTAACGGGAAGCAGTAACGGAAGTAGTCAACTGGAAAAAGAACTGGACGAACAGGTGAACTTACTTCAGCCCCTTGTTGGGGAATTCATTTACGGATATGGTGATGAACCCCTGGAATCCGTTATCGGAAAAATGTTGCGTAAGAAAAAACTGACACTGGCCATCGCTGAAAGTTGTACAGGTGGCTATGTTTCACATCTCATTACCTCCATACCCGGCAGCTCTGATTATTTTGTAGGCACCATGATCCCGTATGCCTACGAAATGAAAATGCGTCAACTGGGCGTGAAGCCAGAGGTATTGGAAAAACACGGGGCCGTTAGCGAACCAACTATAATCGAAATGTCAAACATCGTGCGCGCCAAATTCAATACGGACATTGGCGTTGCTACAAGCGGTATTGCAGGACCGGGCGGTGCTACACCTGAAAAACCTGTTGGCATGGTTTGGATTGCCTATTCGGACAAAAATAAAACGGTGACTAAAAAACTGAGCTTAACAAAGGACCGGGCACTCAATATTAAGTATGCCACAGTAGCCGTACTCAATCTTATTCGAACCAATTTACCTTCATAGCCCGCTGTTTTTCAGGGCAGGAGTAAAAGCCAAATTATGTTAACTTTGTAGCCGTAAACGCTTGATCGTATGGCACTGGTAGAACTCATCATGCCCAAAATGGGTGAAAGTATAATGGAAGCCACCGTTTTGTCGTGGCTGAAAAAGGTGGGCGACAAAATTGAACAGGATGAATCAGTGTTGGAAGTGGCTACTGATAAGGTAGATACCGAGGTTCCTTCTACTCATGCCGGTGTCCTTAAAGAAATTCTAGCCAAAGATGGTGAAGTGGTTAAAGTTGGTAAGCCCATTGCCGTCATCGCAACGGATGGTGATAGCGCAAAGCCTTCCGCCTCTCCGGCTACTGCTTCAAAAGCTACAGAAAAGAAAGTTGAGAAAATAGCAACCGTTGCCTCAACCAATGGGTCAGGTACTGGCTCTGCTTCAACCAACTTCAAATCATCATCCAAATTTTATTCCCCTCTTGTAAAAAGTATTGCCCGCCAGGAAAACATCTCAGTGATGGAACTGGATACCATGAAGGGCTCGGGCAAAGAGGGTCGGGTGACCAAAAAAGATATATTAAGCTACGTTCAGATCAGAAAGTCTGGTGGTGGCATGGCCGGTGCATTTACAACAACCGCTCCCCTGGTTCCCGCATCGATCAGCGCAGGAGATGAAATTATCCAAATGGATCGCATGCGCAAGATGATTGCCGAACGCATGGTGGACAGTAAACGTGTGTCTCCGCATGTTACTTCGTTTGTTGAAGCAGACGTAACCACAATCGTAGAGTGGCGCAATAAAGTGAAGGGAGCATTTCAAAAACAGGAAGGGGAATCCATCACCTTCACTCCCATTTTTGTGGAGGCTGTAGTCAAAGCCATTAAAGATTTTCCGATGATCAACATCCAGGTGGATGGAGATCGCATCATACGGAAAAAAGACATTAACATTGGCATTGCAGTGGCTTTGCCATCGGGCAATTTGATTGTACCTGTCATTAAAAATGCCGATCAGTTTACATTGAAAGGCCTGGTAAAACAAGTGAACGATCTGGCAAACCGTGCTCGTGAGAATAAACTCAAACCCGATGACCTGGCCGGTGGAACATTTACCATTTCCAATGTGGGTTCGTTTGGCAATGTGATGGGTACACCGATCATTATGCAACCTCAGGTAGCTATTTTGGCTGTAGGTGCCATTCAGAAAAAACCAGCGGTGATTGAAACCCCTTCGGGTGATGCTATCGCGATTCGTCACAAAATGTTTTTGTCACACTCGTATGATCATCGTGTTGTTGATGGCTCACTGGGAGGAATGTTGGTAAGACGTATTGCCGATTACCTTGAAGGGTTTGACAGTAAAACTTCAATTTAATTTTAAGTAACCTATCGATGTTGTGCTCACGGTGCAACAATGCTAATTAATCATTATGAAATTTGGTACAAAAGCAGTTCATGCCGGTGTAGAGCCGGATCCAACAACCGGGGCTATCATGACCCCGATATTTCAAACCTCCACGTACGTTCAGGAATCGCCATCCAAACATAAAGGGTATGCTTACGCACGGGGAGCAAACCCTACACGCAATGCATTGCAAAAAAGTATTGCCGCCCTTGAAAATGGGAAACATGGTATTTGCTTTTCATCGGGCATGGGCGCCACCGATGCGGTGATTAAACTTCTTAGTCCCGGTGATGAAGTAATCACCAGCAATGACTTGTATGGTGGTTCATACCGGATGTTTAAAAGGGTGTTTGAAAAATTCGGCATCAAATTTCATTTTATCGATCTCACCAACAGCGCTAACATCAACACCGTGCTGAATGACAAAACCAAATTGCTTTGGCTTGAAACTCCGTCCAACCCGTTGATGCGCATCATCGATATTAAAGCATGTGTTGATATTGTAAAAAGAAAACATATTAGTAGCGGTAGATAACACCTTTGCATCACCCTACTTACAAAATCCTCTTAGCCTGGGAGCCGACATCGTTATGCACTCGGTGACGAAATATTTGAGTGGGCATTCAGATGTGATTATGGGTGCGTTGGTGATGAATGATGATAAGTTACGTGAAGAACTCGCCTTTATTCAAAATTCGTGCGGTGCTGTTCCCGGCCCACAGGATTCATTTCTCGTTTTGCGGGGAATAAAAACCTTGCACCTTCGCATGGAGCGCCATTGCGCAAACGGAAAAACCATTGCAAACTTCTTGAATAACCATTCAAAAGTTGGTAAGGTATACTGGCCTGGCTTTGAAGATCACGCCAACCACGCTATTGCTAAAAGCCAAATGAAAGATTTTGGTGGCATGTTGTCATTCACATTAAAAAATGATAGTCTGGAAAATGCAACTAAGCTTATGGAAAGTGTAGAACTCTTTTCATTAGCCGAATCGCTGGGTGGCGTAGAGTCCTTGATCAATCATCCCGCATCCATGACCCATGCCAGTATTCCAAAAGAAGAGCGAACAAAAAATGGATTGACCGATTCACTTATCAGGTTAAGTATTGGCATTGAAGACGTTTCTGATCTTATTGAAGACCTGGAAAACGCATTGAAGAGCGTACAATGATTCGATATTTAGTTCTTGCATTCTTTTTTATTTCCACGGTAGCCTTTTCCCAAAAAGGTCAGGTAAAATCGGGCCAGTTTTATGAAGCCGGAACGAAAGTATTCGGTTACAAAGCTGGAGTGTCATCGGTTGTACCCGAAAATTGGGAAGGACTTGTACCACGGGATCAGGAGGTTTTCCTGCTATCCTCTACCAATTCATTTGCCGAGGTTTATGTGTTTGTAAATGAGAATGACAATTTGGAGTCCATAAAAAAAGATGGAATGCCGGCTTGGATCTTGGAAGTAACATTACACTTAAATCGGATGGAAATTATGTTTTGAGGGGAAACATTATGGGCTCAGGGACAGCACTAACCGGAACTCAGGCCAACCGTAAAGGGTTTGCGGAAGCATCTTGCGGACCTTTTGGTTTTTGCATTGTCAGTATAATGCTTTCCGACACCGAGAATTACGATCGTAATAAAAAGAGCCTGCAAAAGTTTATGGATGATGTGGATTTTTTCGAACCAAACAGCAAAAAACCTTATGAAGATTTTAACTGGGTTGATTTTTTAAAGGACAAGCAATTGGTGAATTATACCTACATGACCGGAGCGAGCAAAAAAAATGAACTCCGCTTTTGTCCAGACGGAAACTTTGAAACGTACATTAAACAAACGGGATTCCTCAAAGAGCAGAATCGTAAATACATGGGTACCAAAAAGGGAACCTGGACCGTCATAGGGACAGGCCCTTCAGCTAAACTTGTTTTATCCTTTGAGAAAATCGGTAATCTCGAAGTCGTGCTTGAAATGCAAGAAGAAAGAGTGAGCCTGAACGGTGAGCGGTATTTCATCTCCGCAAATCCAAAGTGTAAATGATTCGAAATCACCTATTGGTGATTTACTTCGGATACTTTTACTTCTACCGGAATTTGTACTATAAATTTAGAACCGCGACCTCCCTCGCTGATCAAATCAATGGTTCCTTTCATCCGGTCTACCAATATTTTTACAATTGCCAATCCAAGTCCGTTTGAGCTTTCACCGGCAGTAGGACGTGCGCTTAGTTTTTTTAAATTTTTGAAAAAGATATTTCTTGTCATGTGAGGTAAACCCGGGACCCTGATCCTTGACGGTCAATACCAGATTTTGTTCCACCACATGATACCCTACCCATATGGTTGACTTCGGATAAGAAAACTTAATGGAGTTGGTAACCAGGTTTTCTACAATCCTGCTTAGATAACTCGGAATAGTTGTAACCTGTGCATCAAAATCTGAAAACTCCGTTTTTACTTCAATAGATTTTCCCAATGCCTGTTGAATCAGGGGATGAAGCAGCTCCTTAAGAAAATCATTGACTACAATAGAGGAATATGCCACAACTTGATTCTTATCCTCGAGCATGTTTACATCCAGCAGGTCGGTAATCAGATTCAACCCAGACCGGGTTGAGTATTTTAATAAACTGAGGTATTCGAGACGCTGCTGTTGCTGCACCCCATCAAGTTCAATCAAATTAGAAAGTCCTTCTATTCTTGCTAGTGGTGCTTTTAAATCATGCGCCACAATGTTCATCAGAATGTCTTTCTCAGAATTAATTTCCGAAAGCTGAGTATTTCGTTGTATTAGGTCATCATTTTGTTTCGATATTTCAGCACGCTGTTGACTGATGAATTGATTCTGGTCATTCAGTTTCGCATTCACATTCCTTCGTCTTTTACTGTTGATCCAAAATACCAAAGCCAAAAGTGCTGTGAAACTAAAAATGATGACCAACAAATTATTCTGAAATTCCCTACGCGCTAAAATAGCTTTGGATTCTGCTTCACTCAATTTCAGTTGCTCATTCTCTTTCTCTATTTTTTCCATTTCAATCTGGAACTCCAGCTTTTCGATCGAGCGGCTTATCTCATCACTTTCAAGCTGAGCTTTTAGTAAATGATAGCTGTCGCGGTAGGCTAATGCTTTTCTTAGATCATTTTGATCCTCATAAATTTTTGACAGTAATAAAACCGCATCGCGCTGAAATGACAAATTACCTCCATCGCTTGCTTCGGTCATGATTTTGCTGAGCAATACAATAGCTTCATCATAAGATTTTACACTGTGAAGGTATAGAGCCCGTATATACATAGCCCGAACAAATATTTTTGATTGGTCTCCCCAGTAACTCCATTGAGCACTTCCGTTGCTATTATATTGGCCAGTTTTATTTGTTCCTGGGTGGCGTAGATTTCGGCCAGCCCAATGTTAATCTCATCCAATGAAATCTGATCATCCAATATAGTGGCTACAGAATCCGCCCGGTTCATAAATAATATGGCGTTATCAAAATCAGCGTACGATTGATAGGCCCTGCCCAATTCAAGCAGAGCGGAAATCAATCCTCGTGTTAATCCATGTTCTTTTCTAAGCTGAAAGGCCATGTGAGAAGCCTCGAGTGCTTTTTGCCATTCGCCCTGGGCTCTGTACAGTTCTGCGTAAGTTCTGAAAATATAGGCCAGACCAACCTTGTCATTTATTTTTTGAAAAAGCTGATGGGCAGGTATCAGGTTGTTGTAAGCCCGCTTATAATCACCTTCGTCAATAAACATCCGGGCCAGGTTATTATGCGCATAAGCAATTTCAATGGTATCATTCTGCTCATTAGAAACTTGTATAGCTTGGTGGTGATAATTCAGGGCCATTTTATAATCACCTTTATAAGCCGCGGCCAAGCCAATAAAACTTAACGGCCGGGCAAGATCATGTTGTACGTTAATTTCTTTGCCTAATGCAAACGCTTTCTGACAATAAATGATTGTGCTGTCTGGATAAGAATTCCGAAACTCAAAACCAATGGCGTTTAATACATCAAAATTTTTCTCACTCTTCTCCGAAGTCAGTCTATTCCGCATGCTATCAATCCTATGCATATTCTGACCAAAGGAAAGACCTTGAATAAACATAAAAAGCCCAACCAGTATAATAATTCGTTTCACGCGTTGCTCTTAATATTCAAAATTGGCCATAAAAAGGATATGTTTTCTTAACTACTCACCGCTAGCATCAGCCATGTAAGTTTTTAGCTGAATCCTATTCTTCAACGTAATTAAGATCCTTAAAAAATGTTTCTGTTATAAAAAACAAGGCGATGAGCGCGATTACAATCGTTCCCATGCCCACAGCCAGTGCACCTAATACGATACCCCATTGTGCTTTTGCCATGACAAAGAAAAAATTTAGCATAGGAACGGTGCCCCGAATGAAGTTTGGTACAGTAGTAGTTACCGTTGCGCGAAGATTGGTTCCAAACTGCTCGGCCGCAATCGTAACAAACAAGGCCCAGTATCCAACGGCAAAACCCAATCCTACACATGTAAAATAAAAGAATCCCTCATTCTTAAAAGGCGCTGACACATAAAGTAAAATGAGCATGCCTGTCATGATGATGAACAAAAGCACCACCCTCTTGCGGCTTTGCATCCACTGACTGATTAATCCACTGCTCATATCACCCAGCGCCAGACCAATGTAACTGAACATAACAGCTCTGCCGGCATCTATGGGCGTATCAAACGAAAGCGCTTCACTCAGTTCGGGAGAAAGAAAAATAAGTATACCAATAACAAACCAGATGGGAAGGCCAATCAATATACAACTCAGGTAGCGAGTAAATCGGGATCGATCTGTAAAGAGTTGAAAAAATTTCCCCGTGAAACAGTAAGCTCCTTGACTTTCATAAAAATGCCGGATTCAAATACGCTTATCCGGGTAACCAGCAAAATGATTCCCAGTCCACCGCCAATAAAATAGGCAACTCTCCAATCAAAGGCATCGGCAACAAAATAGGCTAGTACGGCTCCAAACATTCCCACAGATGCCACCAGACTGGTGCCATACCCTCGAATTTCTTTTGGTAAAATTTCTGAAACCAATGTGATGCCCGCACCCAGCTCGCCAGCGAGGCCAATACCCGCAAAAAATCGAAGCAATGCATACTGATCGACCGTGTTGACAAACCCATTGGCAATATTGGCCAGGCTGTACAATAATATTGATCCAAACAAAACTGAAAGCCTGCCTTTCTTATCTCCAAAAATTCCCCATAAAATACCCCCGATAAGCATCCCAATCATCTGAATGTTTAATAGGTATATCCCTTTATCGAGAATCTGATCTTCGGGTACACCAAGCGAGCGTAGACTTGTAACGCGGACTATTCCAAAAAGGAGCAAATCATAAATGTCCACAAAGTATCCAAGGGCTGCTACGATTACGGGTAAACTGAAGAGCTGCTTAAATTTCCGGTCGGCCATTGGTCTGTAAATTAGTTTATCCCTTGTGCTGTTCTTTATCGATCTATGACATTAATTTTTGCCTTCCATAGAAATTTAAAAGCATATTAATAATTATTCGATTAACCTCGTGCTTTGGAAAACTAAATTTAATTCTATGAAAAAGATAATAGTACTCATTGCTGGGTTTTTGATTGTTTTGACCCCTTCTTTTGGTCAACGAAAGAGCCCGCCACCAAAGGCAACTACCACCTATGATGAATCCTTGTATGGCGCGATGGAATGGCGAAGCATAGGACCGTATCGTGGAGGTCGATCTGCAGCAGTAACGGGCGTAAGCGGTAAACCCAACTTGTATTATATGGGAAGCACAGGAGGCGGAGTTTGGCGAACCACCGATGCGGGCAATTCCTGGGAAAATATTTCAGATGGCTTTTTTGGCAGTTCTATTGGTGCGGTTGCTGTAAGCGAATGGGACAACAATGTTATTTACGTAGGCCAGGGTGAAAAAACCGTGAGAGGTAATGTGTCATATGGACATGGTATGTGGAAATCAGTTGACGCAGGGAAGACCTGGACTGCATCTGGACTGAAAGAGTCAAAACACATTTCAAGAATACGCATTCACCCTAAAAATCCCGATGTAGTCTATGCGGCAGTCATGGGCGACTTATTTAAATCTTCACCCGATCGGGGTGTCTATCGCTCGGAAGATGGTGGTAAATCATGGAAGAAAGTTCTGTTTGCCAATGCCGATGCCGGAGCAGTAGACCTCGTCATGGATCCAAACAATCCCAGAATTCTATTTGCAGCCACCTGGCGCATCCGAAGAACGCCATATAGTCTGGAAAGTGGTGGTGAAGGATCAGCGTTGTGGAAAAGTACGGATGGCGGTGAAAACTGGACAGACATATCAAAGAATACCGGGCTTCCTAAAGGTCTTTGGGGAATTGTGGGTGTAACTGTTTCTCCAGTGAATTCAGAAAGGGTATTTGCGATCATTGAAAACGACAATGGAGGTGTTTATCGCTCAGATGACGGAGGTAAGACATGGAGAAAGATGAATGATGACCGAAACCTTCGCCAACGTGCCTGGTACTACTCACGCATTTATGCGGATACGAAAGAGGAAGATATTGTTTATGTGTTAAACGTATCGTACCATAAATCAAAAGATGGTGGCCGAACTTTTCAATCATCCAATGCACCTCATGGTGATCATCACGATTTATGGATAGCTCCTGAAGACAATCAGCGAATGATTATTGGTGATGATGGTGGTGCTCAGGTATCTTTTGATGCCGGTGAAAACTGGACTACATACCACAATCAACCCACGGCACAGTTTTATCGTGTTACTACGGACAATCATTTTCCGTATCGGATCTATGGAGCTCAGCAAGATAATTCTACAGTCCGCATTGCGCATCGCACCGATGGATTTTCAATTGGTGAACGTGATTGGGAACCTACTGCGGGTGGCGAAAGTGGACACATTGCCATAGACCCTACAGACAATGATGTTGTATATGGAGGAAGTTATGACGGATTTTTAACGCGCCAGAATCATCGCACAGGTGAGGAACGCAGCATTAATCCGTGGCCTGACAACCCAATGGGACATGGAGCAGAAGGAGCTAAATACAGATTTCAATGGAATTTCCCGATTTTCTTTTCACCTCATGACAACAAAAAAATGTACGCTGCTTCCCAACACCTTCATGTGACTTACAATGGAGGGGAGAGTTGGGAATTGATCAGCCCGGATTTGAGTAGAAATGATCCGTCAAAACTTAAATCTTCAGGGGGTCCTATTACAAAAGACAACACCAGTGTTGAATACTATTGTTCCATTTTCGCAGTTGGGGAATCACCGTATGAAAAAGATATGATTGTTGCCGGAACGGATGATGGTTGGCTTCACATCACACGCGATGCCGGAAAAAACTGGGAAAAAATTACGCCACCTGAAATGCCTGAATGGAGCATGATCAACAGTGTGGATTTTGATCCGCATGCCAAAGGCAGTTTTTATGTAGCAGCAACCCGATATAAATCCGGAGATTACAAACCGCTTCTGTTTAAAACAAAAGACTACGGAAAATCGTGGACAAAAATCACCGATGGCATTAATCCTGAACATTTTACACGGGTAGTTCGCGTGGATCATAAAAGACAAGGATTGCTGTATGCAGGAACTGAATTTGGTATGTACATTTCGTTCGATGATGGATCCAGTTGGAAACCTTTTCAACTTAACTTACCAATTGTACCGATCACAGATTTGACAATTAAAAATAACAACCTTATTGCCGCTACTCAGGGAAGGAGTTTTTGGCTGATTGATGATATCACTCCGCTTCATCAGCTGAACGACAATGTGGCTAAATCCGGTTCACATCTGTTTGCTCCTATGCCCAGCTACAGAATGGGCGGTGGAGGTTTTTTCCGTGGCGCCTCAAAAACAGAAGGAGCCAACCACCCCGGAGGTGTAATGATACACTACATTGTTAAAGATACCGCCAAGCTTAAAGCCAGCCTGGAGATTCTTGAGTCTAATGGAACGCTAATAAAAAAGTATGCTACAAAACCAGATAAAAAAGCAAAGGAAGAACAGCTAACCGTAAAACCCGGAATGAACAAGTTTGTGTGGAATATGCGGTATCAAAATGCTGAAGGTTTTGACGGACTCATCATGTGGGGTGCATCCCTGACTGGTCCGCAGGCTATGCCGGGTAAGTACAAAGCAAAGTTAACAGTCAATGACCAGGCTATGGAAACAGAATTCGAAATTGTGAAGGACCCAAGAACTTCCGGCACCATTGCCGACATCAAAGAGCAATTTGATTTCTTAATCTCCGTACGCGATAAATTATCGGAAACGAACACGGCTGTTAAAAATATTCGCTCCACAAGAGAACAGATTAACCGTGTCACCGAACCAATGAGAGGGAAATCAGATATGAAAGATGTTACGGATATGGCTAAAACAATTCTTGATGAAATGAAAAAAATCGAAGAAGAGTTATATCAAACAAAGAATAGAAGCGGTCAGGATCCGTTAAACTATCCTGTTCGCCTTAATAATAAATTAGGGGCACTTAACCGCGAAGCTGCAGGTGGTGATTATAAACCTACCCAACAAGCTAAAGCTGTTTATAAAGAAGTAACTGAAAAGATCGATGTTCAGCTGGGTAACTTAAATCGGGTGTTTAATGAGCAAATTCCCAAATTCAATGATCTCGTTAAGCAAAAACAGATTAGCCCGGTTATCGTTCAATAGAGATAATAATTAGTGTGACAAAAAAAAAGGGAGCAATGCTCCCTTTTTTTATGACTTCTTTCCAAATAGTAAGTATAGTATCGGTCCAAGAAGGGGTAAAAATAGTATTGCCAAAATCCAAAGAAGTTTGGAGTTGGAGTCCTTATTACTTTTAATAATTTCATAGATGAAATAAATATCAACAACAAGTACAAGAAAGTATAATAGTCTGCTCATCTGAATTAATTTGATTCCAATAACCTGAAAAGCTCATCCAAATTAGGTGTGATGATGATCTCCGTCCTTCTGTTTTTTTGTTTGCTTTCCGCTGAAGCATTTGGAGTTAAAGGATAATACTCTCCCTTTCCGGATGCTGTAATTTGATTTGGCGAGACTCCAGCATTAGTCAATATTTTGGTAATGGATGTAGCTCTCATCACACTCAAGTCCCAATTATCCTGCATGTACTGCGACTTTTTTGATACAGGAACATTGTCGGTATGACCTTCAACCATTATCTGAATATCGCGTTGATCTTTAATTGCTTTTGCCAATTGCTGTAAGGCATTTACACCTTTACTATCAACGACTATACTTCCCGAACCAAACAACAATTGCTCAGCCAGTGAAACATAAACTTTTCCAT
>JAAUQD010000163.1 GCA_012032815.1 Flammeovirgaceae bacterium
TATTGAGGCCGGATATTCCTCCATAGATCATATCGATGGTTTTGTTGAAGCTCTCGTACCAGGTATTGAACGGATGACCGATCAGCAAGCCGGGTTGTTTGGGATGTTTGTGGGGGATAAGGCCGATGAATCGGGAATTCCAAAACTGATGGCAGCCCTGAAAGAGAAAAATATCTGGGTCGTGCCCACACAGTCTTTGGCCGAGCGTTGGTTTGCACCAACGTATAATGAAGATGAATTTGCAAATGATCCGGAGAGTAAATACATGAATCCTAAAACCGTGGAGCAATGGATTGCTTCGAAAAAGAATTTACGTTCAAACGAATTGTACAATGAGGCGAGCATGGAAAAATTTATTCAGCTCCGGAGAAAATTAATTTTGGAATGTCAGAAAAACGGTGTTGGGCTCTTACTGGGATGCGATGCACCACAGGTTTTTAATGTCCCTGGGTTTTCCACTCATCATGAACTGGCGTACCTGGTAGGGTGTGGCCTTACACCCTACGAAGCGCTTCGCACAGGAACGGTAAATGTTGCGAAGTACCTTAAGCTTACGGATAGCGGTATTATTCGAAAAGGAGCTATAGCAGATTTAGTATTGCTTCAATCCAATCCATTGAGTGACATCACGAATTCACAAAAAATAGAAGGGGTATTTATCCGAGGCAATTATTTATCGAAGGAGGAAATAGCCGCGAGTCTAAAGAAATTGGAAAAGCGATAATTGAATTCAGGCTTTTTTGAAAGTCCATTCAAATTATTCTTGTCCAATTTGGATTGAATACAACTATTCCACAATTCAGTTCATCTTAAATGAAGTTGAGACCTGAACAGCCGTTTATATCAATTTTAGTCGCTATTGTTGATCTTTTTAAAACCATATTCCATCATTTATGATTAAAAACTATCTGAAAATTGCCTTTCGTTCATTGTGGAAAACCAAAATTCATACCCTTATTAATATTGGCGGACTCGGCCTTGGTATAGCCGCCTGTGTATTGATTGTCCTATTTGTTAAGGACGAATGGTCGTTCGATACCTTTCATACAAAAGCTGATCGCATTTATCGGGTTTTTGTGAAAGAGGATTGGGGAGAAAATGAACAGTTTTTTAATACGGTTACTCCATTCCCAATGGGCCCAACCCTTAAAGAGAATTTTGAGGATGTGGAATATCAGGTCCGTCTGCAAAACGTGGGCACCAGTGTTCGGATTGGAGAAGACCTGTTTCGCGAATCCGTATTAATTGTGGGAAAAGATTTTTTAGAGTCTTTGATTTTGAAACCATTTTGGGGAATGGAGATGAAGCGTTGCAAAATCAAACCGGATTAGTGTTGACCAAAGACCAGGCTCAAAAATACTTTGGAAAAGAAAATCCTATAGGCAAAACGGTGTCTTTGCAGCTTGCCGAAACGTTCGAAGACTTTGAGGTAAAGGCCGTAGTTGAAAATGTGCCCACTAATTCAGGTATTCAGTTTACTATTCTTATTTCCGATTTAAATTTTTCAAAATTGGTTGGTGATGATGTTTTGAATAACGCATGGTTTAATGTGTCCCCGGAAACCTATGTTCTCCTTAAGGAAGAGGCCGATAAGAGTTCACTTGAGAGTAAATTCCCTGCCTTATTCAAAACGGTTTTAGGAGATGAAGACTATGAAATGAGCAAGTATGCACCGGGCCTTCAGCCGCTTACCGAAATTCATTTGGACACAGCATATCCGGCAGGGATTGCCCCGGTAAGCAACCCGAAATATTCCTATATTCTGGCGGCAATCTCCATGCTGATTCTATTTGTGGCATGCATTAATTTTATAACACTTTCTACAGGCCGCTCATTGAAACGCGCCAAGGAAGTCGGGTTGCGAAAAGTGGTAGGTGCACAACGTTCGCAATTGATCGCTCAGTTCATCGGTGAGGCATCGATCGTTACTTTAATTGCACTGCTTGTGGGGCTCATGCTTTCATTTTTTGCTCTTCCACTTTTTAATGACCTGTCGGGTAAGCTTCTTGCATTTCCGTTCGACACATCATTGTTAATGATTTCAGTAGTTCTGCTTTTTATTATTGGTCTGATTGCCGGAAGTTATCCGGCTTTTGTTTTGTCAGCCTTCAAACCAGTGGTGGTTCTAAAAGGGAGTATTCAGAAAGGAAGGCAAAAACAGGGTGTAAGAAAATTTCTGGTGGGTACGCAACTGGTACTTTCTATTTTTCTGATTTCAAGCACACTGGTCATGCAACGCCAGTTGTCTTTTTTACAAAACAAGAACCTGGGATTCAATAAAGATCAGGTCTTGGTTGTTCCATTACCAACCTCACGTCAGGGAAGATTGCCCGAGCGGATTGCCAGTGGATTTGAGCTATCTCAACAATTCAAAAATGAATTGAAGGGTGTCTCTGGTATTAAGAGTATTTGTGTATCGGCACATGATTTTGCCACAGGGGCATGGACTGCGGTTGGTTATACCGATGAAGGAGATACCTACCGCAATTTTAATCTCAACATTGTTGATGCGGATTACATTTCTTCAATGAACATGGAGATGGTATTGGGAAGAAATTTTGCAGAAGAGAATTTGTCGGATAAAAGACGAAGTATAATTGTGAATGAAGCTTTTGCCAGGGAATACAGTTGGGAAAATGCCCTTGGTAAAAAAATTCCCGGAAAAAACTTTGGAGACCATGAAGTGATCGGGGTGGTGAAGGATTTTCACTTCGCATCACTATACTCTGCAATTCAGCCGCTGGTGTTGGTACTGGATGCGGGAATTATACTACAAGGAGTTGAAAACATCGGTATACAATCTTCTCCATATCCAAAATTGCTGATTCACCTTGAGGCGGGAAGCATTACGGCCGGGTTGGATAAGACGAAAGAGGTTTGGAATAGGATTACCGGTGGTGAAGAGTTTCAGTTTTCATTTGTGGATGAAGCCATCAACGCGCAGTACCGGAGCGATCAGAATCTCGGTAAGATTATGCAGTTGGCAACCGTTCTCGCTATTTTGATTGGTAGTCTGGGTTTATATGCACTGGCAGCATTGGCTATGGAAAGCCGCACCAAAGAAATCAGCATTCGGAAAGTTATGGGTGCAACTGAGAAATCGCTACTTATATTACTATCAAAAGAATATGTTCTATTGGTTATCGTGGCGTTGGTTATTTCGGTACCGGCCACATTCTACCTGATGGGTGAGTGGCTAAAATCGTTTGAGTATAGGGTAAGTATTGGCCTCAGTATTTTTTTACTTTCTGGAGTAGCTGCTTTAGTAATTGCCTTGCTGGCAATTAGCTACCAGACTTTGAAAGTAGCCTGGACACAACCTGCGGAAACGCTGAAGTACGAATAGAGGTCAATAGGGCATATCATGTAACTTTGGAATATGTCTGAGTACATACATGGATCTCATCCTGAAGAACAAAAGCGTTTGTCATTGTTAAATGAATTGATCAATGGAAGATGCCTTGAATTAATAAATCTAACGAAGGGAGATCGGGTGATTGATATCGGTAGTGGATTGGGTCAGTTTACTTTAGCTATGGCCGATCGAGTGGGTGAGGATGGATTCTGTTTGGGTATTGAGCGTGATCCTGAACAAATCAAAGTTGCCGAAGTGAATAAAATGAAAAATACCGAGCGGTTACCGGTTGAGTTTAGAATCGGAGATGTATCTGATCTCAATTTGAAGAATGAAGAACTTGAATCGTTCGAAGTTGGTCATGCCCGGTTTATTTTAGAACACCTGTCGAATCCTAAACTGGCATTGAACGAACTGGTGAAAGCTATCAAACCGGGAGGACGAATCGTGCTGGAAGATGATGACCACGCGGGTTTCATTTTATTTCCTGAGCCACCCGGATTTTCTATTTTATGGAATGCCTATATGCGGTCATACGATTGTCTTGGAAATGATCCTTTCATCGGCAGAAGGCTTGTTGCATTATTGCATGAAGCTGGTTTGAGATCAATTCGCAATGACTTGATTTTCTTTGGTGACTGTGCCGGAAGCCCCACCTTTACAAGTTATGTTGAAAATTTGATTGGTGTAATTAGAACTGCCTACCCAACTATGATTGAGCACAATCTTATTACTGCGGAGGCATTCAAAGAATCAATTGGCCAATTGAAAAATGGTCTGAGATTCCGTATGCTGCGCTATGGTATCAAATCTGCTGGGCAGAAGGAATTAAAAAGTAATCAGAACTTAAGTCCCACTCGAGGCCAGTCGGTACCGGGTCTGAAAATAAACATCACGTAGGCCCAGTTGTTGGTTTCATCACTTCCTCCGGGTACACCTTTAATAAATTCTAAACTTTGCGTGGCGAAAAACTGAGCGTACCCCGCTTGTATGGCTACAAATTTTGCAAGGTTATAGGAAACCGTAATATCCAATTCGCTGCCAAAAAAATTACTGGCGGCAGTTCCGGGATTGTTGATGTCTTCCACTTCGGCAGCGGCACTAAAAAAGTGATATCCTATTCCATAAATTATTTTAGATTTTAGCCATTGGGATTTAATGTAATAATCCTGCAGCCCGACTGTATTCAAATGATTGCCCACGTAGAAATAGTCAATGTACCCGTTAAAAATATGATTCGTTCCATAGAATGGCTCAAACGATTTACTTTCGTTGGCCGATGTACTGAGCTGGCTCGTTCCTGATAAAATTTCCATTCCGCCCGTGAGTGAAAATCCCTTCGGAAGTTCATACGATATTTCACCCTGTATGTCGAATGATGATAAGGCATCATTGTTACTGTTTTTCCTCCCTGATAATAAAAAGCTGCATTCCATGAAATTCTACTCTCCTCGTTGATACTGGAAAATCGGGGTCCGATTGTTTGACTAAACACGGTAGAATAGTTCAATGAGGTATCCAGGATCTGATTACCGTTGTTCAAAAACAGCAATGACATTAGCACATTTCCAAATGGTTTTTTGAAATAGAGGTATTGAAACGTTTTGTATTGATTTAATGTATAAATCGTTCCTGCGGATTGCGGGCCGTCCTGATTAAAAGCAAATCCTGCATCAAGTTGAATATCTTTATAGAATCGTAATACAACAGTAGTGCTGCATC
>JAAUQD010000164.1 GCA_012032815.1 Flammeovirgaceae bacterium
TTATCTCACTATAGGAGAAATAGTTCAATGGCTGATTGTTACCAACGCGTAGATTATATATCTCAAAAGATGGCGTACCCACTTGTGCTCCGGGGTTGACAAAGTAGTGGCGAACGGGTATTGCCCAATACCCGCTAAATGGAGATGTTAGTGATGAACTAATTGTTCGGTCAGGGTAGGACGTATCTGAAAGTGTTCGTCCTTTATTTAAATAGATATAGTCGATGTTCCAGGTATCGTACGGTCCTGATATCCGTCCTTTATTTTGGAATCGAAATTGAAAATCATCATGGAAATAGATATCACCACTCACCTGAACTACTTGCTGATAAAACACATCGCTCATGTATGATTCATCGTCTTCGTAGGTTTCCACCGTATACCATACTCCATCACTTCCTTTAAAAGATAAAATGAGTTGATCGCCCGGGTCGGGAGGTTCTCCATTGCCACGATACTGAAAATAAAAACTCAGATAAACTCCTGTCCGCTCGGAAGGGTCGACCAGGTCAAGGCGCAGTGGCCGCGAGATCAATTTATCAGCAAATCCCTTTGCCAGGATATCATTTACATTGTATGGCCGACCAACAGAATCGAGACCATCAAAAGACCCGACTTTGTGAGAAGGAAGGTTTATGCCCAGACCATCCGATAGAATGACGGAATTGCTATTTTCCCAGAGTGTATCATTTGGATAAAATGGAGTTTGTGAAAATGAAAAATCATCCCAAAAGGGAAGCGGCATGGCCGTTAAGGATTGTTGACGGGCATTAACAACCTCTTTACTCCATAGTTCACTTCTTTCAATAGGCACAATAATAAATTGCGCACGACATACCCATGAACTTCCTGAAAGAACAAGAAGTAGTACAAGTTTATTAAGAGTATTAATGATCGTTTTCGTCCTCCTCAATCTCAATATCTTCTGGTTCTTCTTTCTCCTGGTACCCCTTATTGGCAACCCAAAGATTTACAGGATCTCCTACGCGTACGGAATCTCCGGGCAACGGGCGTTGTTTGTAAACGAATATTTCTATTCCTGTAGTATCCACATCAATGGGTATTTCTACATTTCCAAGAAACAAATTCCAGCCTTTTAATTTAAAAAGAGCGCGCTCGTAAGAATCTCCAATTAGACTTCCAACAACAAAATCACGTGGTCCATATCCATCACCTACTACCAGATCAATTACAGCCCCTTTTGGTACGCGAGTGCCGGCTTCAATCTCTGTTCCGTTGTATCGCATTTCTTTAACCAGGTTTAAAAACGGACTGGAGATTAAGATGATCTTGCCTCTGCGCAATTCATTGCTTTTCAAAACTACTTCGGCATTGATTCTTGAGCGATCCACTAAATCAGGAATTGGGACTGTGGGTGGTGCAACACGATTAACAGAAACATAGATAACCCGCTTTTCTTTCACCCTCGAATTGGCTTTAGGGTACTGTTGAAGCACGGCCAAAGGCGGATACTCTTCCGAGTAGGAGGAATCGTCTACTGCCCATCGTAAGTCATGTTGCAATAAATAATCGTCTAGTTCCTCTACGCTCATCCCATGCAAGTCGGGTACAGTGATGGTTTCGCCATGATTGGTAATCGCGGGCAAATAGATGTAAAAATAACTGATGCTAATGGTTGCAATGACCAAGCCGGTAACTAACAGGTTAATGAATAAACTGCCCAATGATTTTTACCGAACCAGCCTAACAACCCCATTGCTAATATTTTAATGATGATTGATAGTCCGTACTGAGGCGTTTGGCCTGCTCAAATCGTTTCATGGCGAGCTCTATTAATTTTGAAATCAAATTAGAGAAAGAAATTCCTTTCTCTTTCCACATCATGGGATACATGCTTGAGTTGGTGAATCCCGGGATGGTGTTGATTTCATTAATGTAGATATCTCCCCCGGAGGTTAGAAACAAATCAACCCTTGCAAAATCCTGACAATGCAATACCTGAAAACATTTTACCGAAAGTGATCTTATTTTTTCCCGGGTTGGGTTATCGATGCGAGCCGGGATTTCAATTTTAACAGCATCCGGATCAACATACTTCGCATCAAAGGTATAGAACTCGTAGTTCGGGTTGAGCACCAATTCACCCGGGTTGGATGCTTCTGGCGGTTGGTTTCCTAAAACTGCGCATTCAATTTCCCGGCCTTGAATAAATTTTTCAAAAAGGACACAATCATCATACCGGAGCGCCTCATTGACGGCTGCGTTAAAATCTTCCTCCTTATTTACTTTTGTAATTCCCACACTTGATCCCAGACTTGTCGATTTTACCATGAACGGCAGTCCAAGGCGCTCTTTAATTTTTTTGAAATTGATGTTTTCCTTTTCAGAATAAAATGAATATAAAAAATCAGCAATTGGGATATTCGCCTGTCGCATAAGTTGCTTGGCTACAAGCTTATTCATTGATACAGCAGAACCGAGTACGCCCGTTCCGATCATTGGTACATTAATGGCTTTTATCAAACCCTGAATGCTTCCGTCTTCTCCATCAGTACCATGAAGAACGGGAAAGATTACATCAGGACTATGCATTTCACCATCAGCAGTTTGAAAGCCTGGCTTTTCATGATCAAGCATTAGATTAACACTCTTTCCTGAATCAATGTCTTTTGAAACTTCTGATGTAAGAAACCATGAGCCTTTGGTGGTAATGCCGATCGTCAATACATCGTATAAAGTTTTATCAATAAAAGTGGCAATATTTCGTGCAGAATTAACAGAAACGCCATGTTCTACAGATTTTCCCCCATACAGAATGGCTACTTTTAGTTTGGTCATACTTATAATCTTCAAATATATCAGGATTATAAAATAATAGAGCAGGAATACTTAAAACGCCTATCGTGCGCTGAAGATTTTCGTGGAACCCACCTCATTTTCGGTAAACACGCGCACAATGTATAAACCGGAGTTTTGTTCACTTAGATCCAGTGTGTAGGTCTGATTCAGTGTATCAATAAAATCGCTGTCCAACATGATCTGACCCGACATAGAATACAATTGAATCCGGACGGTTTGTCGCTGTGGCAAATTGAACGTGATTTTAAATTGATTACTGCTCGTGGATGAAGAATAAACCATGTACGAAGACTCAATTTCGGCAGGGAAGGGATTATCATCATTGTAGATTTCGATGTTGTCGATGTACAAGTTGTTTCCATAATCATTGGTAACCACGAAAGCCAACCGGGCCTGAGGTTCTCCGGCCAGCAAATTAACATTGATGTATTCCCTTCTCCATTGAGAGTCATCGGCAGGAATCCAGGATTGTGTTGAGGAGGCTGTTGCAAATTGATCACCCGTTAAATCATACAATACATCACTATAAGTAATTCCGCAATCGGTGGACGCCATTATAGTTAATCGTTCGCTGCCCGGGCTACGTTTGCCATAACTCAGATCAAAAAAAAGCCCGCCCTCTTGCGCGGTACTAAAATCCAAAACAGGACTCACAAGCCATGATTGTTGCCCAATGTTTGAATTTGTAAACGCGGGGTATGAAGGACTTGTTCCTTTATTGGTGGATTCAGGTTTCCAGATTTCTTCTATGTTTTGACTTACAAAGATCCATGAATCACTGAAGTCACTATCGAAATCTTCCCGAAGCGGGATTTTGTCAGTACTAGCGTTCACGATTTGCTTCATTAAAATGAAATCGTTGGCTGGATTGTCGTCTGTTCCAAGATTGGGTTCGCTCACGGCAAACATAATGTTGTTTTCACCATTCGTGAGTTGGGTGGTATTGAGTGTTACCTGTATTGTCTCTCCCGGAATTAAATTTTGACCTGTAAATAATTGTGGAGGCTGCGAGGTTCCATTAATGGTTGTGATCGTTTTAAAAGAGGTTATTATAGTTGATCCCAGATTTTGTACTTCAATGATAGGAGTCGGTGAAGGATTGCAAAACAAAGGAGAGGGTTCCAAAACCGAAGTAATGGTCAGGTCAGTAGTTTCATCGGAGAGAACAAGTACATTATCAAGGTATAGATTGTTTCCATAGTCATTTTTAGCAACAAAAATAATTTGAACATTAGGCTGTCCGATAAAACCGGTTAAAGGAATCGTCTCGGTTACCCATTGTGAAGCACCTGATGGTGTGAATGAAACTGCTGTTGTTGGGGCTGTTGACAACGCTGTTCCTGACTTTTTAAAAACTTCAGTTGCTAAGGATAAGTCTGCCCCACAATCCAATGAAACCAAAATACTTAATTCATCAAGCTCGCCTCCTGGATATCTGGCGTAAGCACGATCAAACTTTATAACCGGTGTTGTGGCTGATGATAAATCAAAGACGGGTGTCACCAGTCTGTCAAGGGCTCCAATTTCTTCATAGTCATAAAAATTCACAAACATGGCCTGGTTTGTAGGTGAATTACCCGGAGCCGTTCTAAGTGTCCATGTTTGTAAGCCATCGGGATTTTGAATTTCCCAGGTAGCAGGAATTGTGTTGAACAACTCAGCGATGGGCAATGAGGTTTGTTGCGGAGTGGTTGTGTTAATGCTGTCTTTGTTGTTTAATGAATTGTCATCCGTTGTTCCGTTGGTTTGCAGTATTTCAAATTTATACTCAGAGGTTGATCCTGCAGCATTAGAGACGGGCGTGAAGGAAACGGTCGTTGATTCCAGTTGATTTAAGGATAAGGTAAAGTTTTTTGTTTCAACTTCAACATCATTTTTAAAAAGGCGAATTTGTGTTGATGTAACCATTCCGGTTCCATAGTTGCGCACTTCAAGGTTAGGTGTAGACATTCCGGGACACAATTGTGAACCTGGCGTAACTATTGACCGTATGCCAAGATCGTTGACTACAACAATGGGATCTAAAAGTCCCGGTGAAGTTGTCAGACTTTTTCTTCTTGGGCTGTTAGCCAAAACGACATCCATTCTTGATACCTGACCTTGCGTAATTAGATTCATACAGGCATCATTAGTATAGTCCATATAATTCTGAAACATCTTATTGGTCGAACAGGAAATCTGTGGATGCGATGGACAACTAGAGTGGTCGGATCCGTTCTGAACGGGT
>JAAUQD010000165.1 GCA_012032815.1 Flammeovirgaceae bacterium
ATAAGTAACAGATTTACAGTCTGTCCTCGTTGGCCGCTTGAGTATCTCCCCAATTCCCTTACAGTCTTTCTAAGAACAATCCTCAACGCTCTCCCTGCGTTTGAGTATTTCTTCCTTTTTTTCGCCTACGGCCAAAAATTAGGAGTGCAAAATTATACGGATTTTCGGTTTAGGCAAACATTAAGACCCTATATTCTTCGATCAGGATCAGCCTACATCACCACAATCTCTTTAACTATAGAGGTACCAAACTCTTGGGCAAAGAGATCCATAATCTGTTCTTTGTGAAGATTCAAATCATGTTTCATGCCCGGGGAATCCAATTCTATAAATAAGACACTGTCGCGGATAAAAAGCCTTCGTGTACGCTTGGCAATGGCTTTGCCGGCTAGTTTATCCCAGGACGCTATCAGGCTTGCCTCGTCAAACTTGGGCTTGATGTGATAGGTCTTTAATAACTGCTGAATAGCATCCCTGATATGAATCGCATCTCCGGCACCATCATTTTTTTTGTTTCTCATACCGATATTGCTTTCAAGGTACCTTTATCAACCTTAAAAAGGGCAACGTCCGTTCCACTTTCCTGCAATAATTGCTTACTCCTATCGGGTCGTGCATCGGTTATAAATATCTGACCAAATGATTTTTTGTTAATCATGCCCAACAAATGCTGGATTCTGAAGTCATCAAGTTTATCAAAAATATCATCCAGCAAAAGAATAGGTCTGAACCCTTTATGCTCCTGTATCATTTGAAACTCCGCCAGCTTCAGCGCAATAAGAAAAGATTTTTGTTGCCCTTGCGATCCAAACCTTTTCAGTTCAACATCATCCAGCAGAAAAATAAAGTCATCTTTATGAATGCCGGCTGTAGTTCTTTGCAGCAGTTTGTCGCGGTGCAGGTTCTTACTTAACAGGTCAGCAAAATCAGAACCAGCCAACTCACTTTTTAAAAATTAATATGAATGTCCTCATCCTGATCTCCAGCCAATGACTTATAATGTTTCTTGATCAGTGGAAGAAACTCCTGAACATAGGATGTGCGTTTCTTAAAAATTGTTGTGCCAGAAGAAATCAGCTTCTGGTTATAGCTTTCTAACATATCTTTATCCAAGTCGTTTCGCGAAGCGTACATTCTGAGCAAGCTATTGCGCTGCCGTAATGTTTGCGTATAGACGATCAGATGCTGTAGATAATCAGCATCAATTTGAGCAATCATGCTGTCGAAAAATTTTCTACGCAAGGCACTGCCATTCCATATCAACTCAATATCATTCGGACCTACCAATACTACCGGGTACTCTCCAATGTGCTTTGACAGTTTAAGCACTTCTTTCTCATCTACCCGCATGGTTTTTTTCTGATTCTGATAAACGCAGGATACCGATCGCTCAGCTCCCTGAAAATCAAAATCACCACGAATAATAAAATGATCTTCACCATGACATACATGTTGTGCATCGGTAGAATTGAATGCGCTCTTGGTGAAAGACAAGTAATGAATGGCATCCAGGAGATTGGTCTTCCCACTGCCATTCCGACCCAGGAAGCACTGCACCCCGCTGATAAAGTCAACCTTCAGCTGGCTGTAGTTTTTGAAATTTACCAGACTTAGCGTTTTAAGTTTCAAGATCAGAGATCAACAGGTTTGGCGAATGGCGTAAGGTGCCGTATTTTCGCAATTCATTTGTGACCAAAAGTAGTAATAATGGCCTCCACGACCCAAACGAAGTCAAAAACCAAAAAGAAGCAGAAAGCAGAGTTTACTAAAGAGAACTACCTGTTTTGGTACGAATCCATGCTGTTGATGAGGCGTTTTGAGGAGCGTGCCGGACAACTTTATGGGCAACAAAAGATCCGTGGATTCTGCCACCTTTATATAGGACAGGAGGCTTGTGTAGCAGGAGCGGTTTCAGCGCTGACTAAAGAGGACAGTTGGATTACCGCCTACCGCGATCACGCGCATCCCCTGGCATTGGGTTCAAGCCCGAATGCGGTAATGGCCGAGTTGTTTGGCAAAGAAACCGGAAGTTCAAAAGGAAAGGGAGGATCGATGCACATTTTTGACAAAGCAGTGAATTTCTTTGGAGGTCATGGTATAGTAGGCGGACAAATTCCGTTAGGCGCAGGAATAGCATTTGCCGAAAAGTATAACAAAACGAAAAATCTTTGCATGTGTTATATGGGTGATGGTGCTGTACGACAAGGTGCTTTTCATGAAGCCTTAAACATTGCCATGGCCTGGAAACTGCCCGTGATTTTTGTCATTGAAAACAATGGGTATGCGATGGGCACTTCTGTAAAGCGATCTTCCAATGTGGTGGAGTTGTACACGCTGGGCGAATCTTATGACATGCCTTCCGAGCCGGTGGACGCGATGTCGGTGGAAGAAGTTCATCGGGCAGTGACGCGCGCAGCGGCACGCGCACGTAGTGGAGAAGGACCAACGTTGTTAGAATTCAGAACCTATCGGTATAAAGGTCATTCCATGTCGGATCCGGCAAAGTACCGCAGCAAAGATGAGGTTGAAGATTATAAAAGGCGCGATCCTTTAGAACTTGTTCTGAAAACAATCCAAGATCAGAAACTTGCTACTCAAAAAGTCCTGGATGAAATTGAAAGCCGGGTGATGGCACAAGTTGAGGAAAGTGTAAAGTTTGCCGAAGAATCAAATTATCCTGACCCTGCCGAAGCCATGCGGGATGTATACATGCAGGACGATTACCCCTACATAACCGATTGATTTGTATTTGTTTAATACAGCCTTATGTTTAGTTTTGCAGCCCTGTAAAAACAGGAAATCACTGAATTACCATGGCTAAGAAAGACGAAAAGAAAGACCTGCTCGAAAATCCGGAAGTTATTGCCGAAACCCTTGAGGGTGCGGAGCATTGGATTGAACAAAACCCAAAGACTTTTTATGGGATCATTGGAGCTCTGGTGCTGGTGGTAGGCGGATATTTTGGTTTCCAATATTATATAGATACACAGGAAACCCAAGCTCAACGCGAGATGTATCAGGCTGTTCATTATTTTGAAGCCGACAGTCTAAACTTAGCTTTAAACGGGGATGGCAACAACCTGGGCTTTGAGCAGATCATTGAAGATTATAGCATGACAAAGGCAGCTAACCTGGCTAATTTTTATGCAGGAGCCATTTGCCTGAAGCAAGGAAAATTCCAATTGGCCATTTACTATCTGGAGGATTTCAGTGCCGATGATTTATTGGTACAGCCCAGAGCCTATAGCCTCATTGGTGACGCGTATATGGAACTAAAAGAATACAGCAATGCAGCTGAGTACTATGATAAAGCCTGCAATCATGAACCTAATAAGTTTTACACACCAACCTATCTGATGAAAGCAGCGCTGGCGTATGAGAAGTTGGAGGACAAAGAGAAAGCAATTAAAGCGTATCAGCGGATCATTGATGAATATTGGGACTCCAGTGAATATCAGAACGCACGAAAATATAAAGCACGCTTAGAAAGTAATTCGTAATTTTCATAAATGTCATGCTTCGATTAGCTCAGCATGATTATTTAATTTAGCGTCAGCCTGACAAACACAAAAAAAAATGGCGGGACCTTTAACATCATCCAACAAAAAAAGCGAGATCAATCTTGCCAAAAAAAATTCGCCATTATCGTTGCCGAATGGAACGAAGAGATAACAGAAGCGCTCTATGAGGGTGCTTACCATGCCCTGCTTGAAATGGGCGCCAACAAAAAAACATCGTTCGCAAAATGTACCCGGCAGTTTTGAGCTTCCATTAGCTGCCTTGCGCATGGCAGAGAAAAAAAGATGGATGCCGTGATTTGTTTGGGGTGTGTCATTCAGGGACAGACTCCCCATTTCGATTACATCTGCCAGGCTGTTTCGCTGGGTATTATGGAAATCAATCTGAAACTAAAAAAACCAGTCGCTTTTGGTGTACTCACCACCCTCGACAAACAACAAGCGCTCGAACGGGCCGGAGGCAAATACGGCAACAAAGGCGAAGAAGCCGCTGTGACAGTGGTGATGATGCTGGAGCTTTAGAGCTTCTTTCTAATTATGAGGGTACTATTCCCGCAGTATTTTCCAGAAACCTCTAAATCGTATTAAAAAGCAGCTTTCCAAATTTAAACTCCATATATTCCACTAAATTTATGGAGTTTGATTCCATGAATTTTGATAATTTTATGGAATTATGGATGTTAACTCACTGATTACCCTCTGAACAATAGTTGATTTTTTACTTTTTTGAGCCCTTCTGAAGTAACAATTCCAGCACTTTCTCAACCGGCAAAGCCTCCACGGTATTTCCGTTTCCTGTCATCGTGCGGGCAGCGAATAAAGAGTTGATGATCGCTTCTTCGGTAGCTTCAATGGTAGCCATAAACAACGGACTCATGTTGTCGTTTCGCAAATAGGTATGGGTATCGGTGCCTTCTTTGAGTCGTGGGGTATCCGCACCGATTCGTTGGTTGAAAACGCGATAACATAGTCACCGCTCCCGTTGGAGGCGATGCCTCCGGTTTTGGCCAATCCCATCATGGCACGTTTGGCAAGGCGTTCAAGATTGCGGGCATCCAATGGGGCATCGGTAGCCACCACCATCATGCACGATCCGTCTCCATTTCCTTCCAGTGCATTTTTAAACGCGTACTTACCCAATTCCTTTCCTACGGGCGCACCGTTGATTTCCAGTACGCCACCAAAATTGGTTTGCACCAGCACACCTATGGTATATCCTCCCAGTTCTTTGGGCAGTACTCGTGAAGATGTTCCAATCCCTCCTTTCCATCCAAAGCAAATGGTACCTGTACCCGCACCCACATTTCCTTCAGCAACCTGTCCGGCCCTGGCATCGTGAATCGCTTTCAGCACATGTTCTTTCTTCACATGCCGACCCTGAATGTCATTCAGCGTTCCGTCATTGGTTTCTCCCACCACGCCATTGACGGATCGCACATTTTTATTTTCTTCAAACGACAGCGTATAATCAATTAATCCTTCAAGCCCTTGCGCTACATTGAGTGT
>JAAUQD010000008.1 GCA_012032815.1 Flammeovirgaceae bacterium
GAGAATGGAGAATATGATTGAGAATATAGGTTTAATTCAAACTCTTGTTTTTTGCCATGGGGTTAATTGGTAATTTTGAAATGATAAATTAAGAATGTATGGATGCTGTTTTATTATGTGTGATGTTGTGGGCTGTACCAGGAGTGACTTCCGATTCGCTTCGTATGGAGACCGAGAATGGTAAAACCTTTGTCATCCATCAGGTGGATGCGCGTGAAACATTGTACGGAATATCAAAGCGGTACAATTCACCAATCGCAGGTATCCTGGAGTTTAATCCTATGGCTGATGCAGGCCTTGATGTAGGGCAAATTTTGAAAATCCCCTATGTGTCAAAATCCAAAACAGCAACGGCACAGGGTGTTACCGTTCATCGCGTAGCCGCAAAGGAAACGCTGTATTCGATTTCAAAACAGTATAACGTGACGGTTGATGATATAAAAGTCTGGAATAACCTGAAAGATAATTCACTGTCGCAGGGACAAGAGCTAATTATAAAGGCAGCTCCAGCAGGGAAAACAACCGATGTCAGCACAATTCAGCAACAATCGTTGAAGGGCGTACATACAGTAACTTCTGGAGAAACACTCTTTGGCATTTCACGGCAATTTGGGGTTTCAGTAGATGATTTAAAAAAGTGGAATGGACTAACGTCCGGTGAGTTAACTGTGGGTCAGGTGCTTTTTGTTACACAACCCATGAATACCCCGGTTGAAACCAAGACAATCACAAAGACATCAGGTACTGATAATTCTTCCATTGTCATTTCTGAGGGAATTCCAGGGTCAGATGAAATGAAGGAAGCTGGGTTGGCAGAATTAATTGAGGGTACAGAAGGAAACCGGAAGTATCTCGCTTTGCATCGAACTGCAAAACAGGCACGATCATGAAGGTGAGAAATGAACTAAATAATCTCGAGGTTTTTGTTCGTGTAGTTGGCCCATTGCCCGACACAGGTGTGAACGACAAAATTGTAATAAAGATTTCCAAGTCTGCGTACGATCGGTTGGGTGCAATTGATCCTAAATTCAGAGTTCAGGTTACTTATTACAAGTAGTGTCAGGCTCATCGAGTAGAAAGAATCATTTTCTATCTATAAAAGATTTACTGGACGAAAAGTTTGATCAATATAACAGGAGGTCGTTCATTGAAGATGACCCCATTTCAATTCCCCATTCATTTTCAAAACAACAGGATATTGAAATAGCGGGCTTCCTTGCCGCCACGCTGGCATGGGGTCAGCGAAAAACCATTATTAAGAACTGCAAAGAATTGATGAATCAAATGGACAATGCTCCTCATCAGTTTGTTGTTGGTCACACGGAATCTGATATCCTGCGATTTGAAAATTTTAAGCACCGGACGTTTAACTTTGTTGATACCACTTATTTTTTCTGGTTTTTGAGATCACATTATTCCAAAAGTAATTCACTGGAATCAGCATTTTTTCCTGAAAGGGAGCCGGACATCTCCAATCGATTGACGAAATTTCACGAGTATTTTTTCAGTCTACCAAACGCACCAAGCCGGACAAAAAAGCATGTTTCTACTCCAGCTAAGAAATCAGCCTGCAAACGATTGAATATGTTTTTGCGTTGGATGGTTCGCAAGGATAACCGAAAAGTGGATTTTGGGATTTGGAAGAAGTTTAAACCATCCGAACTCATTTGTCCATGTGATGTTCATGTGGATCGCGTTGCACGCGAGCTGGGATTAATTTCTAGAAAGCATTTAGACTGGGAAACGGCTTTAGAATTGACGACCAACCTGAGACAGTTTGATGCTGTTGATCCGGTTAAATATGACTTTGCGTTATTTGGTTTGGGTTTAGAAAGGAGATATGGCCATTAAAATTATCGCCAGTTGGCCGGATCCAGCCTCCATGATTTCACATAATCCATTTTATCCTTGTCAATAAACTTGCTTTTCAGCGCCTCTTCAAGTAAATGATCGAAGTCACTTAAACATACCAGAGGCACCTTGGCTTGTTCAAAAGCTTTGGCGCTTAAACCAAATCCATAAGTAAAAATAGCTACCATACCGACAACCTCTGCCCCAACATCACGAACGGCTTGCACAGCCTTTAAGGAGCTTCCACCGGTAGAAATGAGATCTTCAATCAACACCACCTTTTGACCGGAATTAATGTGGCCTTCAATCAGGTTTTTCAATCCATGATCCTTCGATTTGGGACGTACATACGCAAAAGGCAAATTCAACATATCCGCAACCAGCGCACCCTGAGGAATGCCGGCTGTAGCGACACCGGCAATGAGATCCGGCAGCTCATAGTGTTTTTTTAAAGCAAGGGTAAGCTCATTCTTAACATATGACCGTACTTCAGGAAATGACAGCGACAGCCTGTTATCGCAATAAATAGGAGCTTTCCAGCCAGAGCTCCAAATAAATGGAGTAAGGTAATTGATGCGTATGGCTCCTATTTCAAGAAGTTTTGAAGCAACCGGCCCAGCAGTTTCTTTTTGAATTATCAAACTCATCACTGCAATATATTCGGATAGCCATCCTAACCAAACTTTTTCCCCGCTGATATTCAGCTATTCTATTCGAAAGAGGCTCTAATTGACGGTTTTTAAGGAAATCAGCTTACGGGAGTTGCCACATTGAAATTATTTTATGTTTTTGCGTCAACGCTTTGAACCAAATTGAATGAACCTGTTCATTAATGATATACCCATTCGAATCAACAAACCTGGTGAAAAACCAGAAAAAGGAAGTTATAATTATCACTTCAGTGCCAAACAAGAACCCATAACCAAGGCTAAACTTATCAATCACATCTGGATATCTGATGTTTCGCTGGATCACCTGGATGAAATAATTGATCTGGTGGATTCGCCAGTACCTCTGCATTTATTATCGCTGGTAATTTCTCCGGAGAATTATGAGTCCGTAAAATTTTATCTGACCAAAAAGTATAAAATTATCAAGGCGGCAGGAGGTGTGGTTAGAAAGAAAGATAAAATTCTGATGATCTACCGCCTGAAGAAATGGGACTTACCCAAAGGGAAAAGAGAGAAAAAGGAGAAATCATCGGCTGCTGCCGTGCGTGAGGTAGTGGAGGAATGCAACATTGATGTGAAATTGGTGAAAAAGCTATGTACAACATGGCATACGTATACCATGAATAAAAAGAAAATGTTGAAAAAAACCCGATGGTATATAATGGACTTGACTGATGATTCTAAAATGGAACCGAGAAAGGCTGAAGACATTGAAGAGCTTCGGTGGATGAATCAAAAAGAAGTTTATCACGCCCTTGAAAATTCCTATCGTTCAATCCGTTTTGTGTTTGAGGAATTCTATCGTCAAACCATAAACTGGAAAAAATCTAAAGTTTGTACGGAATGAGTTGTGAAACGTCACCACCATACCGGTGTACTTCCCGTATTAATGACGAGCTGATGGATGCGAATTGTGGTGATGTAATCAAGAATACAGATTCAAGTTCTGTATTTAAGTAACGATTCACCTGGGCTATACTGTTTTCGTATTCGAAGTCGGTTGTGTTTCTCAATCCCCGAAGCAGAAAGCGGGCATTATGTTTTTTTGCAAATTCGGCAGTTAATTCCGAATAGGTAATAACCTGGATGGCCGGAAAATCTTTGAACGTTGCACTGATCTTTTCAACCATAAGATCAATCTTGAAGTACCGGTTGTTCTTCTGACTATTATACCCGATAGCCACGATAATCTTATCAAATACTTTTAAACCCCGAAGTACAATATCTTCATGTCCCTTGGTAAAAGGATCAAACGAGCCCGGAAAAAGTGCAATTCGATTCATGGTACGATTGAAATTTACTTACCAAACAAGTTCATTGAAAATAAATCAAGATATCCATGGTCCTGGACCTCATCAAAAAGATAGCCAAAGCGAAGATGATTCGGTCGGGAGCCAAATTCAACATTAGAGATGTATTTATAAAACTCCTGATAGTGCGATGAGTTCTTTCCGATATAACCCCATAGTATAACTCTGCTTGATTTTTGATCAAGTTTAAGCGTACTCATCACTAACATGATATATTTTACATAATCAGAAAATTGTTTGATGGGAAATTGATTGTAATAAATCAGTTTGCCGCCAGCTACAGAGAGAATATGTAATTTAAAACGGTCGACATAAATGTACAGCGGAGAGTTAGCTGATACTGAAGCTTTCGTAACACCCGCAATTAATGCTGAAGACTGATGCAGGAAACTTATGGTGGTCCTTTTATAAAGTTCTTTTATCCATTCATGAATCCCCTTATCTATGCAAAAACAGTAATGGACTCTCCATCAAAAGAAGGGCACCACAGGACGGTATCATTACTGCTACTGTCGGCATTAAACGCAAGGTATTTTGCGGAAGATTTTTCCTCAAATAAAACGGAGGGGACCTGAACGAACTGATTATTTTTTACCGAGAGAACTACACCTTTCCAAAAACCAGCTGTTAATAGCGCGTGATTATTAAAAAGATCCTTTAATAATTCTAACAGTACTTCATTTGATTCTGATTCATTAAATACGAAATCTTCAAAAAAAAGAAGCTTATCGTTTTCGTCTGTTATGCCAACCTGCAGATCCCGATTGCTGTACTGAACAAGCAAGGTATATGCATGAAGGTTTTCTTCTTCAAATTTTTCGTCTTTGATCTTTTTGATCAGCTTATAGCCGGTGGTTGGTTGCACCACAGGGGATTACTCCCAATTACCCGAGGTTGAAACATCAGAACGAGATCCAAAACGCAGTGGTTTTCTGTTTTTTGCCTCGTTATCTTCAGTTCTTAACGGATTGTCAGGAGAAGGATCCTTAACTTCAATAACCTGAACTTTTAATCCTGCCTTGTCTACCTTACCAACAAAAATCTCAAACTTGGTTTGGGTACCGGGCTTGTAGGGGAGTTCAGCAATACTAATGTTAGGATTAAACTGGTAATACCACATGTTGATAAGGTTTCTACCCTTATTTACCATTTCACCCACTTGAACATCAGCTAAACTTGATACTTCTCCTTCATTTAAAAACCCAAGTTCGTCAACCTTTTCGCCTACTTTCAACGCATAGGCCTTTTGATTGGTGATGACTTTATCGCCCACCGCTACTTTAAATCCCATAAACTGGCCATGGTTGGCAGCATTAACGGCAACGGTTTTCTTAAAAATCTTCTCTTTGGCGCTTATAAATCCAAGCGTATCTAAATGCACCTTTACTTCTTCAGCCCCGTAGGCCAGCTGGATGATTTCTTCCTTGCGCTCAATTATTGGAACTTGTCCGTTCTGAACAAAATCAATCAGAGAATCCCAATTCGCGGTATATTTTCCATAAACTTCCTGAAAACAAATTCAGCTTCACGAATCAACATGAGGCGTTCAATAATGAGCGCTTCCTTCTCTGCAATAGAATTGCGCTCATCGATGGTGTTTTGCACGCTACTGTATAAATAGTAGGCCAGATATATGCTGATGGCAAACAATACAATGGTCAAAATCTTAGTCAAATTCATCGTTTTTGCAGGTTTTAGCTTGCAATAATAATTATTTTAGGTGTGATCGCACAACCGATCATAATATTAAATAACCTCTTAAATCCAGGATATTTTTGCCAGATTTTACCCTGGCAAAGCTTCCATGTAATTCCTCCTTTTTTAACAATTCAATCTCTGGCCATGTCATTTTCTTTACGTCCAGGGAGTAGCCCTGAACATCTTTAAATTCCGGGTCATTTCCTGACTTTAGAACGCCCCCAATCTTGTGCACCTTAAAAAATAACTCCAGGGCATGTATTGGAAATCTTATAAATTCAGTTGAAAATAGAAACTCCTCAATTTCAATATCAAGGCTTGTTTCTTCTTTGAATTCCCTGACAAGACATTTAGTCACAGATTCTCCAAAATTTATTCCACCCCCGGGAGGAGCCCAAAAGGAATGTTGGTAAAGACCTCTATGATTGACGAGAATAATACCTTCTTCATCAGCCAAAACACCACATGCCCTTACTCTCAATCTATTTCCTGCAATTTTTTGAACTGGTTGGTTCATTGGTACGTTTATTGGTTACATAAGTGTAGTTAGCAAATATTAATCTAAAAGTAATGATGTCAAGAGGAAGAAAATTTTGGATTTCAGGTTTACTTGGTTTTTTGTCGTTGAGTGTTGTTAGTTTCTTTGCTTCTGCTCAGCAAACTGAATCCGTTCAAGGACCTAAAATTAGCTGGGAAAGTTCAACCCATGATTTTGGTGATATCAATCAGGGTGATAGGGTTGAAAAGACCTTCACGTTTACAAATACAGGTAATGAACCACTGATCATTACCAATGTTCAAGTGAGCTGTGGCTGTACACTTCCAAAAAACTGGCCCCGCGATCCGGTATCACCCGGCAACAAAGGAGAATTGACAGTTGCCTTTAACAGCGCTGGAAAATTCGGGAAGCAAAATAAAGTTGTGACCATTGTATCCAACTCCGTAAATAAAGATGGCTCACAATTGTTGTTTTCTGCCAATGTAATAGAAAAGAAATAGCTTTACCTAATCGTATTTCCTTTCTCCAAAGATGGCTGTACCTACCCGCACCATCGTACTTCCATAGTCTAGTGCAATTTTATAATCAGAACTCATTCCGATTGAAAGTTCTTTCATCTCCACATTGGTAGGTAGTTTTTCTTTTCGCAGAGTAGTGATTAATTCTTGAACGGATTTAAATTCTGAGGCGATGATATCGGTTTTGTCGGTGAGTGTTGCCATGGCCATTAATCCTTTAATTTTTACATAGGGCATTGATCCGATGCCTCCCGTTCGAATAATCTTGAGAACTTCAGCCGGGTCAAAACCAAACTTGGTTTCTTCCTGGGCGATATGAACCTGCAACAAGCAATGAATTACACGATTGATTTTGGCGCCTTGTTTGTTTACTTCCTCCAGTAATTTGACTGAATCAATGGCATGGATAAGCGTCACAAACGGGGCTATGTACTTCACCTTGTTTCGTTGCAGGTGCCCAATAAGGTGCCATTCTATATCTTTTGGAAGTGCCTCATACTTAGAAACTAACTCCTGGACTTTATTCTCACCAAAAACTTTATGGCCTGAGGTATAGGCTTCCAGAATCAATTCAGGGGGGTGTGTTTTGCTTACGGCTACCAATATGCATCCTTTTGACTCAAGTTCCGTTTGCAGTTTTTGAATGTTATTTTTGATATCCATTTGATAAATTGGGCCCGGGAACAAATTTAGGGATGTTTACCTTTGTTTAGCTATGGCGATTTTGGGAACCTTATTGAAAAAAGGAATTAAACTGCGCGAAAGCCTTGATCAGGAGTATTCTTCGCCACTGGAACTACAAAAAAAGGAGCTCAAAGAATTATTAATATTTGCCAATCAGACAGAGTTTGGCAAGTACTACCGGTTTCATGAGATACTTGAAAAATTCCGTAGCGGAGACCGGTCTTTTTATACGGCATTTAAACAAGCGATTCCTATCCATGATTATAATAAGATTTATAAAGATTGGTGGCATCTTTCGTTGAAGGGAGCAAAGAACATATGCTGGCCAGGAAGAATAAAATATTTTGCCTTAAGTTCTGGGACATCTGAAGCAGCCTCAAAGCACATTCCCATTACCAAGGAAATGACAAAGGCAATTCAACGTACAAGCGTTCGGCAGATTTTAACTTTATCAAAATATGATTTGGAGACAGAATTATTTGAATCCGGCATATTAATGATTGGAGGAAGTACTCACCTCAGCAGAAAAGGAAATTTTTTTGAAGGTGATTTAACGGGCATCCAGGCCGCAAGACTTCCTTTTTGGTTTCAGCATTTTTATAAACCCGGAAAAAAATAGCTAAAACAAGAAATTGGGAAACCAAACTTAATGAGATAACAAAGAATGCCGGGAACTGGGATATCGGCATCATCGTTGGTGTGCCTGCCTGGATACAAATTTTACTTGAAAAGATAATTGCATACCATAAGGTTAAAAACATTCACGAGATATGGCCAAACCTTCGAGTATATGTTCATGGTGGTGTTTCCTTTGACCCCTATCGAAAAGGTTTTGAAAAATTATTAGGACGACCCATTTACTACATTGAAACCTATTTAGCATCAGAAGGATTCATTGCCTATCAGGCTTTACCAAACCGAAAATCAATGCGGTTAGTGTTAAACAATGGGATATTTTATGAATTCGTCTTGTTTGATGAAAAAACTTCACGGTGAATGGTGAATTAAAAGCTGATGCCGAAGCAATATGCATTGACGATGTGGAGGAAGGGAAGGATTATGCCATTGTTCTTTCGACCAATGCCGGAGCATGGCGTTATCTGATTGGTGATATCATTAAGTTTATTTCAGTTGAGGAGATGGAAATTGCAATAACAGGTAGGACCAAGCACTTTTTAAGCTTATGTGGAGAGCATCTCTCCGTTGAAAACATGAACAAAGCCATAGAACTGGTATCGGATGACTTCAACATTGAAATAAAAGAATTCACCGTTGCGGGTGTTCCTTACGGGAATTTATTTGCCCATCATTGGTTCTTAGGTACTGATAACGAAATTGATAAGGATCTTTTAAAACAAAAATTGGATAAGCACCTCAAAGAACTAAACGATGACTACAGTGTTGAACGTGGTGCCGCATTAAAAGAAGTTATTATTGACACCTATCCGGTAAAAATGTTTTACAACTACATGGAATCCAAAGGGAAATTTGGCGGCCAGAATAAATTTCCCCGGGTACTTAAGTCTTCACAACTGGAAGATTGGCAGCGCTTCATCACCGCAAATTCATAAAGACTTGATACTTCTTAATGGAATCAAATTTGGGTTTATCCTGTCGTTATTGATCGGTCCTGTCTTCTTTGCTTTACTTCAAACCAGTATCGAAAAAGGTTTTTGGAGTGGTGTATGGATGGCAATTGGGGTTTCAATTAGTGATGTTATTTACGTATCCATTTTATATTTTGGATTGAGCCAATTGGTAGGAGACCCGAAATTCAGGGCCATGTTAGCCTATGGTGGAGGTATTGTATTGGTATTATTCGGGGCTTACTATATTTTTTTTAAAAACCGTAGAAACACAGTGTTAAATGGTCAGGTTGTTGCCGAATCAAAATTTTACAAACACCTTTTAAAGGGGCTGGTCTTGAATGGTCTTAGCCCTATGGTTCCCATTTTTTGGATAGGGGCGATCAGTATCGCCACAATTGACTATGGCTATCAGCGGGGGATGGACTTCGTCTATTTTTTAGTTGTGTATTAGGTACCGTATTGCTGATTGATATTTTGAAAGCTTTTCTTGCCGGGAAATTAAGGGCGCTAATCAGCCAACGATTTATGAAAGTGATAAATGTAGCGGTTGGAATATTTCTCTTTTTTTTCGGAATACGCCTTCTCTACCTGATGGACACAACAAGTATTGTTTAATCCTGGAGAATGTTGCTCATGAATGTTGACTTCACAAGAATCCATGCCAGAAAAAGAAGGATTGCCCATTTCAGGTAGATAAAATAATAGTCGGAGGTATCTTTAAATCGTGTCTCGACAATTTCAGCTTTCTCATATTCATCGATTTTTTAAAACCCGTTGCAATGCTTCGTTGTCGGTTACTCTGAAGAATTCTCCAGAACCCAGTTCCGCAATTTTTTCATGGTTGTTTCATCAACCGTATTTTCAACCATACGCGGTCGCCCGAAATAATCTTTATCAAACGGGACCAATCCTTCTTTTCCAACAAGAATGGTATAAATTTTAATGTTATACGCAGCGGCTAATTCAGCTGCGGTAATAGGATCAATATTACCGGCTGTATTGTCACCATCGCTTAGCAAGATGCAGACTTTGGTTTTAGAATTCGATTCTCTCATTCTGTTTGTGACTACGGCCATTGCACTGCCAATTGCAGTTCCTCTGTTTTCGATCATCTCAAAGCTGATTTCGTCAAGGTAATTGTTGAGCAAATCGTAATCGGTAGTGAGAGGGGCCAATGAGAATGCGTCTCCTGAAAATACTACAATGCCGATCCGGTCTTGAAGTCGACCCTGAATAAAATCGCGGGCAACATTTCGCGCAGCTTCAAGCCGGTTGGGATTGAAGTCCTGAATTTGCATGGATTGTGAGATATCAATGGCCATCATAATATCAATACCTTCAGTCCATTGTTCAACTTTTTCATTGGTTCGCTGTGGGCGAGCCAAAGAAATCAAGACCAAGGCAACGAACAAACTCATGATGATGTCGGGTAGAAATCGTAACCAGGTGACCGGTGAACTATACAACGTACTTTTAATTAAGGCAATTGGTAATTTTTGATTTGAGAAATGACGGATTACCCATCGACCCACAATAAAAATAGGAATCAGGATGATCGCAAACAGCAATTTTGGATTATCCCAGGTAAAACCCGATAACGTTGCTGGTGTAAACCAATGTAGTGAGAACCATGATTCTAAACTGCTATCCATTCCTCACCTCCTCTATTTTCATTTGAAATGAGTTTTTTGCATATCGTTCCAAAGCCTGGTATGAGGTTGTGGATTGATCTACATGACCTCCATAGATTGATCTGTCCAGGCTTTTTAAAGCTGTGCCAAGATCTAAATCATTTTCCACTGCGATTAATTCTCGCGATGTGAGTTTAGTAAAAGGTCTGTTGGTAAGATTCTCCATGTATTTCTTCCATACGCCAACAATGGATTCAATTTTGTTTTTATCGCTTGCACCAGAAAGCGAGTCAACCATCCCTGAAAACCGTTCACAAAAGATTTGATAGTTCTTGTGTAGCTTTTTTAGTTTAAAATATTTCTTAATTCGCTTCCCAAATAAAATCCATATCAGCACAGTCAGAAATAAAATGCTTCCAATAACTATTAATGCAATTGGGTAATTGAAAATCCAGCTTACCTTTTCATAGGCAGCGCTGATTTTTAATGGTAACTGTGGTGCGGGAATGGAGTCGGGTACGGAATGCACCAGATGTTGCAGGATAACGCTGTCGGCTATTGTATAAAAGGCGGTACAGTCACGAGCATTTACAAGAAAGACCGGTAATCGCAGGAATTGAATACTGTCTATTTCAAAGGTAGTGAGATAGTAGTGCACACTGTCAACACTGGACTCCCGTCTGGTTCTTGTCGGGTAATACTTCTTGGTCTGGATTTCGAAGGGTAAAAAGGAAAAAGTGGTATCGGGAAAAAGTATTTTCTTGTCTTTAGGGTAGTGAGCCGAAAGCGAGAATACAATTTGCTCACCAATTTTAACACTATCGGCAAGAAAAACACCTTTGACTTGCGGGGTCTGCGAAAATAGCGTGAAGCATAAAAAACTAAGAAATACCAGAATATAAACCTTACGCACTTTTCTTCATTTTATTTCTAACCTTGAACAACTTCAGAAGCTTCGGTACATAGTCTTCATCGGTAGTAATGCTGACAAAGTTTATCTGGTGCTTTCGGCATAAATCAGCCAAATCACTTCTCCTTCCTGAATGAGTATCACTCAACTGATTCCTAAAGTTCCCAAATGACGTATTCACCCAAATCGTTTTCTTTGATTCTTTGTCTAACACCGGGATGATTCCAAGCTTTGGCAAATTGGTTTCGCGCCTGTCACTGATTTGAATAAGGACCAGGTCATGCTTACGGGCGAGTGATTTTAGTCCGTGGGTGTACCCTTCGTCAATAAAGTCAGATATCATGATAATCACACTCCTCCGTTTGATCATGTTGATGGCAAAAGCAATGGCCTTATTCAGATTAGTTTTAAGCGACTTGGTCTGGAGTTTTACCAACGAATAAATGATTTCATAAGCCTGTGCTATTCCTTTCTTTGGCTTAATATATTTTTCACGGTCTTCTGAAAAGCAAATGAGGCCAATTTGGCTTGATTCTTTTGCTCCTGAAAGTGCCAATACGCCACAGATTTCTTTTCCAATATCCAATTTAGTCCGACCGGGAGTACCGATAGTTTGTGAGGCACTGACATCCAGAATGAAATAAATGGTTTGTTCCTTTTCTTCCTTAAAAGTCTTTACAAAGGTACCATGACCCTTGGCCGATACATTCCAGTCAATGGATCGGATATCATCCCCATATTGATACGGCCTTACATCATCAAATTCAAGACCTGATCCTTTAAAAATGGAATGAAAGTTGCCCTGCATCTGTCCATTAATCACTTTTCGGATTTGGATCTCGTATTTTCTAAGCTTTTTAAGTAGTTCCTTCATGGTACAGTCGGCAAAAATAATTGAATATGAGTAATTTGACGGCTTTATGAGATCGCATTATTTTAACGGTACGCACGGTTTATTGATCGCAGTGTTTTCACTTGGTTTGGTGATGTCTGGCTGCAAGCCTTCAGCGGATCACAAACCGATAATGGAAGAGGAGAAATTCGTAAACCTTCTTGTTGAAATTTATATAGCGGAAGCGAGATTGGCCTCTTATCCTATAGAGCGTGATTCAGCCATCAAACTATTCATACCCTTTGAAGATCAGTTACTTGAAAAGTATGCAATTTCAGATTCCTTGCTAAAAGAGACGTATAGATATTACATTGATCATCCTGATGAGTTTGATAAAATATATGACATTGTTGTTGACTCCTTGAATTTACGACATCAAAAATTGGAAGCCGTAAGAAACTAATTTCATGATTTATCCTCAAGATTTTGAATCCAGGATTGGATTTGATCTAATTCGATCTTCTCTTCAAAAATATTGCAGCAGTACCCTTGGTCAAAAGGAGGTTGAGCGAATCGGATTTTCTACAGATTCTGCAATAATAAATGAGAAGCTTGATCAGACAACTGAGTTTATTCGTTTGATGCAAAGTGCTGATCCGCCTCAGGTTTCTGGTTTTTATGATCCACACGAAATATGGCCGATATTAAGAATTGAAGACAGCTATCTAGAAGAGGATTTACTTTTTGCCCTTTTTCAGACACTTGAGAAGGCACAATTATTATTTAATTTTTTGAATAAGAGGAAAGAAGAATGCCCTTCACTGTTGCTATTGACGATTGAAATTTCCTGGCCTAATGAACTCCTGCGTGAGTTGATCAATATTTTTACTGAAAGCGGAAAGTTGGCTGATCAGGCAAGCCGGGAATTGGCGCGAATAAGAAAGCGCCTTACTGACGAGCAGGCAAAAGTGAGAGGCTTGGTTAATAAAATCTTTAGGGACGCAAGTAATTCAGGATTTACGCCAGATGGTTCATCGCCAACCCTACGAAATGGACGTGTTGTGCTTCCGATCAAGAGTGAGCATAAACGAAAGATAAAGGGGTTCGTTCACGATGAGTCAGCTACCGGTCAAACCATTTTCATCGAACCATCAGAACTCCTGGAATTAAACAATGAAATTCGTGATATCGAAATCGAGGAGCGAAAGGAAGTTGTCAAGATTCTTCGATCGATCACAAATGAATTGAGAAACAACAGTGCTGAGGTAAAACAAGTATTTAATTTTTTATCCAGAATTGATTGTATAAGAGCAAAGGCAAAATTGGCGATACAATTAAGCTGCGTGAAACCATTGATTGTAAATGGGCCAAATTTAAGGTGGAAGAATGCGAAACATCCCATTTTAATGATGACACACAAGAAAGGGAATCAAGTAGTCCCTTTAACAATTGATCTGGATGCAAATGATCGACTTCTTCTGGTATCCGGACCTAATGCCGGAGGTAAATCTGTGTGTTTGAAAACAGTGGGGCTAATCCAATATATGTTTCAATGCGGCTTACCGGTTCCTGTTCACGAAAGTTCAACTCTGGGAATGTTTGATTCCATTTTCCTGGATATCGGTGATCAGCAATCAATAGAGAATGATTTGAGCACCTATAGTTCTCATCTGGCAAGTATGAACCACTTTATCAGAAAGGCCGATGACCACACCATGATTTTAATTGATGAGATGGGTTCGGGCACAGATCCGAGTTTTGGGGGAGGAATTGCCGAAGCCATCATAAAGAAATTGTTGGAAAAAGGGGCGTGGGGAGTTATCACCACTCATTACTATAATCTTAAGATGTTTGCTGCTGAAAATTCCGGGATGCGGAATGCTGCCATGCGATTTGACACTAAGCAACTTCAACCGCTTTTTGAATTGGAAATTGGTCCTCCGGGCAATTCATTTGCATTGGAAATTGCGAAAAAAATTGGGCTATCAAAGGATACCCTCGATGAAGCTGAAAAGTGTATTGGGAAAGAGTTAGTCGGTTTGGAAACTATCATGCAAAACCTAATGCACGAAAAGCAGGAGGTTGAAAAGAAATTAGAGCAACTGACAAAAAAAGAAGAGCTATTAGAACGTTCTAAGAATGAATATGATCAGCTAAAGAGTAATCTCGAACATCAAAAGAAAGAGATAATTCAAAAGGCAAAGCTGGAAGCTTCAATGCTTCTTGATAACACCAATAAACAAATTGAAAAAACGATTCGTCACATAAAGGAAAGTAAGGCTGAGAAAAAGGAAACCAGAAAGGTTCGCGATGGATTAAGCCGGCTGAAGCAATATGTTAAAACAGAAAAAAGTCCTGTTCACAAGTCCGGGGTTCAGGTTAAGGTAAATGATCATGTTCGGATAATTGGACAAGAAGTCTCTGGAACTGTGCAGGCGATCAAAGGAAAGTCTGCGGTTGTTGCTTTTGGTGACTTGCGTACAACGGTAAAAATGGATCAACTTGTGTTGTCGAGAGAGGTTTCTTCAGAATCAAAAGCAGGTTCACTGGGAATAAATCTTCACGTAAGAAGATCCGCATTTAATGATTTAATTGATGTTAGAGGCAAAAAAGCCGAAGACGTAATTCTTCTTGTGCGTGATTATATTGATGAGGCTACACTTCTGAACTATCCACAAGTGAAAATTCTACATGGAAAAGGCGAGGGTATTCTTCGAAAAGTTATTCGTGAACAACTCAAAACCAACAAAAGTGTTCAGTCATGTAAGGACGAACACATTGAGAGAGGGGGAGAAGGAATTACGGTAGTGGACTTGAAATAAAAAAAGCTCCAGAAGGAGCCTTTTTTTATATTTATATCTTTTTGGTTATAAACCAAAAGTAAAACCCAGGTCCCTGTGACATTGCTGGTTCTAGCGCTATAACCCGGACCAGAAAATTGAAAGGTCAATTGAAATTGAGTATCAGACACCTGATAGGTCATATCCCGCTCATCTGCAGTTGACGGGTCGCGCACTAATTGTGTTGCAAGATCGGTTCCAAAATCCCATGTACCGCTTGAAGGCCACGGACTTAATGTAGGTCTTCCGGAAGTAGTATAGCTATAAGGAGCCGATCCGGCTGTTCCCGATAACGTTAAACTAAAACTGGAATAGTCTGTGGTCTTATCAACCCCATCCAACTCCACTGATATTGGTTGCCAGGTTTTTGCCAGCAATTCAAGCTGTATTTCCTCTTGCGTTTTCGATGGAGGATCATCACCACAACTGGTAAAAGTAATCAGTCCCCCAAGAATGACGAACAACACAAGACTCTGTAGGATAATTTTCATGGTAATGAGTTAAACTTTGAACATGCTAAAATAATGAGAATTTGCAATATTTAATGACCCGAATGGGTTATTTGTAACCTATTTAAAGTCTAATAAGCTAATTTTTATTGCGTTTTGAGGGTATTCGTGCTCTTGATTAGACGCAATAATGGTTAAGCACTTGCCCTGAACGGACTGGAGGAGATGGAGATACCAATTCATTCCGTTTTTATCCAAATTGGAAGTAGGTTCATCTAAAAACAGTACCGGTACATCTGAATTAAATGCCAACAGTAATTTAAGTCGTTGTCTCATGCCGGAAGAGAAATTGGATATCCTCTTTTCGCGTGCGGCTTCTAACCCTGAATTTTCAAGTATAGAAGTTAACGTACGATCTTCCCGGAGTTTCTTAAACTTAAAATGAAATCGTATCATTTCATCCAATGTAAATTCTTCGATTACCTCCATATAGGGTGTAGCAATAGAAACGTACTTAAAAATATTTTCGGGTGCAATTGCCCTGTTGTTGAGTGAATATTTAAATTCTCCTGATGAGGGCGGCAGCTGGCCCCATATAACCTGAAGTAGCGTGGATTTCCCGGATCCATTAGGACCGATTACTGCATAGATTTGATTCTTTTCAAAAGTGAATGAAAAATTTTTGAAAATCCACTCTCTCGAAAATCGTTTAGATAGATTTTCGGTAAGTATCTTCATTCAAATGGTTGTATGCTGGAAGAGAACCCTTTCATGATACCCCGCTCAGAATTACGAATAAAATTAATAATCATATCCCGTTCCCGGCTGGGTTCAATTTCCTTTTCCACAAGTTCAATTGCTTTTGAGTTGTTTAGACCCTTTAGGAAAACGTATCGATACGTTTCCTGAATATCGGAAATAATTTCTGAAGTGTAACCTCGCCTTCGCAAGCCGACAGAATTTACACCACTGTAGGTCAACGGTTCGCGGGCTGCCTTTGTAAAAGGTGGAACATCTTTGCGCACCAAAGAACCACCTGATACCATTACATGGGCGCCTACTTTAACAAATTGATGGACCGCACTGGCTCCTCCAATTATGGCCCAGTCATCAATTTCAACATGTCCTGCTACCTGAACTGCATTGACTAAAATACAATTGTTTCCGATGACGCAATCATGAGCTACATGAACATATGCCATGAGCAAACAATTGCTTCCGATTACCGTTTTGTATTTGTCATTGGTGCCTCTGCTGATCGTTACATATTCACGAATGACTGTATTATCTCCAATAATTGTTTCGGTTTTTTCCCCGGCAAACTTTAAATCTTGCGGAATGGATGATACGGATGCCCCTGGATAGACTTTAACATTTTTGCCCAGCCGTGCACCTTCCCATATAACCACATTTGGACCTATCCAACATTCATCATCAATGACTACGTTTTCTTTAATAGTGGCAAAAGCCTCAATGGTTACGTTGTTACCAATTTTAGCGGTTGGATGTATGCTGGCTAATGAATGAATGCTCATGAATTCTTACGGACGATACTGGCTGTCATTGTTCCTTCGCAAACCAGAGAGTTTCCAACGTATGCACGACCGTACATTTTGGCAATTCCTCTTTTTATGGGTGCGACCAGATCACACTGGATCACCAGCGTATCTCCCGGCAAGACCATTTTTCTAAATCGAATTTCCTCAATTCCTAAAAAATAAGTCCAGTAGTTCTCAGGATCCGGCACTGTGTTTAAAACGAGTATTCCTCCAATCTGTGCCATGGCTTCAATTTGTAAGACACCTGGCATAACCGGGTTTCCAGGAAAATGACCCTGGAAAAAAGGCTCATTCATGGTTACATTTTTAACACCTGCTACGCTTTCGTTATCCAGATAGATGATTTTATCGATCAATAAAAAAGGATAACGGTGGGGCAGGATGCTTGCAATCTGATTGATATCCAAAACAGGAGGGAGGCTTGGATTATATCGGGGTACACCTTTTTTATCCGCCTCAACCATTGCTTTCTTTAGTTTTTTAGCAAAGGCAACATTGGCTGCATGTCCGGGTCTGGCAGCCAGTATTTGTGCTTTTAAAGGTCTGCCAGCTAATGCAAGATCTCCTATAATATCCAGTAACTTATGTCGAGCAGGTTCATTGTTATACCTCAGCTCCACATTATTCAAAATCCCTTCTTTTTTTACTTTAACTTTTGGTTTGTTCAACATTTTGGCAATGTTGTCCAATTCATGGGGCTCAACAATACGATCAACAATAACAATGGCATTGTTCAAATCACCTCCTTTAATCAGATTGTTTTTGTACAACATTTCCAATTCGTGGAGAAAGCAGAATGTGCGACAGGAAGCTATTTCTTTTTCAAACTGACGAATGTTGGTGATACTGGCATGCTGACTTCCGAGAACAGGTGAGTTATAATCGATCATGACCGTAACCCGGTAATCATCCAAAGGGAGCGCAGCGATCTCTACATTCCGGGCAACTTCTCTATAAAATATCCCATCTTGTACCTCAAAGAAATCCCGAAGAGCATTTTGTTCTTCCGCTCCAGCCTCCTTAAGAACATTTATAAATTGCAATGAGCTCCCATCCATAATGGGTGCTTCGGGTCCATCCAACTGGATAAGAACATTGTCAATTTCCAGGCCTACCAATGCTGCCAGTGAATGCTCGATCGTACTTACCCGAGCACCACTTTGCTCAATAGTGGTTCCTCTTGATACATCAACCACATTATCACAATCTGCATCAATAATTGGCGATCCCGGAAGGTCAACCCGCTGGAACTTAATCCCATGGTTTGGCTTTGCAGGAACAAAGGTCATATTGGTCTGAACTCCTGTATGGAGCCCAACACCTGCCAGTGTTACCGATTTCTTTATCGTTTGTTGCTTGTGATTGAGCATTTTCTAATAAAAGCGGGCAAATTTAAACTCTCCTAAGTGATTTTCAAAGTGGCTTGGTGCGAGATACGCAAAGGGGGGAGTATCTGCCGGTTTATTGCTTTTCAGACCAGGAGTTCGAACGAAGCCCCAATTTCTTTTCTAATTCATTAAGGCGGTCGTTTACATCAGGAAGTTTCTTGAATACAGCGTATGATCGGAAGTATTTCTTTACATCAAAGACCGGATAGCCGAATAAACGCTGACCCTCTTCCACTACCGACTTACCCAACCCCGATTGCGCACCGATACTCGTATTGTTCGCTATTACAAGATGACCGGCAATACCAACCTGCCCGCCAATCATGCAGTGCTCGCCCACTTTCGTAGATCCTGAGATACCAGTTTGTGCCGCGATCACAGTATTTTTCCCTACTTCTACATTGTGCGCAATTTGAATTAGGTTATCAAGTTTTACTCCTTTCCTTATAATGGTACTATCTCCAAACATGGTGGCGCAATCCACCACCGTGTTTGCACCAATCGTAACATTATCCTCAATCGTAACATTTCCAAGCTGCGGAATGGTTTTGTATGACCCATCATCCTGGGGTGCAAACCCAAATCCGTCACTTCCTATCACTACCCCGGAGTGGAGCTCACAATTGTTTCCTATTTTGGAATCGGCATAAATCTTTACACTTGAGTGAATGATAGAATTGTCTCCGATAGTTACACCATCGCCTATGAATGCATGTGGATAAATTTTTACATTATTTCCAATTTTGCAATTGTTTCCAATGTATGAAAACGCGCCACGATAAATATTGTCGCCCGTCTTTGAGTTCTCTCCGATAAAAGTGGGTTCTTCAATTCCTGATTTCTGAAAGCTTATATACTTATGGTATTCCTCAAGCAATACGGTAAAGCTCAGGTAAGGATCGTCAACAAGAATAAGTGTAGTCGATAATTTCTTTTTTGGTTTGAAGTCGTTCTTTACTATTACGGCACTTGCTTTAGTGGAGTAAATAAAATTTTCGTATTTCGGATTTGACAAAAATGAAATCTGACCTGACTTTGCATCTTGAATTTTAGCCAGCATGTTGATCTTTCCGTTCCTATCTCCCTGGATTTCTCCTCCAAGCAATTCGGCAATTTGATCAATGGTAAACTCCACGTTATTCGGTCATTAATTAACGACTAAATTAGTCAGGTAAAGATACATTTTTGGGCCAGCATAGGTAGTTTTTTTTTCACGATTTTGCTCATGGCTTTTATATGGGGCAGGTCAGATGCCTGAGCAATATCCTTGACTTCACCTTCGCGTGTGTAGATCAGAATCTTTTGCTTTTCTGAGACATAAGCTTCGTTGGTTACCGTGCCCGATGAGAGCAGGTAGGGTGTTTCTTTCTTTAATACGTTGTACGACTTTGAAATTCCAGCTTTCACTTTTTCCACAAGCGTACGGCTAATGGGGTCATTGGAATAAAGTATTTTAAAAAGATTTCGGCTCAAAATCTTATTACTTAGGATGGAGAGAATCGGATCTGAATGATTTTTCCAAAGCTTGATAGCTCCCCAAATATCATGGTCATCCAGTTGTCCATACGATGTTAGAAGGTTCTTATCTTCTCCAAAGTCTTCAAGTGTAAGGGAATGTTTGAGGAAAATAACCAAGCTTTCGCTGCAAGGAATTTTTTCGCCAGATTGTAGTAAATACTGAGCTCGCTTAACCAGGTTCACTAACATTCGTTCTGCACTTACTGAGGTTTTATGAAGGTAAACCTGCCAGTACATTAATCTTCTGGCATTTAGAAAATTCTCTATGCTGTAAATTCCTTTTTCTTCAACCATAAGTTGATCCTGATGTACAGTTAGCATTGCAATGATCCGGTCAACTCCAATAGTACCTTCCTGAACGCCAGTAAAAAAGCTGTCGCGCTTCAGGTAATCAAGTCGGTCAATATCCAATTGACTGGAGATCAACTGATGAAAAAATTTTCTTGTGTAAGTATTTTGGAAAATTTTTAAAGTCAGACTCAGTTGATTATTGAATTGCTGATTCAACTCTTTCATAAACAAATAGGAGAGGCTCTCATGAGAGACCCCTGGCAACAGTGTTTCCTCTAGCGAATGAGAGAAGGGCCCATGGCCAATATCGTGAAGCAGTACTGCTATCTGAGTTGCCTCATATTCTCGATCACTTATTTCAATGCCTTTATTACGAAAGTTGTCGAGCACCCTGCCCATAAGATGAAGGGATCCAAGCGCATGCTGAAATCGGGTATGTTGAGCACCAGGATAAATGTAATGACTTAGTCCAAGTTGTTTAATATGTCGAAGTCGCTGAAAGAAAGGATGCTCAATTAAATCAAAGATAATTTCGCTACGGATGTGAATGAATCCATAAACCGGATCGTTAATGATTTTCTTTTTGTTCAGAGTGCTCAAGGAAGATTGATGGATAACATGTAAATTAGAAAGATTTTTACAGACGAGTAGATGCAAAGATATACTATTTTGTGGGCGGATGACGAGATTGATTTGCTTAAACCGCACATCCTTTTCTTAGAACAACGTGGGTATGACATAACACCGGTTAACAATGGAACCGATGCGGTTGAACTTTCGAATAAGCGACACTATGATGTTGTATTTTTAGACGAACACATGCCTGGAATGTCCGGCCTTGAAGCACTAAGTCAGATTAAAAACAATAAACCTCATTTGCCCATTGTCATGATTACTAAAAATGAGGAAGAGCAAATCATGGAGGATGCTATCGGAGCAAAGATCGATGACTACCTGATCAAGCCATTAAACCCAAGTCAAATTTTACTTTCAGTTAAAAAGTTACTCGATAACAAGCGGCTGGTTCTTGAAAAAACGAATCTATCCTATCAGCAGGAGTTTAGAAATATCAGCATGGCATTTTTAGATGACCTCAACCACGAAAAGTGGGTTGATATTTATAAGAAGTTAGTGTTTTGGGAGTTGGAAATGGAATCTGCCGATAATCCTGAAATGGGCGAAGTTCTTGAAGCTCAAAAAGCTGAAGCCAATTCCAATTTCTGCCGCTTTGTAAAACGCAATTATGAAAGTTGGCTTAATGATCCGGAAGCAGAAAAGCCACTGCTCTCTCACCAGATCATGAAAAGGAAAGTGTTTCCTGAAGTGAATAAGCAAAGACCTTGCTTTCTCTTTATCATTGATAACTTAAGGTTTGATCAATGGAAAGCTATCGAACCAGTGCTTGGAGAAATTCTTACCATTGAGAAAGAGGAGACCTATTTCTCATTGCTTCCCACAACCACGGCTTACTCACGCAATGCTATTTTCTCAGGAATGTCTGCACTGGAAATGTCAAAGACTCATCCCGATATTTGGGTTGGTGAAGACGAGGATGATTCGAAAAATAAATTCGAGGATGAGTTCCTGATGCGACTTATCAGAAGGAATAACCTTTCCTTTAAAATGTCTTATAACAAGGTGAGGAATTTTGGAGAAGGAAAAAACCTGGTGGACTCCGTTCGTAATCTTTTTACAAATGAGTTGAATGTTATTGTCTATAATTTTGTGGATATGCTTTCACACGCTCGCACCGATATGGCGATGATCAAGGAGTTGGCGCCCGATGAAGCTGCCTATCGATCCATTACCAAGTCATGGTTTATCCATTCTCCCTTATTTGATGTAATGAAAATTATATCAGAGAAAAATGCCAGGATTATCATTACTACCGATCATGGTACGATAAGGGTAAAACGGCCCATGAAAATCATTGGTGATCGGAGCGTGAATACTAACTTAAGATATAAGCAGGGAAAAAATCTTAATTATGAAACCGGAAAAGCGATGGAGACTTCAAAGCCAGAGCGGTTCTTATTACCGAAGACGAACGTAACCACATCCTATGTTTTTGCGACAGAAGATCAGTTTTTTGCTTATCCCAATAACTATAATTATTATGTAAACTTCTATAAAGACACGTTTCAGCATGGCGGAGTGAGTATGGAAGAGATGATCATTCCTTTAATTTTCTTAAATTCGAAGAATGCCTGATACCTGGGTTCCGGCTTTTAATGGAAAAGCTGTTGGCTTGGAAGATTTGGAAGCTGTTGCCCGGGAATTAATTAAAAAGGCAGGCAACGTAAGGTTAATTTCATTTTTGGTGAGATGGGCGCGGGTAAAACCACATTGATCAAAACAATAGCTAAAGTTCTGGGTTGCAATTCTCTGGTTCAAAGTCCATCATTTTCTATTATCAACGAATATTCAATTGAATTAGAAAGTTATATCATTTTGATTTTTATAGGATAACTAAGGAAGAAGAAGCCTATGATCTGGGAGTGCATGAATATTTTGATTCAGGTAACTACTGTTTAGTCGAATGGCCTGAGCGCATACCTTCATTATTACAATACTCCCGGATGGAAGTCAGGATTAATCCAATTGATAAAAGTAAACGGCAAATAGACTATCGTCTTTATGACTGAAAAACGGAAAACAGGTTTTGAAGCATTGGCTCAAGCAAAGCTTTCACCACAAGAGGCTCCTCTGAAAATAAAAAAAGGGAATCATACCTTCTTCATAGGACTACCACAGGAGATTTCTTTGCAGGAAAATCGAATAAGCCTGACTCCCGATTCGGTAGCGTTATTGGTTGATCGTGGCCACGAAATTTGGGTAGAAACAAAATCCGGAGATAGTGCGGGATTTTCTGATAAGGAATACAGTGAGGCTGGAGCAAAGATCGTTTACACACCGGAAGAAGTATACAAAGCGGATGTTATTCTTAAAATTGAGCCGCCAACATTAGATGAAATTCAATATCTCAAGCCAGGCCAATCACTTATTTCAGCGCTCCAAGTTGGCCAGCAAACAAAGGAATATTTCAATGCGTTGGTGAAAAAAAAGGTAACTGCCCTCGCCTATGAATTCATTGAGGATAAAGTAGGCAGTATGCCTATTATACGGGCGATGAGTGAAATTGCTGGAGTAACAGCAATAATGGTTGCCGGAGAGTATTTGAGCAATTCTAAGAAAGGGAAAGGAATTATTTTGGGTGGAATTACCGGAGTGCCTCCAACAAAAGTGGTGATTATTGGTGCAGGTACAGTATGCGAGTTTGCGGCCAGGGCCGCGTTGGGAATGGGAGCTGAAGTACAGGTGTTTGACAACCACATTTATAAACTCAGGCGTTTAAAGCACATTTTGGGAAGCCAGATTTATACCAGTACTATCGATACGGTTACATTAAGTGAAAGTCTAAAATCAGCTGATGTATTAATTGGCGCATTGCGACCCGAGAAAGGAAGAGTTCGGCATGTGGTGTCTGATGAGATGGTAAAGGATATGATGGCAGGCTCTGTCATTGTTGATCTTAGTATTGATCAGGGAGGGTGCGTTTCAACGTCTGATTTCACTACATTAGATAAGCCGGTATTTAAAAAATTTGATGTTATTCACTATTGTGTTCCAAATATTGCCTCGAGGGTTGCCAACACAGCCACGACTGCATTGAGTAATATATTTACACCTACAATTATGCGGGCAGCCGAAGAAGGGGGAGTGGAGGAAATGATTTTTACACACAAATGGTTTATGAAGGGTGTTTATACATATAAAGGAAGTGTTACCAATGAGTCAATTAGTAAAAAATTTGGGATCAAGATGAAAAACATTGAATTATTGATGGCGGCAAGAGTTTAGATATGAAGAAATTTCTGATCCTTTTATTCTTTGTATTAAACGGATTTTGTCATGCACAAACCATCCCCACACCGGTACGGGCGGACTGGACAATCGATCGCCTAATGGATCGAAACGGGTTATCAGGAAGCGACCAGTTGTACGGAGTTGGCATTTCTCCCGGAGAACTTATTGGAGATACGTACTTAAATAACCGGTGGAATAGAGCGTCCTTCCTTTTGTACAAGGATGAAAAATTGATTGAAGGAGTTTGGACCCGATATGATATAAAGGGCGATTTATTTGAAATCCAAACTAACATGGGACTAAAGATTGTTGATGGAAAAAATATAAAGAGTTTTGTATGGCTTGACTCCATAACCAATGGGGCATCATTTTTTATTAATACCCGCGATCTAAAAACCGGAAAAGGAAAGATATATTCATTTATGGAAGTTATCTCTGATGGAAAACTTCCATTACTTAAAAGAACTTATATTAATATTAAAAAGGCAGATTATCGACCTGAATTTGATACCGGAAGCAAAGATGATATTATTCTCAAGGTAGATGAATTCTATGTGTTGCGTGATGATCAATTGATTGATTTACCACGAAAAAAGAAAGAGATATTCTCACTTTTTGGTGATCGCTCAGTGGAGCTAGAGAATTTTTATAAAGTGAATGGGCTGAGGGTGAATGAAGAACGATCACTCATTCTGCTTTTTAATGAGTACAATTTATTGGTAAAATAATTATGAAGATTTAGAAATTGATTCTAATCGCTCTATAAGTACTTTTAATTTAACCTCCGCATCTGCCCTTTTTGTCATCTCAAGTTCAACAACCTTCGGTGGTGCGTTAGACACAAAATTTTCATTCAATAATTTTTTATTGACTGAAATGAGAAACCCCTCCTGATATTTGATGTCACTTTTAATCTGTTCCTTTTCCCTCTCAACATCAATTTTATTTTCTAATGGCACAAGGAATTCAATTTTATTTAATATAAAACCAGTGGCTGCTTCAGTATGCTCCATGCGAAAATCAACTTGACTTAAGACCGCAAGTTTTTTTGCGATATTCAGAAACGCTTCGTCTAGTATGGAATCGCTGCTCTTTGAGATCAATATCAGGGGAATTTTGGGTGACAGCCCTTTGGCGTTTCTGATATTGCGTATTTCAGAAACAATGGAAAATGCAAATGATGCCTGATCCAAAGAATGCGTGTCGAAAGATTTAGCTCTCGGCCAGGAAGAGTTGATAATGCATGAATCTTTTTTGTCTTTTTTAAACTCATGCCACAGCTCTTCCGAAATAAACGGCATGAAAGGATGTAGAATTTGGAGAAGTTTTTTAAAATATTGAGTTGTTGTGCTAAGGGTAAACTCATCAATCGGGCTTCCAAATTCAGGTTTTATGATTTCCAGATACCAGGAACAAAAGTCATCCCAGATCAGCTTGTATATACTCATCAAAGCATCAGAAAGGCGAAATTTGCTGAAGTGATCATTTACTTCGACCAGCACCTGGTTTATTCTGGCTTCAAACCATGCAATAGCGGCACTATTTTCGGAAGGGGTGGGAATGTCAGCGGTTTTGAAGCCATCCACCAGGCGGAAGGCGTTCCAAATTTTGTTGGCAAAATTTCTTCCCTGCTCACATAACTTTTCATCAAACAACAAATCATTGCCTGCAGGTGAGCAAAACAACATCCCTGTACGCACTCCATCAGCCCCATATTTTTCAATGAGTTCAAGTGGTTCGGGTGAATTTCCCAACGACTTGGACATTTTACGACCCGCTTTATCGCGGACTATCCCAGTGAGATAAACATCCTTAAATGGTCGTTCATCCATGTATTCGTAACCCGCGATAATCATTCGGGCTACCCAGAAGAATAGGATTTCTGGCGCTGTAACTAAAACCTCTGTAGGGTAATAAAATTTTAAGTCTTGATTTTTTGAAGAGTTGATTTTTCCTCCCTTCAAATCAAAACACTCATCTTTGAATCCATCAAAAACAGCAGTGGGCCATAACCACGATGAAGCCCAGGTGTCAAGTACATCTTCATCTTGCCGTAATTCGGATTCCAAAATTTTCCTACCAGTTTTTTTATTAGCCAAAAGGATCGCTTCTTCCATGGTTTCTGCGACCACAAAGTCATCTTCCCCTTGTCCATAATAATAAGCGGGTATACGATGACCCCACCACAGCTGACGAGAAATAGTCCAGTCACGGACATTCTCCATCCAATGACGATATGTGTTTTTGAATTTTGCCGGATGAAGTTTAATCTCATCTTCCTCTACTGCCTTTAAAGCGCGCTTTGAAATTTCTTTCATCTTTACAAACCATTGCAAAGAAAGCTTGGGTTCCACAACGCTGTTCGTGCGCTCTGATCTTCCAATTCTTGTGATAAACTCCTCTTCTTTTACAATATGATCGGCCTGTCTCAGATCTTTAACTATTTCTTTACGAACATGGAATCTATCCTTGTTTACATATTTTGGCAGTTCGCATTTTTCATTCAGCGTACCATTATCATTGATGGTATCAATAACCGCAAGGTTATGGCGAATTCCGATTTCATAATCATTCACATCATGAGCAGGCGTGATTTTCAGACAACCCGATCCAAATTCTCTATCGACATACGGATCGGCAATTACAGGCACCTCACGATGTATAAGTGGCACAAGAACAGTCTTTCCAATTAAGTGCTTGTATCGTTCGTCCGAAGGGTTAACGGCAACCGCTGTGTCGCCCATAATCGTTTCTGGTCGCTGAGTAGCGATAGTTATCCAATCGTCTGTGTCTTTTATCTTATAGCGAATAGAGTATAAAATGGATTTATCACCACCCTCTGTGTACATCACCTCTTCATTGGACAGGGCAGTCTTGGCTTCGCAGTCCCAATTGATCATCCGCAGCCCGCGATAAATAAATCCTTTGTTGTACAAGTCGACAAATACCCGGATTACTGCTTTATAGTACTCTGGCTCCATGGTGAAACGGGTACGATCCCAGTCACATGATGCGCCAAGTTTTTTAAGTTGTTCAAGAATTATTCCCCCATACTTTTCTCGCCATTCCCAGGCATACTTCAGAAAGTCATCACGGGTAAGATCGGATTTTTTAATTCCTTTTTCGCGGAGCATAGCTACGACCCGTGCTTCTGTGGCAATAGAAGCATGGTCTGTTCCGGGAACCCAACAGGCTTCTTTTCCTTCCATTCTTGCCTTACGTACCAACACATCCTGAATTGTGTTATTCAGCATATGGCCCATATGGAGAACTCCGGTTACATTCGGAGGAGGAATTACAATGCAGTAGGGTTCTTTGTCAGGGTTAGGCTCGGAATGGAAATAACCCTGTTCAAGCCAATACTTGTACCATTTATCTTCTACCTCAGCAGGATTATATTTCGTTGGAAGCGCCATAATTTGAAAAAGAAGGGCAAAAATAAGGGCTCTGAATGGGACACCAAAGGATTTAACCAAATACAATTGTTGAAAGAAATTATCTCATCCTGATTCGCCAGTCCGTTGGATAGAGATTATTAATTCGATTTGGCAAAACATTAGCCCAACCTATTGGGTTTTCATGGTATCGTACAAGGTGGATGCCTGCCTTTGTTGAATTTATAGGAAAGCTCTCTTTTCTTAAATAACTCAACGCCTGTTCAAGGTCCAAATCAAGCGTGTTAAAAGCATCTTCATTAATCTCCGTAGATAAGGCCAGGGCATGATCTGGAATTACTTTTGATTTCTTTATTGTTCCGATCTTCGTGCCCGCTGAAATCATTTTCAAATGTCGAAGTAAAATTTCAACCTCATTCCTAAATTCTATAGGTATAAACAGTAATGAATCGTTGTGTTGTCTGAATAGTTTTTCTTCAGGATTTAGAACCCAATCCTTTGCGACACCTGGCACGATTGAACTGAACGAATTTTTTCCAGTGGGTTTCAGCATGGGATCATTTTCGCTAACCTTTTTGCGACACACGGAAATAAAAAACCCTTCACCTTTTATTTTATGTGGGAAAAATCTGTAGCCTATCACGGAGTCTTTTGTAACCTTGTCCATACCCCAGCCGTCATGTAATGATAATTCTAAAAATTCAGGATCTCTTTCGTTTGCAAAGTTAAGGAGGTTGTTTTCGTTTTCGTCCTCATTGTAGGTGCACGTACTGTAGATCAGTATGCCGCCAGGTTTGAGTGACGGCCAAATATTTTCAATAATCCGTTGCTGTCGTAAGGCGCATAGCCTTACATTTTCTAATGACCAGTGTGCCACGGACTCGGGATCCTTACGGAAAAGTCCTTCTCCGGAGCATGGAGCATCAACCAGAACGATGTCAAAAAAATTAGGAAGACCGTTAAAGTTTGCCGGGTCGTTGTTCGTGATAACTACATTCGGATATCCCCACTTGGTCATATTCTCTTTTAGAATCGAAGTTCTTGATCGGATGACTTCATTAGATACAAGCAGGCTTTTATCATTAAGCAGACTGAGGAGATGGGTGGATTTTCCGCCCGGAGCTGCACAGAGGTCAAGTGCGATAAGGCGCTTATTAAGATCCACGGTTTGCCGGATGGCAGTTTCTACAAACATTGAACTGGCCTCTTGAGCATAGTAAGTTCCGGCATGAAATGCAGGATCAAGGGTGAATGAGTGGCGTTGTTTCAAGTAAAACCCAGGGTGCTCCATAGAACGTTTTCAAAATTGAAAGAATTGAATTTTTTTCTTGGATTAACCCTAATACTTGTTGGCGTTTCAAGTTGAAATGAAGAGATGAACTGGTCAAACTCATTATGGAGTCTGGCCTTCATTGTCCGGATAAAATCTTCAGGTAAATTCAGGGTGATTTTTAATTAATCAATCAAATATTGACGATGATCCTTTAGTTTTGGTAAATTATGAAAATGAAGTTTAACGCCAATGATCCGTCATTAAAGAGTTGGGTAGATGTTCCAAAAGATTCAGATTTTCCGATTCAAAACCTACCCTTGGTATCTTTAAGACAAGTTACCTTTCTCCTGTTGCCGGTGTGGCAATTGGAAATCATGTTCTTGATCTGGTCTATTTGCACGAACACGGATACCTGGACGGCATGGGTTTACCGCCCGGTATTTTCAATCAAAAATATTTAAATGATTTTATTGGATTGGGAAGAAAGAAAACTTCGGAGGTAAGAGAAAAAATTTCTGAACTACTCCGTGATGATCATTCGGAATTGGATGTAGCTGCCCGGGAATTGGCACTTATCGATCAATCGGAAGTTGAAATGTTACTGCCGGTTCAAATTCCAAATTATACTGATTTTTATTCAAGCGAAGAGCATGCAACAAATGTTGGATCAATGTTTCGTGATCCAAAAATGCCTTGCTGCCGAATTGGAAACACCTTCCGGTTGGGTATCACGGAAGGGCGTCTTCAATTGTAGTTTCAGGGACTTCCGTAAAGCGTCCCTCTGGACAGCTTAAAATGCAAGATTCTGACGCGCCTGTTTTCGGAGAATCAAGAAAGCTGGACTTTGAATTGGAAATGGCATTTATTACATGTACCAATTCTGAATTAGGCTTACCGCTAAGCATTTCGAATGTTGAAAAGCATATTTTTGGAATGACTTTATTTAACGATTGGTCCGCCCGTGATATTCAGCAATGGGAATATGTCCCACTCGGTCCGTTTTTAGGGAAAAATTTCGCTTCCACGCTATCACCCTGGATTGTGACACTCGATGCGCTCGAACCTTTTCGGGTGGAAGGGGTTGCTCAGAATCCTGAAGTTCTCGACTATTTACGCTATCCCGGAAAAGGAAATTTTAATATTCAACTTGAGGTTTACATAAAAATAGATGGTCAAGAACCACAACTCATCAGCAAGTCAAACCATAAACACCTTTACTGGAATATTTTTCAGCAACTTGCACACCACACTGTTAATGGATGCAATATTCAAGTGGGTGATGTCTATGCTTCCGGGACAATCAGTGGTCCTACTCCGGATTCATATGGTTCAATGCTAGAAATTTCATGGAATGGCAAGAACCCGGTTAAACTCAAGGATAGTACTGAACGAACGTTTCTGAAGGATGGTGATACTATTATAATGAAAGGATTTGCTCAGAATGAAAAAGTACGGATTGGGTTTGGAGAGTGTATCGGAACAATAGTAGCAGACGGTAAATAATATGGTAGAAGTTAATCCTAAGGAAATACCGGTAGGCAAAATGCACAGTTATTTATTGGGTGCGGTAATTCCACGGCCTATAGCGTTTGCCAGCACAGTAGACTTACAGGGTAATGTAAACCTAAGTCCGTTTAGTTTTTTTAATGTGTTTAGTGCAAACCCACCCATTTTGATTTTTTCACCATCCAGACGCGGTAGAGACAATAGCACAAAGCACACCTATGAAAATGTTCTTGAAGTTCCTGAAGTGGTGATCAATATTGTGACATACAAAATGGTTGAGCAAGCTAGTTTGGCAAGCGTTGAATATGCAAAGGGAGTAAATGAATTTGTTAAGGCAGGATTTGCAGAGGAAAAATCTAAAATAGTGAAACCACCGCGTGTCAGGGAATCACCCATCTCATTTGAGTGCAAAGTGAATGGCGTTATCCCCCTGGGTAAGGAGGGAGGCGCAGGGAATCTTGTTATTGCCGAAGTACTATTGATGCATATCAATGAAAATGTATTGGATGACGAAGGAAAGATTGATCCTTATAAGTTGGATGCAGTTGCAAGAATGGGGGGTGATTTATATTCAAGAGCAAAAGGAGAGGTTTTTAAAGTTCCTAAACCAGTGAATTCCGTGGGTATTGGATTTGATAATATACCTGACCACATCAGGAAAAGTAACGTATTGACTGGGAATGATTTGGGACGGTTAGGCAATGTTGAACAACTTCCTTCCGGTAAACAAATTGAAGAATTTAGCGGGCGACAAGATGTGCAGGATGCCCATCAAATGGGTATCAAGGATGTTCATCGTTTGGCTCAGAAATTTCTAACCAGCGAGAAGGTTCTGGAGGCCTGGATGGTATTGCTGTCGAAAAATCACTAGATTTATTTAGGTTTTCGTTCTGCTGGCAAAGGATTCAGATTTCTCTGTACCAAATCAAATTCTTGGATATTCTTAACCAATAGGTAGCTATGAAACGATTAATTCTACTCTTATTGATTATTGTTGTGAGCACAACACTATATCAATTTTCATCAACTTCTACAGCACCTAATCCTCAAGATAAGCAATCAACATACAACTTTGCCGAAGGTTTAGGATTATGCGGAGTTACTAAAATTAAAAGTGTGCTTAAACTGATTGATACAACCAAGCAAATTGCCCCGCTGTTGGAAAATCTGGGTAGTTATACTTTTAAAGTATCCACATCCAATGAGTTGCGCAAAAATATTTTAATCAGGGATTGAATTTATATTATGGATTTAATCATTTGGAATCCTATCGCTCCTTTATGGAAGCAGCGAGACTTGATCCGCAGTTTGCCATGGCCTATTGGGGACAGGCACTTGCATTGGGGCCGAATATCAATTCGCCCATGGATCCTGCAGATAATAAAGTTGTTTTTGCAGCGGTCCAAAAGGCGCTTCAATATATTTCGAATTCAACACCAATTGAGCAAGCATTGATTTTGGCTATATCTAAAAGATACATCAACGAAGCACCACAAGATCGAACTTCACTTGATGTTGCATATGCCAATTCTATGAAGGAGGCCGCTGCAAGTTTTAGTGATAATTTGGAAGTACTTACGCTTTTCGCTGAGGCGCAAATGGACTTGCATCCTTGGAATTTTTGGAATCGAGATGGAAGTCCAAAACCCTGGACGATGCAAACAGTGGAGTTAATCGAAAAGATTATAGGAATTAATCCATTGCACCCAGGAGCAAATCATTTATATATTCATATTACGGAGGCATCAACGAATCCAGGGAGGGCAACCGCAAGCGCTGATCGGTTGGTTAACCTTGTACCAGGGGCTGGACACCTTGTGCACATGCCATCGCATGTATATATAAGAACAGGGCGATATGAAGACGGTGTGCGTGTTAATCAAAAAGCGGTATTGGCTGATGAAGAGTATGTAACACAGTGTCGAGCGCAGGGAATTTATCCATTGGCCTATTATCCTCACAACTATCATTTTTTGTGGGCATGTGCTATGCTTTCAGGAAAGAATGAACTTTCAATATCAGCCGCTAATAAGCTGGCCGATGTAATTGATATTAGTCTGATGGGAAGCCCCGATTTAGCTACCCTTCAACACTATTACTCATCTCCTTTATATTCGATGATCCGATTTGGGCAATGGAAGGATTTACTAAAAATCCCCCGACCAGAAGATTCGCTTTATTATGCTGCTGGAATATGGCAATTTGGTCAGGGATTAGCCCAACTTCGAACTGGAGATAGGACAAAAGCGATGAATCATCTCCTGGAATTAGAAAAGCAGCTTATGAACCCAACACTGAACGAGCTAAAGATATGGGGGTTCAATTCTTTCGGTAATATTTTGGCAATAGGAGCCCATGTTTTAAGGGCGGAAATTGAAGCGCAAAATAGAAATTATACTACATCAATTTCCATCCTAAAAGAAGCTATAAAAATGGAAGATGCGCTCCTTTATCAAGAGCCTCCTGATTGGTTTTTACCAACACGCCAAATTTTAGGTGCGGTTTTACTTGAAGCGGACATGGCAAAAGAAGCTGAGAAATATTTTCGGGAAGATTTAGCTGTTTTCCCCAGCAACGGATGGTCGTTGTTTGGGCTTTATCAAAGTTTGATGAAGCAGGAAAAAAGTGATGAGGGTCAGAAGGTTAAAGTTCAGTACGACTTGGCATTTAAATATGCTGATATTGAATTGACGGCTGCGAGATTTTAAGTGCTCTGGTACATAACTTGTTTTACGGCCTTAACTGTACGCTCTACATTTGGTAGGATGGCATCAATCAGGGTAGGGGCGTAGGGAAGAGGAACATCCAAACTGTTGATTCGATGAATAGGGGCATCCAGATAATCAAAGGCATGTTTTTGAATATGGTATGTAATCTCTGATGAGATCGCAGCAAGCGGCCAGGCTTCCTCAACAATAACCAGTCGGTTTGTTTTCTTGACCGATTCAACGACAGTTGTGTAATCAATAGGGCGAACAGATCTCAGGTCAATCACTTCAGCAGAAATATTTTCTTTTTCCAACTCAGCTGCGGATGCCAACGCAACTTTCATAAATTTTCCAAAGGAAACGATGGTTACATCACTTCCTGCTCTTTTTATGTCGGCAGATCCTATAGGAATAATGTATTCTTCTTCGGGTACTTCTCCCTTATCTCCATACATTAACTCTGACTCCATGTAGATAACAGGATCATCATCTCGAATAGAAGCCTTTAACAAACCCTTCGCATCGTATGGATTTGACGGTACAACGACTTTAAGTCCGGGGCAATTGGCAAACCAATTTTCAAAATTTTGTGAGTGTTGTGAACTAAGCATACCGGCATTTCCGGTTGGCCCTCTGAATACAATGGGAACATTGTATTGCCCTCCGGACATGGACATCATTTTTGCAGCACTGTTGATAATCTGATCAATAGCCACCAATGAGAAGTTGAACGTCATGAATTCAACGATAGGCCTGACTCCATTCATAGCCGCCCCAACACCAATACCGGCAAACCCCAACTCCGCAATAGGGGTGTCAATGACACGGTCCGGTCCAAATTCATCAAGCATGCCCTGGCTAACCTTATACGCTCCGTTATATTCTGCGACCTCCTCGCCCATCAGAAAGACCCTGGGGTCTCTCCTCATTTCTTCATTCATCGCCTCGCGCAAGGCTTCTCTAAATTGTATTTCTCTCATGATGTAAATTCCCCGATCGAAGGGGGCAAAAATAAGGGGTATCGACTAATGAACAAAGTAAGTTTGAGATGTATACAAACAAAAAACCCTCCACATGGAGGTTTTTAAGTGATTCCAATTTTCTTTATTTCAACGCGTTTCTGAACGAATCGCTGGTTGCCCACTTTGTAAACTCAAGATCAGCAAGTGCTTTCTCCTTCAAAGCAGGATCAATTTTTACAGCGTTGGTTAGATTGCTTACAACCGCATCTCCATTTCCAGAACGCGCAGCTGCAACGGCTGCGCCATAATGCGCAAGTCCGAATTGACCGTTTTTATTAATAGACTCATTAAAAGAAGATGCTGCATTTGCATAATCCTTGTTTAGCAATTGAGCTAATCCCTTGTTGTAAAGGTTAATGTAGGTATCTGTTGCTGATGAAGTAGAGCGAACAGCATTGCTATAATCTGCTTTGTAAATTTCAGAAGCACCTTTTACTCCATTAACTCCCCGGGTAACGTCACTGCTGGCTCCAGACAATGCTTTATTAGCATAGCTGTTTGCTTTGTAGGGATTGCCCATCATAAGGGAAACGCTGGCGAGGTTAGCATTAACTTCAGAGCCTTCTTTAATTTTTGCGGCAATATCTAACTGAGCCTGGGCCTGGTTTGCATAATCGCTCATTTTTGAAGGATTAGCCATGGCCATAGCAATGTACACTGCACCTAAATTATTATGGGCATTCCAGTTTGTACCCTTCTTTGTTGCTGCCTTATAAATTGCTTCTTTTTCTTCGAGAGATGGAGTTAAAGTGGCTGAATACATCAATTCTTCAAATGATAAAGCTTCCATGTCACCTCCCTGTGCGATTTGCTTTGCTAATACAGAAATCTCAGCATCTGTCTTTTTAATTTTTAAAGTTAAAATTTCAGTTTTTGCAGTTCTCAGGCCAGGATATACATCATTAAATACCTTCTTATACGTAGGAAGTTTCTTCATTTGATTTTCCTGATCTTCAAAAGAACCGCCACCATTAACGATATTCAGGTATGCTGATTTTTCATCGGATGTAATTCCTTCATATTTGGCTAAGGAAGCCTTGAATTCATTCCAATCTAAAGAGATAGGCTTAAGAATAAACTTTATCGAATCCGCCTTGCCTTTGTAATCATATTTCTTCATTTGATCGCGATAATACTTCTCGATCACTTTAGCGCGCTCTTCAGAAAGGCGAGTGTTGATACGTTCAGCTCCTTCTGGTGAGTGAGTACCCGTGATGGTGACCGTGCGAGTCACATTCTTTGCTGCAATAAAGGCATCAAGTTGCTTACCTTTTTCGCTTGCTGTTTCAGACCTTCTGAGAACAGATTTTCCCCGTTCAAAAATGAAATCAGGGATAATCACCGGGATAATCTCTTCCTGGTTGTTGTAACCATGATTAGCATAAGCTGCGAAGTAGGAGTTTTGAACCAGTTTTGAAGTTGTGATCAAACCTGTAGCTACAGGCAAACGTGGAGTTACTTTAGTCTTCGTGCCCTTTTTGGCTACGCCTTCAACTTCAAGTGTTCCTATATTGTAGGCTGGTTGATATGGAAAAGAGAATGATTTAGTAATTTTTGGCTGCTCTACGCTGCTGTTGGGAAAATCTTCAGCCTTGAAAACAATCGGATCAAGACCAAGTTCATTATCTCCATACTTATAAAAAGAGTTGGCAGAATACTCAGTACCCTTTTTCAACATCTTCACAGGCAGGTTTGCAGACATTTCGAAGTCCACAGTATCTTTATGCACTTCCAAAGGGTTAGGGGTTGCGGTCAGGTTCTGATCTTTGGCCATTTTGATCATTGAAGGCAGTGTACAACCTGTAAATGATACTGCGCCAATGATAAATAGTGCGTAGATAAGTTTTCTCATGGATTTTTCTTTAGGGTTATTAAAACGAGTTGCAAAGGTACATTTTCATGCCTTTTTTTACAATATAACGCAAAAAAATAAGTTTTGGGCTACACTTCAAAGCTATCACTCTGTGTATATTTGCAATTGATATTTTTTTTTCGTTTAGCGGCCTTTTGGCTGGGTAAATCACGTTTTCAAGTTTGTTAAATGAACAATTTAGTACAACGTATTCAGGCATTTTTTGAAGAACACGCATTTGGCGTGTGTACTCGATTAGGTGAAAAGCTGGGAATGGCTACGTCCAGTATCCGGTTAACCTTTATATATGCTTCTTTTCTTACGTTTGGATCTCCGGTAATTATTTATCTGGCCCTTGCCTTTATCATGAACATTCGTAAGCACCTGAGGAAAAGAAGCACTATCTGGGATTACTGAAATCCAGATCTTTAAATTTCTTTCTACCCAAAATATAAAAATCGTACACCAACGATCGCGGATAAATTAATCCCGCTGGGTATACCTTGGAAAGACCTGCAGAATTTCTTTTCTTCAGATCGCCAGATAGTCGAAATATCCAACTGCTATGCGCTTTGATCACAGCCAGGCTGTGGAAAAGAGATCCACTTAAAAGAAATTTCAAAGCAGCAATCCAGTCCATGATAATGCGAACCGGTAACTTCCACCACAACTGTGAAAAGGGCAGATGTTTTACAATTAGACTAAGCCCATTCCTGAAATTATAGTAGGTCTTTCGTGGATTTACACTAGACAGGGTACCCCCCGCCAACATGGTAAACAAGGCTCTGTCCTGTAAACAGGACATTGAACCCTTTGTGGTGAATTCTCCAGCAAAGGTCAATCTCTTCCATGTGGGCAAAAAAATCATCATCCAGTCCGTTTAGCTCATGGAACAAGTCTGATCGAATCATCATGCACGCGCCTGAAGACCAAAAAATTGGGACATCATCATTAAATTGCCCGGTATCTTCTTCAACTTCACTAAAAACTCTCCCCCTGCAGAAAGGATATCCCAACGCATCGACAAAACCACCGCCTGCTCCGGCATAATCAAATTTGTTTTTGTTGGAATAGGATAGAATTTTTGGTTGCATAGCACCAATGGAAGGATCGGACTCCATCTTCGTCAGCATGGGAGTTAACCAGTTTTGAGTTACCTCAACATCTGAATTAAGCAAAACGAAATATTTTGTATTTATATGGCGTAGTGCAAAGTTGTACCCCCCTGCAAATCCCAGGTTTTGCTGTATCGGAATACGTTCAATAGATGGAAATAATTTTTCAAGTATATTCAGCGAATCATCTGTTGAATTATTGTCGGCTACAATGATCCGGGCATTATCACTGTATTGAATAACGGATGGAAGAAATTTAGTAAGAAACTCCCGACCATTGTAGTTTAAAATGACGACAGCAACTTGTGTCATCCCATCATGCCACTTAAATCTAGTCCTGGAATATTTGGGATTAATCCCTCTGTACTTTTTTTCAACTCTTCTTTGGCTAGGATCTCTGCTTCTTCCGTTGCTTTATTGACTGCCGCAACAACAAGATCCTGAACCATAACCTTATCATCTTCCTTTAGGATAGAGGGATCAATGTCAAGACTAACCAACTGTTTTTTTCCGTTAACAACCGCTTTTACCAGTCCTGCTCCTGACTCGCCACTTGCTTTAACATGTACTAATTTGTCTTGTGCTTCTTTGAGTCGGGCTTGCACTTCTTTCATTTTGCCCATCATTTTCATCATGTCTATCATGGCGTGCGTCTTATTAAGATTCAGCGCAAAGATACGCTAGTTGCGTTTTAATAATAGTACGGATCCGGATTGTTTGATGTTTTGACCGGATTGATCAGTTATATCGGCTGTCCATGTATACGAAGCTTCCTGAACGGATACACCATTGCTCGTGCCATCCCACGGTTGGTCTGAACTGGACACAAAGATCAGGCTGCCCCATCGATCAAATATTTTTAATTCCAGCTTTTCGATGTACTTGCCATTAACTGTAAAGGTATCGTTCAGGTTGTCTCCGTTGGGCGTGAATGCGGTGGGGTAATATAGACTGATGGACTTTGTGAGTTTGATTTCATTGCTCATCGAATTTGATACCCCGGCTTCATTCGGAAAGGCAAGAACACGATACGACACAAGTTGGAAGTTGTCCTCGACATCATCTACAAAAAGAGTATCTGTGATCCCGCTGAACGTACCAATCAATGTGCCTTGCTGGTTATATTTTTCAACCCGGTAGCTATTCACGCCATTCTTCCATCCCTCATAGCCATTCCAATTCAAGGTGATGATGTTTTGGCCCCCAACCAATCCTGACAAACGAAGTGGACAAACGGGTGCTCCTTCCGGACTGGCATTATCACATACATCTTCATAGTCCATCCGATAACAAAAATTTCCTTCTGTGTTGTACCCAGGGTCTGTGAAATTGGTAGCAGTTGTTGTTGTCTGTGGAATAAAAAAACCATTATTCTCAGAGCGCAGGACTGAATATTCACTCACCGTAAATGCCGGATCCTGAATCCACTCCAGATCAACCCCCGTGGAAGAAACAATAGCAGATGTATTATCAATAGGCGTTGGAATTGTTGTTGTGAACGAGGTTCCACATTTCTCCAGTGAAGTACTGGTGCCTCCATTTGAATAGATAGCCGTTAGTGTGTAACAATACTGAGTTTTGCACACCACATTTGGGTCAATATTGCTAGATGTGCCAGGGCCAAAATTATCGATGTTCGTTTGATTATTAGACGTGCGGGTTCTTCGAAAAGTAGTTACGCCAATATTTGAGGTTATCCAACTTGTATGATTTGCTCCACTTTGTATATCAAGAGTAAATCGTTGACTGCATATCGGAATTGAATAGGTATTGGTATTCGTGCATGGATTATGGGCGCTCAATCTGAAGCAATAATAGTTTTCATCAAGATTAAGATTAGAAATAGTTATTGAGTTTAACGTCTGAAACGTCTGATACAACTGGAAAGTCGTAGAATTATTCGTGGCAATTTCAAGCCGGTATAGGATATTCGTTTGAGGGGTAAAGTCCAATTGAAGGGTAGAGGGGTTCATTGCCGTCAATGTAGTAATTGCTGGAGTTGGTAATGTATTTATCGCTGTGAAGGGCACTACCATGGCACTACAATTGTCGGCCGAATTCAGATCTCTCCCTCTTACACTAATAGCATAGTTTCCGGGTACTCCATAATTGTTCGTTGCAACCTGATTGTTGCTGCTTGGAATGATTAATTCAGGAGTTCCATCATTATTAAAATCAATGACATATTGATCATAATTTGTGTCTGTAATTCTTATCGAAACCCGCGAAGCGGAGCACGTATAAATATCAAATGCCGGTTGGATGTTTGGATCAACAGTTATGGTGATATCATCTGCTCCAATACTTTGATAAAGGACAGATAAGGTATAGGTGCCCGGAGTAGTGTAGGTAAACGAAAATAAATTTTGCTGTTGCTGATTATTACCCAGGTAATCCATCAGGCATGGTTTGCCGGGTGTACATTCTCCCGTGGTAATTAAATTAGTGTCGGTGATGATTACAGTAAACGGGGCACACCCCTTTTTTTGATTTATCTGAAAGCGTCCGAGTCGGCTTGTATACTGAGAATAAGCGGCCGAGCTAAAAAAAAGAATCAAGCCAACTGCCCATATCCACTTCACAACTCAATATTAACTTCTTTTAAATAGGCTTCAGCCTTTATCATATCATTGTGCAACAATCGATCTGATTGTATAAACGAAACTTCTTTTCTGAAATTATAAACAAATTCTTCTAATCGCGGTGAAGTCTTTAGGGGCCTGCGAAAGTCAAGCGCCTGGGCAGCAGTAATTAACTCAATGGCCAAAATGGAATATAAATTATTTACAACACGATAAGCCTTTGTTGCTGCATTCGCACCCATGCTCACATGATCTTCCTGACCATTACTGGAAACTATGGAATCCACTGATGCGGGAGTACATAGTTGTTTGTTCTGGCTTACCAGTGAAGCGGCAGTGTATTGAGGCATCATCAAACCAGAATTGATACCCGGATTGGCAACAAGGTAATTCGGTAACTCTCGTTCACCGGATATCAGCTGATAGGTCCTTCGTTCTGAAATACTGCCCAATTCAGAAAGGGCAATGGCCAGGTAATCTAAACTCAATGCAAGTGGTTGGCCGTGAAAATTGCCTGCACTGATGATCTCATCATTTTCCGGAAAAACATTGGGGTTATCAGACACTCCATTTATTTCACGGAGAATAACTTCTGTAACGTGCGAAATGGCATCAAGGCTCGCACCATGAACCTGCGGAATGCATCGAAAGGAGTAGGGATCCTGAACGTGTTTTTTAGGCTGAGAAATTAATTCGCTATCCTTTAGCAATTCCCGCACCTCTGCGGCAATCATCGCCTGGCCATGTTGTGGCCGGATTTTGTGAACCTTTTCGTCAAAGGGCTCAAGTCGTCCATCAAAGGCATCCAGTGAGATGGATCCAATTAGGTTGGCAATTTTTAAAAGTCGATGAGCATGCCAAACACACCAACTCCCATAAGCGCTCATGAACTGAGTACCATTGAGCAAGGCAAGTCCTTCTTTGCTTTAAGATGAATAGGATCAACTTTTTTAGACGCCAGATATTCTTCTCCGGAAATAGTTTTGTCCTTTTGATTTACCAGCCCCAGCCCAAGCAAGGGTAAAACAAGGTGAGCTAAAGGCACCAGATCACCTGAAGCACCCAGTGAACCCATCTCATAGACAACAGGATATGCTTTTTCATTAAAAAGATCTACAAGCCGTTGAACGGTTTCGATCTGTACACCAGAATAGCCATAGCTTAGAGACTGAATTTTGGTAAACAGCATTAAGCGAACAATTTCATCCGGTATTTCAGGTCCAGTGCCACAGGCATGTGACATAACCAGGTTTACCTGCAATTTTTCAAGATTGTCTTTGTCTATATTTGATTTGTAAAGCGAACCAAATCCTGTGTTGATTCCGTAAAGTGGCTCCTTTGTATTTTTTACCTTATTGTCAAGGTAAGCGCGGCAAGCACGAATTTTTTCTTTGGATTCATCTGAAATTTCAAGATAGAGCTGCTCATTGATTACATAACCGACATCATTAAGGTCAATTTTATCTTCATTGATAAGGTGTCGTTCTTCCATGATTAGAAAGCTTTAATGATTTCGTCCAGCATCTTTTTTTTCTGCTCTCCGGTTCTCATGTTCTTTAGGGTGAGATTTCCCGATTGTATTTCTTCCGGCCCGATCACGATAACAAAAGGCACTTTCTTCCTGTCTGCAAAATCCAACTGTTTTTCAATTTAGAAAGGTCGGGGTAAATCTCTGCGGCAAGGCCACTTTCCCTTAGTTTTTGAACCACCTTCAATCCATAGAATCTGCTTTCCTCATCAAAATGTGCTACCATGATTTTTGATGTTACCGTGGTCTCTTCAGGAAACAGGCTGAGTTCTTCCATAGCGTCATACAAGCGATCTATTCCAAATGAAAATCCAACTCCGGATACATTGGGTAATCCAAATACTCCGGTAAGATCATCGTACCGACCTCCTCCGCTCACACTACCAACAGCCACGTCCTCAATTTTTACTTCGAAAATGGCACCAGTATAGTAACTTAATCCCCGGGCAAGACCAACATCAAAGATTACGTGCTCAAAAGTGTGACCAAACGCTTTCAGCAACTTTTCTATTTCAATAAGATCGGCAATTCCCTTTTGAGCTCGCTGGCTGCTACCGATTTTATTTTTTAGGAAATCAATCTTATTGCTGAAGGTTCCGTTAAAATTGAGGATTTCAAATAACTGGTCAATTTCCTTTTTGAAAAATTCTTTTCTTCGAGTTCTTCCTTAACCTTTTTCTCTCCCGACTTTTCAAGCTTATCAATGGAGACAAATAAAAAATTTTCCTTTTCTCCAGCGTTTAAAATTTCTGCTATTCCCGATAAAATTGCCCGATGATTAATCCGAATTTCATATTTTTTGATGCCCAGTCTTTTAAAGATGGCCTTTATCATCAGTATGATTTCAGCTTCGCAAAGGAGTGAGTCGGTACCAATCACATCGGCATCGCATTGAAAAAACTCTCTGTATCTTCCTTTTTGAGGCCGGTCGGCTCGCCAAACGGGTTGCACCTGGTACCGTTTAAACGGAAAAGTAATCTCATGCCGGTTCATGGCCACATATCGCGCAAAGGGTACGGTAAGATCGTAGCGCAATCCTTTTTCAGATATAAATGAACCCACCTTTTTAGATTCAGCCTGCTGTAGTACATCCGGGCCAACATTTTTAAGAAAATCTCCCGAGTTAAGAATCTTAAAGAGAAGTTGATCTCCTTCCTCACCATACTTGCCGGTTAGTGTCGACAGGTTTTCCATAGCCGGAGTTTCGAGCGGTTGAAACCCATAGATTTGAAATTCAGACTTAATTGAATTGATGATCAATTCACGTTTTGCCATTTGGGCGGGTCCAAAGTCTCTGGTACCTTTTGGTATACTGGGTTTTTCCATGGTTGCGTTCAAAACTAACCATGATTGTCTGTATTTACATGTTTTTAAGCTATTTGGGGAAGAAAATAATTTTTTATGATTGGCATATTCTCTTATTTTTGCGCCTCATTAATAAAGGAAGGTTATGTCAGTTACACGTTTGAAAAGAAAAGGTCGCAAAATCAAAGCTAAGGCGGCTCGGAGACGCACTACATTGAAGATTCAGGGGTTTAAGCCTGTTATGAAGAGTGTGGATATCGAAAAGATAAAAGAAGAGTTTAAAAACAAGCCAGCCAAAAAGGATTAAAAACTCCTTACAAGACATAGAAGTCATGCAAACGCATGACTTTTTTTATTTACCCGATTTTTCCCCGTTCTCCAATTTCGATTACCTGTACGTTTTCTATTTTTTTCTGTTGACATCAAAACGAATCAGTGTTTTGATTTTATGAAAACCATGATTGCCGGCCGCCCCAGGATTCATAAAAAGTAAGTTGCTCTGCTGATCAGATTGTATTTTCAGAATGTGTGAATGCCCACATATAAATAAGTCCGGCTTGTGTTTGGATATCAATTTCAAAGAGTCAGGATTATATCGCGGAGGATGACCTCCAATGTGCGTGATAAGAACCTTTACATCTTCACAAGTGAATAAAATGTCTTCTGGGAAGACATTCCTGATTTCATTAGAGTCAATATTGCCATGAACAGCCCGAAGCGGTCTAAATTGTTTGAGTTGATCGGCTACGGCCATAGTTCCTATGTCACCGGCATGCCAAATCTCATCACATTCGTTGAAGTAGTGAAAGACTTTCTTGTCCAGAAAGCCATGCGTATCAGAAAGGAGTCCAATTTTCATGATGATACAATGTAATGCAATAATGCTACAGCCGCATTGCATTCACCAATTGTAAAAAATCTGAATTAAAATAAAAGGAAAGAAAAGGCGGACTACTTTAAATAATCGTCATCCACTTTCACCACATCTTTACGTCTGCGCTCATCGAGAGAGAACTTTCCGGCACCAAAGACTGCAAATACGATCAGGCCAACTAATATGACCAGTGAGATCTCAAGTTCCATATGACTTCCTATCGACAAAAAGCCTTTTGGAAAATTGACAAAAACGACAGCGCCTATCAGAATTGGTATTTGAATGATCGCGATAACACGCGTAAACAATCCAAAGATAAGTAGCGGGCCACCAAGAGCATGGGCAAAATGACATAGTGTGCCACCACGGCACCACTAAACATGATATCCAGTCCTGCCGTAGTCATTTCAAGTGATTCAATATTAAACATGAACTCAAAGCCCTTGAATGTTATAAAAAGACCGAGTACAATTCTGAAGATGTCCAACCAGCCCGGACGATGTGCGTTTCCCCAACCTTCAATTTTTTCAATGGTATTCATGATGGCAGGCTTTAAATGTATTATACAAAGTTTACAAAAAAGGAGTTGTTTTGTCAATAAAATTTTAAACCATGATCTATCGGTCTCCTGTTCAAACAATGTATTATAAGTTTTTATTTCTTCAAAAAAGCAGATTGACACCAAACCCATCGATTATTTTCTTTGTTTTACAGCCATGAATGTGAAAGAGATGTTTCCGGACTTTGATCAGCCTCTTATCGAGGAACTGGAAAAAATCGGTTCCATTGTGGAGTTTCATCAGGGGGATATGCTCATGCGAACGGGCCAATACTTTAAGAACACATTGCTGATTCTGGAAGGTATGGTAAAACTTTATCGGGAAGGTGATGATGGCGGTGAATTTTTCCTCTATTATTTAGAGCCCGGAAACGCATGCGCGCTTTCTATGATTTGCGCTACCCGGAATGAAACGAGTCAAATTAAAGCAATAGCAGACACACCGGTTAAGGCACTGACGGTACCGATTCAACACATGGATGATTTGATACGAAATCATCGAAACTGGTATTATTTCGTTTTGGAAAACTACAGGAATCGATTTGAAGAACTTTTGCAGGTAGTGGATCAGGTGGCTTTTCATTCCATGGACGAGAAGCTTGAGTTTTATCTGGCTCGCCAGTTTGCTGCCTTGCAATCCGAATCAATAAATATTACGCATCAGCAAATCGCTGATGATCTGAATTCATCACGGGAAGTGATATCGAGATTACTCAAGAAAATGGAAAACCGAAAAATGATTGACGTATCCAGAAATGAGATTCGGAGATTGAAGAATTTTACAGAGCTTTCATGAAAACCATTTATATTATCAATATGAATAAATCTATATCATTTTTACTAATTGGCTTTATGTTTCTGACGGCTTGCACAGCACAGACAACTTCAACGGCATTCATAGAAATAGATTCAGAAACATTTTTAAAATTCAGACAGGATAAAAAAGAATTACTGCTTGTGGATGTAAGGACACCGGAAGAATTTAAATCAGGAAGGATTTCGGGGTCATCTAATGTAGATGTAAAGCAATCTGATTTTGAAAGTCAAATTCAAAAACTTGATAAAAATAAACCGGTTGTGGTTTACTGCCTGGCGGGTACACGAAGCGATAGAGCTATGCAGATCATGAAGAAAAACGGATTTAAGGAAGTATACAATTTAAAAGGCGGTATCGAAACCTGGAAAAAGGAAGGTCGCCCTGTTGTGAAGCAATAAATGAGTGAGTACTTTGACCTTTTTATTAATTCGTTTACCGGCTACTGGAATTACCTGCTCAATGAAATCTTTTATCCAGGCTGGCACAATTATTTTTATTGGCTGATTGGCATTTCGCTATGTGTCTGGATTGCTGAAATCATTATTCCATGGCGTAAGAACCAGGGAATCTTCAGGCGTGACTTTTGGCTGGATGGGTTTTATATGTTCTTTAATTTTTTTCTCTTTTCCCTGATTGGGTACAATGCACTTTCCAATATAGGCGTTCAATTGTTCGATGATTTTTTAGGACTTTTTGGAGTAACCAATTTGGTGGCACTCAATGTGGCTTCATGGCCGAAGTGGGCTCAATGGGTTGTGATGTTTGTTATAGCCGATTTTTTGCAATGGAACATTCACCGGATGCTTCATCGTGTGCCATGGATGTGGGAGTTTCACAAACTCCATCACTCGGTTAAGGAGATGGGCTTTGCGGCTCACCTCCGTTTTCACTGGATGGAGACGATCATTTATAAGTCCGTTCAATATATACCCCTGGCTATGATCGGGTTTGGAATTGATGATTTTTTTCTGGTTCACATCTTTGCCATCGCCATCGGCCATCTCAATCATTCAAACATCAACGTTACGTATGGCCCGTTAAAATATATTTTCAACAATCCTGCCATGCATATCTGGCATCACGCAAAGAAGTTGCCTTCAAAATATGGCGCGAATTATGGAATAAGTTTAAGCGTGTGGGATTATCTTTTTAAGACTGCCTACGTTCCACAGAGCGGAAGGGATATTGAATTGGGGTTTCAAGGGGACGAGGGTTTTCCTGAAAAGTTTTTGAGCCAGATAACCTATCCTTTTAAGAAACAACACCATCCTGAGTAGGGGTAAGAGAACTTTCAGTTGTCTTTAATCCAAATGCCTTAAAAATGTAAATTACGCTGCGGAATATCCAAAAGCAGTGGAACTATCAGAAATCGAACTTTTTAAGGCAATAAAGAAGGAAACGAAACTGTTTTTGAGGTGATGTTTAAGGCATATTATCAACCGCTTTGCAACTACGCATATTCTTTTCTGCGGGATCGGGATGAAGCGGAAGAAACTGTTCAATCTACCTTTTTTAATTTTTGGGAGAAGAGGAAAAATATTGAGATTCAAACCTCTACTAAAGCATACCTCTATCGTTCCGTACGCAACACTTGTCTTAATGCAATAAAGCATGAAAAGATAAAGCAACGACATGCATCTGACAGTCTTTCAGTTACCAAGGATCACCATGAGCCTGTCGCTCAAACAGTGATAAAGAATGAATTGGAGCTAGAGATAGCAAGGGCATTACAAACCTTACCTGAGCAATGCCGATTGATTTTTAAGCTTAGTCGTTTCGAAGAGTTAAAGTATTCTGAGATCGCTGAACAACTAAATATATCTGTGAAAACAGTGGAGAATCAAATGGGAAAGGCGTTGAGGATAATGAGGGAGCAATTGAAGGAATATTTACCGCTGTTGTTAATTTTTATGGAGGGACTAATCAATTGAAAGAAGACTTCAGCCATATCGATGATTTGATTGGAAAATACCTGGCAGGTGAAGCTACTCCTGTTGAGCAGGAAGAAGTTGAGTTGTGGGTAGCACAACATGATGAGAACAGAAAGTACTTTGAACAACTAAAATTGATTTTTGAGAAATCTTCAGCAGTTCAAATTCCTCAGCAGTTTGATACGGATCAGGCTTGGATCAAACTAAAAGAGCGAATTGATTTGTCAAAAAGCAGTAGAGGAGTTCAGCTTTGGCCGGCTTTGCGAATTGCAGCCGGGATTGTTGTTGTCTTTACACTAGGATATTATATGTACCTGCAATGGAGTAAGCCTACCGTACCGCTTACCTTCATTGCTGAGCAAGTAGTTGTACGGGATACCCTGCCAGATGGAAGTCATGCTGTTCTGAACAAGAATAGTTCACTTAGTTTTACATTTCATCCTCGCTCTAAAGAACGAAAAGTCAAGCTGGAAGGGGAGGCTTTCTTTGAGGTGGCGCATGAAGATGAAAAACCATTTATTATCGAAACGCAGGATGTATTCATTAAGGATATTGGAACAGCCTTTAATGTAAAAGCGTATGCTGAAAGTGAAACGGTGGAGGTGGTGGTAGAATCCGGTGAAGTAATTTTTTATACCGCTGAAAATCCGGGTCTTAATCTGATTGCGGGTGAAGCGGGCGTATACAACAGAAAAGATCGATCCTTTTCGCGCTTGCAACGTGTGGACACGAATAAGCTGGCATATAAAACCGGTTATTTCACTTTTCAAAATATGAGCCTCAGTTCAATTATTAAAGAGTTGAATGAGGTGTATCCAGATAAAATCCGCCTGGCCCACGAATCCCTTGGTTCCTGTAGTTTAAATGTGAGTTTCAACAATGAGAAGCTTGAAGTAATAGTTGACATCATTGCGGAAACCCTTCAGCTGAAGATTACTAAGGAAGGCAATGACTATGTGTTGGATGGAAAAGGTTGTAACGAATAGGATGAAACGGTTTTTCACTTTATTCCTTTTTCTAATTTTCATTTCAATTGGTCATGCTCAAACCGTTCCACCCCTTGAGCGTCAGATTCTATTCATTTCAAAATGAAAACATGAATTTGGCTTTATCCCGAATTTCTGATGAAGGTAAATTTACATTTTCGTATAGCCCATCCATTTTGCACTCAGATCTTGTTACAGAAGATTTTAGTAATAAGCCGGTGAGGGA
>JAAUQD010000057.1 GCA_012032815.1 Flammeovirgaceae bacterium
GGTATCTGATTTGGTTTGACCTTTGGCTCCATATTGTGTATTCGGAATGATGGGGCATGATCTGCTCCCCCCACGTCAGCACCATTTAAAAAAAATTTTAAACGATGAAGGATTAAACGACTGCGCCATTGTTCGTGATATAACTTTAATGGTCGACCCTTCGGGAATCCCTGGTATTTCCGAAACAAATTTTTGCTCCAGTGTAAAATCAAATTCTTCTCCAAACCATTGCCTGCCTGACTTTAGAATGTTTCGCTGGCTGATTTTATGAAAAGTGTAATCATCAAACTGATGGATCAAAGGATTTGTTCCTCCAAGATCATCGGAGGCTGCGATACGCAAACCATTCGTTTCTGAAACGGTTATAAAATAAAAATTCTGCCGACTATAAAGATTATAGTCGTAGTTGAAAGTTTGATTGTTTTGATCATAGAAAACTTTGTCAGGACCTTTTCCATAAAAAATTATATAGTCCGTCTTATTAAATCTGCCATCAGCTTCGCCCACAACCTGAATGGCAAGTTCCTTCAGGTCTTCAATGCGGGGAGTGCTGTTGAGTTGTGGAAGCATCCCAATTTCACCCGCAAATAGTCTGATTTTCATGGGATCAATTCTATCCGGGTTGATACCAGATGCTTTTAGAAAATTGTAATCGATTTTATAAAAACCATCCTTTCAATTCCATACTTATACCACTGCCCTGTACTTAAAACGGAATTCAATTGTCCATGGACAACCGATTTGCAGCACATCAACAGCGCTAAAGCCAATATGGAATAACGTACTAACAATTGGGTTTTTGGAGAATTTAAAATCAAGAAAGCCACCGCTTATTTACCAACGACACAAGGACATATAATAGTATAAGTAAGGATATGCCGGCAGTTTGCCAGGCTATTAATACTAATACTGATAGTGCACCAAAAGTAAACCTGACTTTGTTGTCTTTCCATGTGAAGTTTTTGAACTTCATTGCGAACATTGGAATGGGAGCTATCAGCAGTAAACTGAAGATTACTGCAATTGCGGAAAGCAAGACATCACTGGATGTAATAAAATAAAGGGGTTCTTTAAGAAACACCAGTGAAGTGATAAACAATGCATTTGCGGGAGTTGGCAATCCAATAAATGAATCAGATTGGGTTTCATCAAGGTTAAATTTTGCAAGTCGTAAGGCTGAACAGGCTGCTATAAGTAATGCGGTGTAAGGAAGCCATTCAATTGAGCTGACTGCGTCAATGAGATTGAATAACACCAAAGAAGGCAATACACCAAAACTCACCACATCGGCCAATGAATCCAGTTGCTTTCCGATGGGGGATGAAACATTAAGCTGCCGGGCAGTAAATCCATCCAGAAAATCAAACAAGCATGCAATCCAAACCACATAAGCGGCTGTCTTTGGAGGATATTGAAAGGCAAACATGATGCCCACTACGCCTGCAGTCAGGTTGCCGAGTGTAAAAAGATTAGGCAAATGCTTGAGTAATCTCATCATCGTGCAGAAATGCCAACAAAAGGATTGCTCACTTTTTCTTCCTTAATGGTGGTGGAAGGACCATGCCCGCAGAACACCGTTGTTTTATCCGGCAATTCAAAAAGTTTTTGTTGAATACTTTCGATCAGGGTATCAGTATCTCCACCCGGTAAATCCGTTCTGCCAATGCTTCCCTGAAACAAGACATCACCGGCAACAATAAAATTCTGTGACGGGCTGTAGAATCCAAGATGCCCCGGAGCGTGCCCCGGAAGAAATAATATGTCCAACTCACTGTTTCCCCATTTAATTTTTTCACCCTCATCCAGATATCCATCAGGAGAAGTCTCTTTATAATCATCGATCCCATAGGTGGGAGCATAGGCTTTAATTGCACGCAGTTGAGGCTCGTCCAGCCGATGAAGCTTTAACGGTACCTTGTATTTTTCCTTGATGTAGTAGTGCCAAAAACATGATCTATATGGCAATGCGTGTTCAAGAGTAAAACAACCTTAAGTTTATTGGATGAAATAAATTTATCAAGCGTAGCCTTTTCATGATTTTCGTAACAGCCGGGATCAATAATGATCGCCTCTTTGGTTTCATCAAATAAAACGTACGTGTTTTCCTGAAAGGGATTAAAGACAAATGACTTAATTTGGATCATCAGAAATAATAAGATGCAAAGTTACGGCCTTTCTACCAATGAGAAAATTTGACGTCATTATTGTTGGTTTTGGTTTGGCGGGGGCGGCCCTTGCGCTGCAATGCTTACAAAGAAAGAAAAAGTTTCTTGTCATTGATAAGCAGGATGTAAATTCTGCTTCACGGGTAGCCGCAGGACTCTTTACACCATTCACGGGTCAGGGCAATGTTAAAACCTGGCTGGCCGATGACATCTTTCAGTACCTAAAAAGATTTTACATTCAGGCTGAAGTGCTTCTTGATTTTTCGTTCTTTCAACCATTGCCTATCTACAAACCATTTAACTCCATTAAAGAACAAAACGATTGGAATGCTAAAAGTGCCGATCCTGTTTTTCAAAATTACATCGATCTGATCTGGACCCCTGGCTCCTACGGTCATGATGTTATTGATCCGCTTGGAGGGGTTGTCATTTCCAATGGAGGAATATTGGATACACAAGCTTTTTTAGACAGCGCAAAATCTCTTTTGCTCAGGGATGACAATTTTTGTGATGAGGATTTTGAATTTGCAAGTTTATCTCTGTCCGGATCAAGCGTCCGCTACAAGAAGCTTACAGCTGATCACATAATCTTTTGTGAAGGCATTCAGGTGCTTCATAATTCATATTTTAATTGGGTGCCGATACGACCATTAAAAGGAGAAGTCCTTGAAATTGAAATGGATGGACCAGCCGACAGAATTTACAAGCAGAACATTTATGTTGTTCCCACCGGCACCCCACAAGTGTTTCGAGTCGGGGCTACTTATGACCGCGAAAATATTTTACCGGGAGCAACAAATGAGGCCAGAAATGAGTTAGAGATTAAGTTGAAAGAGCTGCTAAACAAAGATTATAAAGTGACTAACCAAGATTGGGGTATCCGCCCCACTACGCCTGATCGAAAACCAGTATTGGGATCGCACCCGGTTCATAAAAACTTACTACTTTTTAATGGACTTGGTACAAAAGGAGTAAGTCTTGCTCCATATTTTTCGGGCGTTCTTCTTGATTGGATTGACAACAAAATTACCCTCGACAAGCAGGTCAATATTAGTCGCTTTAAATCGTTATATTCGGGGTTCGAGTGAGATAATATGCGCAGGCAGTACATTTTCATAACCTTTTTATTTCTGATTGTCTCTCCTTCCTTGTTGTATTCGCAACACGCCTATGAATCATTTGGCAAAAACCGGATCCAATACAAAACATTTGATTGGCAATATTTAAGCTCTGAAAATTTTGATCTTTACTATTATGATGCCCGCAGAAAAGTAGCTACGGAGACGATCCAGTTTTTGGAGGAGGAGTTTGACCGGATTACCGACATGATCGGGTATCCTCCTTATATGAAGACTAAGGTTTTTTTATACAATTCCATATCAGACCTTCAGCAGAGCAACATTGGCTTAAACCGTGACCACGTAAATAACGAGGGTGAGACTTTGTTTGTCAAACCTTATGTTGAAGTAGCGCATCCCGGCAATCTTGCTGATTTTAAAGAAGAACTTCTGTTGAAATTATCAACGCTGTTAGTTAATGAAATGATGTTTGGCGGAAGTTTGAAAGACATGTTTCAGAATGCGGTTCTATTAAACCTGCCGGAGTGGTTCGTCTATGGTGCTTCTCGTTATGTAGCTAAAGGTTGGGATGGAGAGATGGACGATTTTATTCGTCAGTTGGCACGAAGCCGGAAATTCTCCAAGGCCCTGCGCATGACCGGTCCCAATGCGGCTCTTGTAGGACAGTCTTTGTGGAATTATATCGTGGAGAAGTACGGAAGGAGCAGCATCTCAAATATTTTGAACTATACACGGGTTATTCGAAATGAGCAGCGAAGCATTATGATAACCCTCGGTGTCAATTTTAAAACACTGGTAAACGATTGGCAGATGTATTATCTGGATATCAATCAGAAGGTTGAGGATAGCTATATCTTACCTTCAGACAGTGCCCGTATCAGTAAGTCCCATAAAAAAACAGTAGTCTTTACCACCGTAAAAGTAAGTCCTGATGGTCAGTATATTGCCTATGCGGAAAATGATCGCGGAAAGTATGTTGTTAAGGTGCGACCAGTCAATAGCGATCGCGAAACAACTATCCTTCACGGAGGAAACAAAGTCATCCGGCAAGACATTGATTTCGAAGTTCCTTTAATCAGTTGGGCAGAGCCTAATGTTTTAGGTGTAATCGGAAAGCGCCAAGGTAAATATGTTTTTTGGTTGTATGACCTTTCGACCAAAAGCAAACTTCCTCGTGAACTTGATCAGTTTAGTAATGTTCGCAGTTTTGACTTTTCAGGAAACGGGCGGCTGGCTATTCTGAGTGCTGATCTGGCGGGTCAGAATGACTTGTTTCTTATCAGCAGCAGGAGAGACAGAACCCGCAGGTTAACCAGCGATATATTCGATGACCTTGACCCCTCATTCATACCCAACTCCAATTCGATCGTATTTAGTTCTAACCGAACCAATGATACAGTAAATGTTGTGCAAAAAAACTACGGTGAGATCAACAAAAATTTTAATCTCTTCACGTTTAATCTCGACACCACCGAAAATGTAGTCAACCGATTGACCAACACCTTAAGTAACGATTATTATCCATTTGCGCTCGATGAGAATACTTATTTCTACCTCAGTGATCAACGCGGAATAATTAATTTATTCAAATTTAATCGTGAATCCAGTATTTATTCTCAAGTCACCAACTTTAGTTCAAATATTAAGGAATACGACATTGATACGTATAACAAATCACTGGCATTGGTGCTTAGCAAAAATCTTTCAGAAGATATTTTTCTTCTTAAGAATTTCAATCTTGACAAGCAGATTTTTACACCGGCTACCCGCAGGATAGAAGTTCGGCAGGCAAAAATTATTACTGAGCGCAGAAGCAAAGAAGTGCCTCAGGTACGAAGCATCAAAGATTTGATTGACTCAAGGCTTCGCGAAACTCAGGATTCAATTGAATTTCAAATTCCTGCGGATACCATACGATCCAGAGTAGATATTGTTATTCCGGCACAGAATGATTCTATCAATACTGACAATTATGTTTTTGAAAAGCCCGAAAGAGCGGATTCATTAATTGCACTATCTCCTCCTGACGATGTTGTAAAAACAGATGACTATGTGTTTGAAGATGAGGTTGTGAAACGGAATCAACCCAGTGAATCATTTTAATTACGTGATTTGAATGACCCGGGAAACCAACCGATTGATGGGACCTTTCGACTATGAACCCCGGTTTAGTTACGATAATATGGTAACGGATTTTGTGATTGATCCACTGCGGGGGTTTAGTGTCCGTGTTGAAACACAAATGAATGATATGCTGGAGAATTATCGATTCTTCGGAGGTTTGCAGACTGCTTTTGACCTCAAGTCAGGCGATGTTTATGGCGAAGTTCAATACCTGCCACATTACATTGATTATAAAATACGGTTTGACAGAAAAGTAATTTTTTGGGAAGATGCCACGGCTAATCTTCAAAAGTATTCGTTGCAAAAATTTGAAGTTGGAGCGTCACTCCCACTCAATGTCAAAACCAGATTTACCCTTGTGCCTTTTCTATCCTACACCAGGTACACCGACCGCGAGAACGAAGACTTCCCATCCAGTCCACCGGTTTATTTACCACCTGAAGATCAATTTTACGGAGGTTTTAAAAGTGAGTTGATCTTTGATAATAGCCTGAATACCGGGATGAACATAATAGAAGGGACACGAGGCAAAATGAGTTACGTGTACAATGGAGGCATCGGTAATAATGGTGCAAGTTTTTCTCAGTTTTCAATAGACATACGGCATTATCAAAAAATTTACAAAGAGATTGTGCTTGCGTTGCGCGGATTTACCGGATCATTTTTTGGAAACGCACCCAAAAATTATGTCTTGGGTGGTATGGATAATTGGTTTGACAATCGAATTAATTATGAAGGCCTAAATAATCCACTGTATAGCGAGGAGGGATTTAATGACCAACTTATCTTCACCGAATTTGCTACCAGTTTGCGTGGCTTCGATTACGCCACATTATATGGACAAAGCGTTGCAATGGCCAATGCCGAGCTCCGAATTCCAATTGTTCGTGCCTTAGCCGGTGGCCCAATTACTTCGAATTTTTTCAGGAATATGCAGTTCACCGTGTTCTATGATATTGGTACCGGCTGGACTGGGCCTGCTCCATTGTCGCAGGAAAATGCTGCACGGTTGCGAGTGGTACCTGATGATCCGAGCAAAAGTTCTTTCCGCGTAGAGATACAGGAATATTTGAATCCATGGTTATACAGCTACGGATTTGGCTTTCGAACTATGATGCTGGGATACTATATGAAGTTTGATTTTGCCTGGCCGGTCGAAAATTACACTGTAAAGGATCCGCGTATTTTTGTTACTATAGGGTTTGACTTCTGATTCGAGGTAAATAATCCTAACTTAGTCCCGACCAATTATTTCTTTATGATTAAATCAATGACCGGGTTTGGTCAGGCATCTTTGAGTGAACCGGATTTTTCAGTTAATGTTGAGATCAAGGCATTGAATTCAAAATTTCTTGATGTGATAATTCGACTGCCGAAGCTTTTTTATGATAAAGAGCTGGAGGTTCGAAATATGCTGGCCGAAGGATTAGAACGGGGCAAAGTTTCAATCAGTATAGACTACCAGGAGCTTGGCAAAGCGGAAACAAAGACAAGCTACAATGAAGATTTGTTTGTGAAGTATTACCATCAGCTTCGGAAGCTTGCCGATCGTGTGGTAGCTCCGCATGACCAACTTTTTCAAATTGCTCTTAATTCTCCGGATGTAATTCAAAACAAGGAAGACCAAACTGATACAGCCAGCCACTGGCCTAAAATAAAAGAACAAATTCAGGAAGCTATTGATCACTGTGATACATTCAGAATTACCGAAGGAAAAATTTTGAGCAAGAAACTTCATGAATACATCCAGTCTATAGATAAAGGACTGGAACGAATAGTAGCGCTTGATCCTGGGAGGGTTCAAAAAATCAAAGAACGATTGAGTAAAAACCTGATGGATGTTTTTGGCAAAGAGAGCATTGACGCAAATCGTTTAGAACAGGAAATGATTTTTTATATAGAGAAGCTGGATATACAGGAAGAGCGGGTTAGATTAAAAACACATTTGGATTATTTTATAAACGTACTCCAGTCGCCAGAATCAAATGGAAAGAAGCTTCAATTTATTTCACAGGAAATAGGCAGAGAAATCAATACCATTGGCTCCAAAGCCAACGATGCTGAAATACAAAAAGAGGTGATCATGATGAAAGAAGAACTGGAAAAGATAAAAGAGCAGTTAGGAAACGTATTATAATTTTGTACTTGATGATGTTAATGGAGGAAAACCAAATTACGCCTGAAATTCAAAGAGAGCGACATGAAAAATGTTAGTGCGGAACTATTTTGATAATAGTAAATCTGGATTTTTTGTAGAGGTAGGAGCGAATGAGCCAGTAACAGATTTTTCTCAGTCATGGCATTTAGAAAATCAACTGGGATGGACTGGAATACTGATTGAGCCCAATCCAGTATTAGCTGAAAAAGCACGAAAGACAAGACCCAATTCAATAATAGTAGAAGCCGCAAGTGTTTCCAGCGAAAGCGTGGGTTCCCTTAGCCTATTTATTCCGATTATAAATAATGAAGAGATCACAGGGCATGCTTCGATTGAAAAGAACTTGGATAATTTTAATTATGCGAGACATCGAGAAGTAAAGGTCAATGCCCGAACTCTTAATTCAATTTTACATGAAGCACAGGTAAAATTTATTGATGTGCTTTCAATAGATGTAGAGGGAGCTGAAATGGAAGTGTTAAAGGGTTTTGATATCGAAAAATACAAACCCAAATTGATTTTATTAGAAGATAAGCATGTATATCTGGATAAACACAGATGGTTGACAAAGAAGGGATATTTTTTGGCAAAAAGGACAACACTAAATTGCTGGTACATTCCTAAGGGGGCGAGAAGACCATCGCAAACATTTCTTGAGAAATTGCGATTGTGGAAGAGGATGTATATAAGTATTTGCCAAAAAAATTAAACGAGCCATCTTAACAAAAAGCATCGAACCACTTCGAACTATTTAATTTGAACCGGACCAGCAAATCATTATCCAGCATTGTCCTGTATTCCATTATTGCTGCAGCATTTATCGGCCCCGGCACAATTACAACAGCCGTCACGGCCGGCTCGCGTTATCAACTTCAATTGTTATGGGCTGTTGCTTTTTCGATACTGGCTTGCATAATTATTAAGGAAATTGCTGCGCGTCTTACCCTGGCCAGTGAATTAACCATAGGTGAAGCCATTGAAAAAAAATTTGGAACCAAATCCGGCTATTGGATAAAGCTCGTTATGGGTGGAACCGTCATTTTGGGTTGTGCCGCGTATGAAGCGGGAAATATCTTAGGGGCTGTATCAGGTATAGAATTATTGATTGGTGGAGATACCCGGATTTACGCGCTAATTGTCTGTGGTGCTGCGGGGCTTATTTTATGGAGCGAGAAACGAAAAATTCTTTCACGTGCGATGACTTTTTTTGTGCTCCTCATGGGTGTTGCCTTTATAAGTCTGGCGATGAATTCAAAATTCAGTGTTAGTGATATCTTAATATCGCTGAGTAATATTAATATACTTCCGGGCTCTGAACTCATTGCTTTAGGCCTGGTAGGAACCACCATTGTACCCTATAATTTGTTTATTGCTTCGGGTATTGGGGCGGGGCAATCAATTCAGGGAATGCGTGTTGGTCTCATCACATCAATTTTAATTGGTGGTGCTATTACGGCCACAATTTTGCTGGCAGGTACAGTGGTCAGCAGCTTTAGCTCATTTGAGGAATTGTACGGTTTTTTCAATCGCAAACGGGCACATGGGGAGCCCTCGCTTTTGCTGTTGGCCTTTTTGCTGCGGGGTTTTCTTCATCCATTACCTCGCCCTATGCGGCATCTCTCATTACCAAAACGGTGTTTGGAAGTGAACGTAAAGTTTTGGTCAGAGCAGCCTGGATGGCGGTACTGGCGATAGGATTGGCTATGGGACTGAGCGGAGTAAAGCCTATACCAGTAATACTGACGGTTCAGGCGTTGAACGGCTTCATTCTTCCACTCATTACGTTTTATCTGATTTTATTAGTTAATGACCCCAATATAGTTCCTCATAAGCATCGCCACTCGGCTTACTACAACCTTGTGCTTATAGTTTTGCTCGGAGTGATGTTGTTACTGGGATTGAATAATATTGACCGATCCATTTCAGAATTTTTTCACCTTACTTCCCAATCGCATCTGGAAATTAATTTTTTGATCACCATCTTTATTATGGTGGTCACAGCTTTTTGTTAATAAAAATCGGGCAAACACTACTCAACCTTAACGTTCACCAGCTCGATTCGGCTAAGTTCCTCCAACTCCCCGGCTATGAATTGAAGTTCAAGGTCCTCCAACGAGATGGATTCATTTTTAGGTTTGTAATTTATGTAATCCTGAAAAATGATTCCATTTACAGTTCTTCTGTTGTATGCTTTGCGAAACCTGATTCCTCCACCATCAGTGTGATAGAGATAAGCCAAATAATCAATGGCAAAATTCTCTTTGTTTATCCAATAGTGAAAAATATCTGAATGATCTTCTCCTCCGCCATTCTCCTGAAAAGTAATCTCAATCTTGTAATACGATTTTTCTTCGATCGTCTTTTCGCCCAGGAATTTTTTAATGACGGCCTGATCATTTAGGCCGTAGGGAAGCAACGCAAAATATATGACTGAATTTACCGAACTGGCATATTTTAATACGCATTGAATCATGAACATCAATTTTTTTACCATCAATTTCGCGAGTAAGTCCATTATTATTGAGGATGTCTTTTGGTTGTTCCGGTAGAATCTACGAGAATTCGCTCGTAGGTAAACAATCCACCATTTCTGCGTGACACATAATGCCGATCCCGAAAATCAAACTCGATGGTTGTATTTAAGTATTTATTCCCTCCCGCAGTTTCGATAGTACGGTCAATAATTTTTTGGGGATCCGTGGTGGTTGATGAGCAGGCAAAAAAAGTAAATGCCAATACGCAATGAAATATTTTGATCATGATAGTTTTGTGTAGTAGATCTAATAACCGAATGTCACCACAAAAAATTCATTATAACTTAGCCAAGGTATTGATATACCTTTCTGGCACTTCACCATTTGTGGCCAACTGATAATCAGCAAAGCTGCAGGGAACAATACTTTGACGAGCATATTTAACCGATGCTTTCGGATGAGGCACTTCCATCCACCATTTTTCAGTGAATTTACTTTTATAGAAGGTGATGGTTTCCGGTTCTACCGGCATGGAAGCCACATATTTCAGAAAATCATTATTCGTAAAATCAGGCTCCTTCTTGCGATGGTAAAATCCTTCTATAAAATACCAGATCATAGTCGCAATGACGGAGGCTGTTTTTTTGTGAGTATCATCCAGATCAGGATTGTATTCGTAAAACCCGGCCGAACTGAGTTTCTCGTTGAGTCCGGCATACCAGCACAGTTGACAAGCCTCTTCGCCTGTAAGACCAAAAGGTTGAGCCTGAGAATTCCCTGGTGCATCTGCAGACTTGATAGCGGTGATATCAAAGGACAACATGTCGGCTGTGCGTATGGCAGGTTCCATCTCGGTAATATTAGATCGCAAATGCCCGACACGGTAGGCTTCAAAGTAAAGTTTTTCCAATACTGAAATTGAATACGGGTCGATCAGATATGTTTGATGCGCCAGGTGGGTGTAGCTCAACAAATAATTGGGTTCATATAAAAGCAATTGCTGAATATGCTGCCGTGAAGCCATGAATTCTTTACCTTCTTCCAAATCAAGAAAAGCATCGATATTCAGCAAACTGATAAGCTTCTCCATATCCTCATACCCACGGTACTGACCGAAATCCAAATCATGAGTACCGCCAAGAATAACTGGAAGTACATTATTTTCAAGCAACACCCGGCAAACTTCACTGATCCGCAGATAGGTTTCGTCCAGATCTATTCCCGGTTTCAGGTTCCCCAGATCAACGATGCGGTAGGCACCATGACCTCTTTTAAGGTGATAGAGTTTTTTCCGTATTTCATCGGGGCCTCTTTTACTTCCGTGATTATCTGAAGTGCCCCGTTCTTCGCCCACGCCCAGAATAGCGATGTGCGCATTTTTATAATCGGGGACTTTCTCTCCATAAATTTTTATGTTTTTAAAAAATGAACTTGGTGAATACGTTGAAGAATATATTTCCTCGCTAATGGGTGTAAAGAAAAGTGCTACGTCCATCCTTTTGGTTTAGGACAAATCTATTCTTTAATAGGGATACAGACAAAACGGTCAAAAAACAAAAATGGAGAGCGCTGCTCTCCATTCGTGGTATAGTGAAGTTGGTTACCCTTATCCTCCGAAATCGTCAAAGCGAATGTTTTCTTTTGGTATGCCCATTTCATCCAGCATCTTTAATACAGCGGCATTCATCAGTGGTGGGCCACACAAATAAAACTCAACATCTTCAGGTGATTCATGGTTCTTCAGGTAATTGTCGTATAGACACTGATGGATAAATCCAACATATCCATCTCCTTTTTTGTCATCAAGACTCGTTTTAATTTTCCAATTATCTTCCGGAAGGGGTTCTGATAATCCAATATTAAATTGGAAATTCTGAAAATCCTTTTCGATTTTTCTAAAATGGTCTGTGTAGAATAATTCTTTTTTCGACCGCCCTCCATACCAATACGATACTTTGCGTTTCGTTTTTTCTGTATGAAATAAATGAAAAATCTGTGCTCGGAGAGGCGCCATACCTGCACCCCCTCCTACATAAATCATTTCGCGCTGCGTGGGATTTATATGGAACTCACCATAAGGGCCGGAGATAGTCACTTTGTCGCCTGGTTTTCTGGAGAAAACATAAGAAGAACAGACGCCCGGATTTACATCCATCCACTGATTGTTCTGACGATCCCAGGGAGGTGTTGCAATCCGGATATTGAGCATGACAATATTTCCTTCAGCTGGTGGTTGGCCATAGAGTAGGCTCTGAATAATGGCTCGTCATTTTTCATCTTCAATCCCCACAATTTGAATTTATCCCAATCGCTTTTAAATACTTCAGGTTTATGTCCAAGCTCGGGGTGAGGGGTTATATCCATCTTGCTGAAGTCAACAGTAATGGATGGTACGTCAATTTGTATATATCCTCCTGCTTCAAATTTTAAAGTCTCACCGGGAGGAAGTTTTACAACGAATTCTTTAATGAACGTTGAAACATTGTAATTACTTACTACTTCGCATTCCCACTTCTTGATTCCAAAAATTTCTTCAGGTATGCGGATGTTCATATCCTGTTTCACTTTTACCTGACAGCCCAGACGCACATTTTCTTTTCTTTCCTGCCTGCTTAAGTGGCCGAGCTCCGTAGGCAAAACATCACCGCCCCCTGTCTCCACAACACATTTGCACATGGCGCAAGTGCCACCTCCTCCACATGCCGATGGAAGAAATATTTTTTGACCTGATAATGTGGATAAAAGCGAAGTTCCGGCCGATACGACAATGGGATTTTGATCATCTCCGTTAATGATAATTTTGACGGGCCCCGATTGTACCAACTTTGCCTGTGCCACCAGCAAAATCAGAACTAACAGAAGAATAACGATGGAGAAGGCAATAATCGAGGTGGTAATAAGCATGAAATGCGTTTTTTAACTGGGTTACAAATATAAAGTCTACATCTGTTTTCCCGTATTAAATGACCATTTTTTTAAAAATCAGTAACCTTTGGGTACATAGTATTTTTCTTTCTCACCGTTCGGCAGGTAGTGTAACGGGATGATTGATTATGGCAGGTATGCCATTTTGTGACCATTCCCAAAGTTTTTCACTAGAAAGATTGCCAGAAATGGAATGCCATTCATGATCCGCATTGCCCGAGTGAAAAGTTTCAAATTCACTGATCAGCGGAATGTCATCTTTTTTGGTTCTGACAAACGCATTGATCTTATAATTTTCAGCAACTGTGTATCTATACCGATCCATTTTATGGTAAGCGTATTTGTAATTATAGTTCAAAGCGGATATATCGGATAATACAGCCGCAGCGGTTGGGTGACTTCCGGCACCCCTCCCAATAAAAACCTGGTTTCCTGAAAATTTGCCTTCAATGCGTACCGCATTTATTTCATTGTTGATTGATGAAAGAATGTTGTCATTGGATAAAAATGTGGGGCTAACACTGGCGAACAATTGGGTTCCTTCTGTCCAGGCTTTTGCAATTAATTTTATAGTCAGTTTGTTTTTTTTGGCAAAGCGCTGATCGAACGAGTTGATCAGGTCGATTCCAATAACCGGTATTTTTTCAGCGGGTACTAAAACACCGAATGCATGGGCGATCAGAATACTGAGTTTATACCTCGCATCAAAACCTTTAACATCGGAGTCTGGATTTGATTCGGCAAAGCCAAGTGTTTGTGCCTGGGTCAGGGCAGCATTAAAGCTTAGATTTTCATCAACCATTTTAGTCAGGATGTAATTGGTAGTACCATTGCATATTCCTTCAATCGATATGATCGAATCGGTATTGTAGTACTCTTCAAGGTTGCGAAGAACAGGAATACTTCCGCAGACCGCTCCTTCGTACAACACGGAACGCTGATGACGTTTTTGCAAGTCAATAATCTCGGATAAATGTTCGGCAACCATCTTTTTGTTTGCCGTTACCACATGTTTACCCGATGCCAACGATGATTTCAGTATTTCAAAGGCAGCGTCTGAATCGTTGATCAACTCCACAACCACGTCTATTTCATTATCCTGAATAATGGATGCGGGATTGTAAGTGAAAAAATGTTCGGGAAGGGAGCGTTTCTTTTCCCGACTCCTGATACAAATCGTCTTGATTTCTACATTGACTCCGGTTGTCTTTTGAAGTACCTCATAAATACCTTTTCCAACACATCCGAATCCAAACAATCCAATGTTTAATTTCTTTTTCATACGTATGTTTTTATGTGTTTTGAAATCTGGTCTTCATTTTTTGTATTTTTATTCAGGGCTTGTCGCAAATCATCAATCAGATCCTCTGCATCTTCAATACCGCACGACAAACGAATTAATGAATCAACTATACCGGATGATAGCCGCTTCTCTCTTGGTACTGACTTATGGGTCATCTGACAGGGAAGACTGATAAGACTTTTTACACCTCCGAGACTTTCGGCCAGCTTGAACAGTTTGGTTTTAGTTACCACTTCATTGGCAGCTTCTTCTGTGTCGGTTTTAAGATTAAATGCTATGATTCCACCATAAAGTCCGTTTTGTTGTGCCTTGGCAATTTCATGATTCTTGTGATGGATCAATCCCGGATAATATACCCGATCTACTGCTTCGCATGTTTCCAAAAAGCGGGCGACCACTAATGCGGTTTCGTTTTGTCTCTCTACCCGAAGTGTAAGTGTTTCAATTCCACGAATAGTTAGCCAGCAATCGAACGGACCAAGAATTCCTCCCGAGGCATTTTGGATAAATTTTATTTTTTCTGCGAGAACCACATCATTAACAATGACTAATCCGGCCACCAGGTCGGAGTGTCCCGCAAGATATTTTGTACCACTATGGACAATGATGTCGGCTCCAAGCGTGAGTGGGAGTTGAGCGGCAGGCGATGCAAACGTGTTGTCAACAACCACAAGGGCGTTATTTCTATGTGCGATTTTACTGATAGCTCGGATGTCTGATATTTTCAACGTAGGGTTTGTTGGAGACTCAATCCAAACCAGCTTCGTATGTTCATTAAAATATTGCGAAATGTTATTGGCATCCGTGGTATCCACGTAATGAATTTTGATTCCGAATTTTTCATACACGTGGGTAAAAAGTCGAAACGCGCCTCCATACAAGTCATCAACCGCTATGATCTCATCACCAGCAGAAAGAAGTTTAATGACCGCATCGATTGCTGCAAGACCTGTGGCAAATGCAAACGCGGCATGGCCATTTTCAAGTTGGGCAACTATTTTTCCAGTGCATGGCGTGTCGGATTGTTTGTGCGGCCATAGTCATAGCCCTTGTTTATTCCAGGCGCTTCTTGTACGTACGTTGCTGTTTGGTAAATGGGAACAGAAATAGATCCTGTAAGTTCATCAACCGGTACGGAGTGAATAAGGCGTGTTGTTGCTTTCATGGTAATTGATTTTGGTTAAAAATTTATTTCAATCACTTACCAGAAAGACCTACGGAAAGGGCATAAAAAAACTCTTCCAATGAGTCGGAAGAGCCTACTTTTTAAATTGTGAGCTGTATTCCAACCTATCTTCCTCCGTTTTGCGGAGATGGATTTGGCACCTTATCCTGACTGTTGTCAGGACAGGTTGTCAAGGCGTCATCGGGCCATTCCCTCTGCCTTTCTTGATAAGTGAATTGTCAAAGAACTCCGCAAAGAAAACGAACAAAGGAATTACAAAGCAAGTTATTTGATTATTAAATTTATTTTTCTCGCTTTTATGGGTAATTACAACCTATAAGCTTGGGGTTTTTAAAACCGGAAAAGATCAGACATTTCAATTATGTCAGCATACCGCCATCCACCTGGATTACCTGACCAGATATATAGGATGACATATCAGACCCGAGAAAACACACGCATCGGCAACATCCTCCGGGTTTCCTCCACGCTTAGAGGAATTGCATCCCGACCAGCCCTGTCACCGCTTTT
>JAAUQD010000058.1 GCA_012032815.1 Flammeovirgaceae bacterium
GCAAATCACGATAAAAATGGCGAAGTACGTCCATTCACTAAAAAGCAATACAAAAAATTATAGTCGCAGCTCCAAGCAACGCAGTAATGAGTCGCTGAGTCAGGTTATTGTATTTGCTAAGTACGTGTGTCAAGTGATTCAAAATTCTTCTTTAGCAAAATTAACAATCCAAAGGTTAGTAATGTAAATATTCCAATGGCGTATGATGGTGCGGCCTCGGCACTTTCCATATCTACAGTTACAATATCGAGTTGATATAAGTAAAGCATGATCAGCGAAAATCCATTATTTACAAAATGAGCAAATACCGGTACAATCAAATTACCCGACCAGAAATATAAGTAACCAAACAACGCACCCAGCAGTATTCTGGGTATAAAGCCAAAGAACTGCATGTGCAATGCACTGAAAAGAATGGCTGATATCCAGATTGCAGCGTGTATGTTGTTAGTGCCTTTTTGGATTTCCCGTTGCAACATACCCCTGAAAACAAGTTCCTCACCCAGGGCCGGCAATACAGCCACCACCAGAAAGGCAAAAATAAATTCGCCCAAGCTATCAAAGGTGGTGAGAAAGGTGGTGATCTCTGCAGCCATATCTTCGCGCGATCTGGCCCACTGATCAAATCCATTAAGCCACGAAGGAAAAGTAAGATTCGCATTCCACTCAATGACCGCTGAATTTGGCACCATAAAAAAAATAACAACGATTCCGGTCATTAACAGAGCGATGGGAAAAACTTTTGGCTTTACAAACAATGCCCTCGCGCTCTTTTTTTTGTCAATAAAGAAAAAAATCCAGGGACCGACAACCAAACCTATGAACGTTGAAACACCTTGAATAATGAATAGGGGAATTTTAAGCTCAGGATGGTCGGTTGGACGTTGCATCATTTCCAGAATATCCATGATCGATCCTTCCATAAAGGGAATCGCCAGGACCATTCCAATCAAGGGGCCTACAATGAGAAATCCACCCAGCATGACCATCAGGATGAGCAGAACAGAAATCCATGAGGATCGTTGTGCGGAAGGATAATTAGGATCGAGTTCGTTCAAAATCTGATAATTGATTGTAACTAATTAAATTTGCGCCTTCTTATCGAAACGAAGGCTACAATATGGTAAAAATCGGCAACATAGAGCTCAATGACTTCCCGTTGTTACTCGCACCAATGGAGGATGTAAGTGATCCGCCATTTCGTGCTGTATGCAAAGAAGGTGGGGCTGATCTCATGTATACCGAATTCATTTCATCTGAGGGATTGATTCGTGATGCTGTAAAGAGCAGGCAAAAGCTGGACATTTTTGAATACGAACGTCCCATCGGTATACAATTGTTTGGAGGTGATGTTGAGAATATGAAGCGATCAGCAGAATTGGCTGCCGAGGCGAATCCTGATCTGATTGATATCAATTACGGATGCCCAGTAAAAGCGGTTGCTTGCCGTGGAGCCGGAGCTGCGCTACTTCAGGACATTCCAAAAATGGTAACCATGACAGAGGCGATCGTTAAAAGTGTTTCTCTGCCCGTTACAGTAAAGACGCGGTTAGGTTGGGACGATAAAACAAAAAACATTTTGGACGTAGCCGAGCGTCTTCAGGACATTGGAATTAAAGCACTTACGGTGCATGGCAGAACGCGTGTTCAGATGTATAAGGGATCGGCAGACTGGAGTTTGATTGGAAAAATAAAGGAGAATCCGAGAATGCACATTCCCGTTTTTGGCAATGGCGATATTAACTCGCCTCAAAAAGCGCTGGAGTATAAAAATAAATACGGTGTAGATGGTGTGATGATCGGAAGGGCCGCGATTGGAAACCCGTGGATATTCAACCATTTCAAAAAATATTTTCAGACCGGTGTAGAAGAAAGTCAGCCTGATGTTATTGAGCGAATCAGTACCCTGCGAAAACATTTAGACTTTTCAATTAAATGGAAAGGAGATCGGTTGGGAATATTTGAAATGAGAAGGCACTATTCAAATTATTTTCGGGGGATGCCGGACTTTAAATCATACCGGACTCAATTGGTTGAAGCACCAACCTATGATGATGTGCTTGGAATTCTAGATGAAGTGAAAGAAGAGTTTGCAGCGGTAGCCGCGTAATTTTTCAAAATAAAACACGCGAGCAAAACGGCAATTATGTCTGAAGACAACCCTAATTATTCTTATTTAATACTTGGTGTACTCACCGTGATCTGGGGTACTTCGTTTATTTTGATTAAAAAGGGGCTGGTTGTTTATTCTCCGGCTGAAGTAGCTTCTCTTCGGGTCGCAGCGGCCTCACTTTTTCTTCTTCCGGTGGCGGTAACCAAACTTAAAGGGCTAAAACCCTCTCACCTTTGGAAATTATTTTTGTCCGGCATGTTAGGAATTTTTATTCCCTCTTTTCTTTTTTCGGTAGCTCAAACGCGAATCGATAGTTCGGTAGCCGGTATCGTTAATTGTCTTACCCCACTCTGGACCATGATCCTGGGCGCCCTATTTTTTGGACAGCGATTCAGAAAAATTTCTTTCCTTGGAATCGCGGTTGGATTAGCAGGAACAATTATTCTGATTCTTTCACGATCCGACACGAGTTTATCAGGAATTAATCTATTTGCTTTACTTATTGTCATTGCCACAGCGCTGTATGGCATTAATCTGAATTTCATAAAATTTAAAATTCAGGATATACGATCACTCACCATTACCAGTGTCTCCGTTTTATTGATCGGTCCCTTCGCACTTATTTATCTTTTTGGCTTTACAGACTTCACTACAAAATTAACTTCCGTGGAAGGTGGCTGGAAAGCCATGGGTTTTGTGGTTTTATTAGCCTTTATGAGTACAGCTATTGCCACGGTGATGTTCAATAAACTCATCAAAATCAGTTCTCCGGTTTTTGCCAGTTCCGTTACGTACCTGATGCCCATTGTTGCGGTGATGTGGGGTTTATTGGACGGAGAAACCCTTTACATTGGCCATATTCTTGGAATGGTCGCTATTGTCGGGGGTGTTTATCTGGCTAATAAATAAGAATTCTGACTTGCAATAGCACCATCTGGAAAATCTGATTTGCATTCTGGAGAAAAGCATTGTATTTTATTCGACTAAAATAAAAACTATGAAAAATTTTACTATTCTCAGTCTGGGAATTCTGGTTGTTCTATTCGCAGCATGTACTGCCGATACCGAACAACCTCCCAGCAATATACCATTCAGCAATTCCTGGATGTTAAAAACGTCTTTAGTGCCGGGTTTTCAACCGATGAGAGCAAATTACTCCTGGGCTCCAATGAAACAGGAATTTACAATGTTTATGAACTCGACATCGCTACTGGCGAAAAGAAAACAGTAACCAGTTCAGCAGATGAGTCCGTTTTGTCATCATCCTACTTTCCTAAAGACGACCGCATCGTTTTTACGAGCGATCAGGGGGGTAATGAGATCGATCACATATTCGTTCGGCACACGGACGGTACGGTGGTTGATTTAATTTCGGATTCAACCGCCAAAGCGAATTTTTATGGATGGAGTTATGATAAGAACATGATGTTGTATGCATCGAATGCACGCAATCCTCAGTTCTTTGATTTGTATAAAGTGGACATTCAAGGCTCTAAAGAAAATAATGTGTACCCATCCATGATGATGTATGAAAACAAGGAAGGCTATGATCCATCAGCAGTTTCTAATGATCTTCGATACATCGCACTCACAAAGTCCATCACCACCAATAATAATGAAATGTATTTGCTGGACACTCAGTCAGGGAAGACCGTGCACATTTCACAGCATGAAGGTGACGCCTCTTATAATCCGCAATATTTTAGTCTGGATGGTTCAACATTATTTTATACTACAGACGAAGGAAGCGAGTTTGCCTACCTGGCCAGTCATACCATTGCCACCGGTGAGAAAAAGAAAGTGGAGGAAGCCGATTGGGATATTTGGGGATCGTACATTTCCAGAACCGGTAAATACAGAGTTACGGTTATAAACAATGATGCCCGCACGGAAGTGAAGTTGTACGATGAAAGTGGAAACCCATTTGAAATTAAAGATTTGCCGGCAGGTGATGTTTCTGGGGTGAATATTTCCGATAGCGAAAAACTGATGACGTTCTATGTGAGTACATCAAAATCTCCGTCCAATCTCTATCTCTACAATTTCGAAACACAGAATATTAAGCAACTCACTGATAATTTAAATCCTGAAATCAATCCGGATGACCTGGTGGAAGGTAAAGTGGTGCGTTTCAAATCTTTTGACGGCATGGAGATTCCGGCTTTACTTTATAGACCAAAAGGATTAGCCGATGGAGAGAAAGTTCCGGCATTGGTTCAGGTGCATGGGGGACCGGGCGGGCAGACACGTTTAAACTATTCGAGTACATACCAGTATCTTGTAAATCATGGCTATGCTATTCTTTGTGTAAACAACCGCGGAAGTTCAGGATATGGGAAAACGTTTTATGCGGCAGATGATAAGCGTCATGGCAATGAAGATTTAAAAGATTGCATAGCCGGAAAGCAATACTTACAGTCACTTGACTTTGTTGATGCGGATAAGATTGGCATTTACGGTGGAAGCTATGGGGGCTACATGGTAATGGCTGCGCTGGCATTTGCTCCGGAAGAGTTTGATGTTGGGGTCAATTTGTTTGGAGTTACCAATTGGCTAAGGACGTTGAAAAGCATTCCACCCTGGTGGACGTCTTTCCGCGATGCTTTATATGATGAAATGGGTGATCCGGTAAAAGATTCAGTGGCACTTTACAACAAGTCTCCGCTCTTTCATGCCGACAAGATTACTAAACCCTTTATTGTGTTACAGGGCAGCAACGATCCTCGCGTATTGCAGGTGGAGTCCGATGAGATTGTCGCAGCCGCGAAAGCGAACAATGTTCCGGTAGAGTATGTGATCTTTCCGGATGAGGGACATGGATTTGTTAAAAAGGAAAATCAGATTAAATCCTCAGAATCGATTTTGATATTCCTGGACAAGTACCTTAAAGGAAATCCTGAAAAAGAAGAATAGCTGCAATCTAACCCAGGGCCTCGACCGACTGAACCTCATCGGGCATTAACTTCTTAAAAAGATTTTCAATGCCCGCCTTGAGTGTTACGGTAGAGCTTGGGCAGCCACTGCAACTTCCCTGAAGATTTACGCGCACCACGCCTTCCTTAAAAGAGTGAAAGGTGATGGCGCCACCGTCCTGCTCAACGGCCGGACGGATGTATTCGTCAAGAATATTTTTTATTTTCTTTATCTCTTCAGTTTCTTCCTGAACCTCGGCAGCAGCCGGTTTTTCAGAAATATCCAGAATAAGTCTGCCGCTTTCCAAAAAGGATTGTATATGGCTTTTTATAGTCTCCTGAATCTCAAGCCATTCTGTGTCTTCGGTCTTTGTAACGGTGACAAAGTTGCTCATGATAAAAACCCGTTCAACAAATGGAAAAGCAAACAATTCAAGAGCAAGAGGCGCCTCTCCGGCCTGCGTGGCATTGGCAAAATCAAAGCTCATACCGTCCGGGACAAGAATTTCATTGACCACAAATTTTAGTGAATTGGGATTGGGATTGGCCTCCAGGTAAATATGAATTGGTTTTGTGCTTGTACTCATAGTTGTAATATATCGAACAATTCATCAAAGAAATAGTTCGCTGGGCTCAAAAGTATTGACCTAAGATGATATGAACAACTTTTTTATATATTCAAGCCCACAATGAACCTCGTACCCCTAAAACCAAAGTTGCTTGAATAAGAAATCAGCAGTCCGGCTTTTTTTAATCTTTCTGGCCGTTACATCCATACTTCATGTTGTCGAATACTATACCTCGGTTACGATACACCCCCTGGTTCTAACGGGGAGCCGGTGGATAGCCTGGTTGTTTATTATCATATACAGCGTATTCAGGCAATCTCTTACCACCTGGATTCTGGTCAGCATGATCATTGGTGTGGAAATCGGATTAAACTTTCCGGTATTTGCACCTAACCTACAGGTTCTCAGCAAGATTTTCCTAAGCCTGGTAAAAACAATAATCGCCCCTATTTTATTTGCTACGCTGGTTGTGGGCATTGCAGGCCACTCCAACTTAAAGCAGGTTGGGAGGATGGGATGGAAGTCCATCGTGTATTTCGAAGTGGTTACCACCATCGCTCTGGTGATTGGTATTTTTGCCATCAATATCACAAAAGCAGGTGAAGGAATTTTATTGCCGGAAGGATTTAATCAGGAACTACCGGCCGTCAAAGCGCAAACCTGGCAGGATGTCATACTTCATGTGTTCCCTGAAAATATTGTAAAGTCCATATACCATGGTGATGTACTTCCCATTGTAGTCTTCAGTGTAATTTTTGGAATTGCCATGGCACTGCTTTCTGAACAAAAGAAAAAGCCACTGCTTGATTTTTCAGAAAGCCTGGCTGAAACCATGTTTAAATTCACAAACATCATAATGTACTTCGCACCGTTTGGAGTAGGTGCGGCCATAGCGGTTACCGTTGGGCATCTCGGAATAGATATTCTCACTTCGTTGCTCAAACTGTTGTTAACACTTTACGCGGCACTCGTTATTTTTATCTTAGGTGTATTGGTGCCTGTAGCACTGATTATTAAAGTGCCCATAAAGAAATTCTTCCAGGCCATCTCTGAACCCGTGTCCATTGCCTTTGCCACCACCAGCTCAGAGTCGGCTCTTCCAAAAGCTATGGAGAACATGGAGAAATTGGGTGTGCCGCGCAAAATCGTTTCATTCGTTTTGCCAACAGGCTACACCTTTAACCTTGATGGAACTACACTTTATTTATCGCTGGCTTCTGTTTTTGTTGCACAGGCAGCAGGTATTCCGCTTACACTGGGTGAACAGTTTTTAATGGGCTTAACCTTGATGTTGACGAGTAAGGGAGTGGCCGGAGTTCCACGTGCTTCTCTGGTCATTCTTTTAGCAACGGCCGCTTCGTTTGGATTGCCCCTGTGGCCGATCATGGCTATTTTGGGAATTGATGAACTGATGGACATGGCACGGACTTCCGTGAACGTAACCGGAAACTGCCTTGCCACTGTTGTTATTGCCAAATGGGAAGGGGAGTATAAAGAACCCGAAGGTGAAATTAACTTTGATTAGGTTCAGGAATTACCTTCATCAGTTCACCTTCGCTGCTTGCTACAATCGCGGCCACCGCGCTATCGCCTGTTACATTAACTGACGTACGCAGCATATCCAATGGCCTGTCCACTGCCAGGATTAATGCCAGTCCGGCCGGGTCAAGTCCCACGGCTTCGAGCACAATGATCAACATGATGATGCCGGCTCCCGGTACAGCGGCCGCGCCAATTGATGCCAGCACTGCAGTCATTAAAATGGTAAGTTGTTGTGAAAGCGTCAAATCAATACCAAAAGCCTGGGCAATAAATACAGCTGACACTCCCTGATGAATGCTGGTACCATCCATATTGATGGTGGCGCCTAGGGGTAATACAAAACTTGATACCTCCTCAGATATTCCAAGGTTTTTTTCCGCACAATCCATCGTAATGGGCAATGTAGCTGCACTTGAACTGGTAGAGAACCCGAGGATCTGGGCCGGAAGAATTCCCTTGACAAAGGTGGTGTATTTCAACTTTGTAAAAATTTTCAATAAAGATGGATAAATCAAAAAAACCATTAGCGCCAGACCCAGTACTACATTAAGACTGTAGGTGCCCAACGCAGCCATTAACTCAAGATCAATGTTGAGACTGGCCAGCAAGGCAAACACACCGATAGGTGCGTATTTCATAATGATATCCACAATGGAAAGAATGACCGCGTTAGCTCCATCAAAGAAATTTTTTACCGGTTGAATTTTTTCTTTATTGGCGAGAATCATCGCGATGCCGAAGAGAATGGCAAAGAAAATCACTTGCAGCATATTCGTATTGTCTGCAGCGGCTCCAAAAAAATTCTCAGGTACAATATCCACCAGCGGTTGAAGGGGCCCGGTATCTTTGGTGGAATGGGCGGCCGTTATGCTGGTATCCAGATCAGCAGCAAAATTTTCGCGCAGATAATCCTGCTTTTCCTGCGACAGGAGTTTTCCGGGCTGAATAAGATTGACCAGCACCAAGCCGATAGTAATGGCAATGACAGTAGTGCTGATGTACAATGCGATGGTCTTTCCTCCGATGCGACTGAGTTTACTTACGTCTGACAAATTTGAAACTCCATCGATCAGGGAAACGATGATCAGTGGCACAGCAATCAGTTTCAGTGCATTGATGAAGATGGTGCCGAAAGGCCGAATCCAGTCGTGTGTAAATTCAGCCAGTCCAAAAGGCGTGGCGGCAATACCCCACACCAATCCAAGACCCATACCAATCAGTATTTTAGCGTACAACGGAATTTTTTTCTTCTTCATTTTTTAAAAGTAAGGGATTGAAGTGAAGTTTACACCTTCAATTATGTAATCGGGGTTATTCAAATTTTTGAAAGCCTATTGAGCAACAAAAAATCCGCCATCACAAGGGCTGCCATGGCTTCTACAATGGGTACAGCACGGGGTAGCACGCAGGGATCATGTCTTCCTTTTCCTGAAACTGAAACTTCATTTCCGGCTTTATCCACACTGGCCTGGGCGTGCATGATCGTGGCCACCGGTTTGAACGCCACATTAAAATAAATGTCTTCTCCGTTTGATATGCCACCCTGAATTCCACCGGAGTGATTGGACTTAGTGTGGATTTTTTTGCCCTCGTTTATAAATTCATCATTGTGTTCAGAACCTTTGAGTTGTGTTCCTTCAAATCCACTTCCATATTCAAATCCTTTCACCGCATTGATCGTGAGCATGGCGTGCCCCAAGGCTGCGTGTAGTTTATTGAAAATCGGCTCACCGAGTCCGATCGGTACATTTCGGATTACCCCGGTGACAATCCCGCCAATCGTATCTCCTTTTTTTCTGACGGATTCAATCAACGCAATCATTTTTTCGGCAGTGGTCGCATCGGCACACCGAACAATATTTTCTTCAGCCTTAGTAAGATCAAGTGTTTTGTATGAAGGGGCTTTGATATCACCCACTTGAGAAACATGCGCCTGAACGGTGATGCCGGATTGATGAAGTAATGTTTTTGCAATGGCTCCGGCAGCCACCCAGTTCACCGTTTCGCGTGCTGAGCTTTTTCCGCCTCCCCGGTAATCGCGAATCCCAAATTTTTTTTCGTAGGTATAATCTGCATGAGAAGGCCTGAAGGTATTTTCGAGATGCGAATAATCTTTGCTTCGCTGATCTTTGTTTTCAATTTCAATCGCAATGGGAAATCCGGTTGACTTGCCATCAAAAACACCGCTCAGGATTTTGAATGTATCATCCTCTTTTCGTTGGGTGGTAATTTTTGATTGGCCAGGTTTTCTTCGATTGAGTTCAGATTGAATAGACTTTTCATCTATTGGTAATCCTGCCGGACAACCATCAATAATTACACCCATCGCAGGACCATGAGATTCACCAAACGTGGTTATTCTGAAAAGTCTGCCGAAGGAATTATTCAATTTGTGTTATTTATTTTTTGACCAGCAGAAAAACAGAAGCTGACAAGATGAGAAATATAAAAACATTAACACCAATTTTCATGTAATTATACGCTGAAACGCTGCGCAATTCATTATCGGCAGCATTGATCCGATTATAAAAGGCACCCAGGTCATTGCTTTCTATGGTTTGATTTTTTTGACTTTGGCCGGTTACGCTCACCGTATGCTGTGATCTAAGCGTATCGTACCGGTGTGTTTTAGGATTAAAGAAAACCCAATTAACATAATCACCCAAATTGTAATTCCCGGGTTCTTTTGGAATGATAAAATAGCTAAACAATTTATTACCGGTAACCCTGCCGTTTTCGCGGTTTACGTTTTGCCGTACATTGGGTTCGTAGAAATCGAAATTGGCATCAAGGTTTACATTGGGTTTCTCTATGGCAGAAATATTACCTTCGCCAAACACATTAAAGTCATAGGCTACACTTTGACCTGTTTCGATATTAGTTGAAACAAGTTTTTCCTCCATTTGATAGTTTCCAACAGCCACTACATCTTTAAGCGGATGCGGGGGAAGTTCCTTGACCAAAATTTTCTTGGGTTTTGAGTAAAAGGTTTTGAAATCCTCCTGCCGGTTTTGGCCAAAAAGGATGGATTCTTGGCTACTCTGAACTTGATCATTTCTAATCCTACACTTGGAAATTCTATGGTCTTGGTATTGAGGGGAAAAAACGTAGCCTGATATATTTTATACTGAGTGTATCCGCGATCACCAATCATCACTGGCTCTCCTTCAATATTTTCAATATTAAAATTTTCTTCCCAACAGGTGGAGGGTCTTATCTTTTTAAGCAAGTCTGCCAGTTGCTTACCCAATTCATAAAATTGCATCGGTGCACGGTTGTTGTCGGCAACTAAAACGAAAGAGTTGTTGTAAATCCTTCACCTACATACACCTCATCCTTACTGGTGGTTAGCGCCAGAAAGGCGTCTTCCTTAATATCAACAAACTCGGTGCTGTTGTTTCCGAAGAAATCATTTACCGGGTCGCGATCAAACAAACTCCGAAACGGATCGTTTGATCGTGTTTGCACCGGGGGCCCCACTGTAACTTTTTTACCGGTAATGGAAACAATTTGTGCATTGACTTTCATCTTAAAAGAAGGAATCGTAAATGTTCCCTGTTTTGTGGGCAGGTACGTCATCACCACACTTTGCGATGAACTAATCTGACCATTGACAATACTGGTTTGCGATTGGGTAGAAGTACCGCGTTTTTTAAATCCATCAATGTCCGGAAAGACATCGTAGTTTTTCAGTCGGTCATCATTGACGGTAACCGTAATCGTCCAGGCTTGATTCTCACCAATTTCATCAGGTCCCAGCGTTACTTTTATTTCCTGGCTCAGAACCGGACAGTATGAGGCAAGAAACAACATAAAGAACGTGATAATGAGGCCTTTTCTCCTTTTGCGTGACATTCTATCTCTTTGGAGGGCAAAAATATATTCAAATGCCAGCAAAAAAAATTTTAATTGACTGAAACACAGTTTGATTAGTATCGTTTGTTGAGTTATCAGATGTAATTATTTGTGATTTTTTTGAAGGCGTAGGAATTTTGGAGTACTTTAAATTTTAGATAAAGATTCTGTTTAATTATTTTCAACATCTCAACCAACGTTGAAAACGTACTTAATTTACAAAAATGAAAATGCTTAGCTATGTCAAATCCGTGTTGGTCAGGGTTAGTTTTGATGCGCGGTTGTTTGAAAAAGAGTTAAAGAAGGCAATCAAAATGTTGATTGCTGAGGAAGTACAGGAGCTCAAAAGATGGTGTTACTTAACTTTTGGGAATCAACACGAGACAATCCTGCAAAGGTGTTTCGTAAGTTCGTAGAGTGCATATAGATTTTAAAATCAGTAAAGCCCCGAAAGGGGCTTAAATTTTTCCCCGTTGTCAGGACTTAACGAAGTTTATATTTCGTTTCAGTCCCTTCTGTTTTGTTCGCTGCAATGCGGATTTCCCAAAAATGGAAGAAAACGCGTTCTCAGAGATCTCTTCAAAATCTTTTTTGTTTAATTCTTTAAATCCTTCTGATGGATCAAAACGTTTTTCGTTGTGCGGTGTCGAAAACCGGTTCCAGGGACAAACATCCTGACAAATGTCGCAACCAAAAATCCAATTTTCGAACTGACCTTTTACATGAGCCGGAATTTCTTCTTTCAGTTCAATAGTGAAGTACGAAATACATTTACTTCCATCAACGACATAAGGTTCTGGAATAGCATCTGTGGGGCAGGCATCTATGCAGGCGGTGCAGGAGCCGCAATAATCCTGTATGGGGCCGTCCGCTTCAAGCTCCAGATCCAAAAATAATTCTGCCAGAAAAAAGAAACTTCCCTGCTCGCGGTTAAGTAACAGCGAATTTTTTCCTATCCATCCAATACCGCTTTTCATCGCCCAGGCTCGCTCCATCACCGGAGCGGAGTCAACAAAAGCACGGCTGTTAATGTCTCCTATTTCTTTTTTTAATTCAGATAAAAAAAATTTGAGCTTATCCTTAACCACAAAATGGTAATCTTCTCCGTATGCATATTTTGCAATCTTATAATTTGATGTAGTTGCTAAATCTTTTTTTGGAAAATAGTTGTAGATCAGACTGACAATTGATTTTGTTCCGGGCACTAATTTTTCAGGATCCAATCGCTTGTCGAAATAGTTTTCCATGTAGTGCATTTTGCCATGGAATCCTTTTTTAAGCCAGGCCTCAAGCCGGGGTGCCTCGTCTTCAAGAAACTCAGCTTTTGAAATACCGCAAAAACTAAATCCGAGTTCTTTAGCTTTGGTTTTATTATTTCAGCGGCTTTCTTTTTATCAACCTTCACTCCATCACGCATCAAAGAGTCCTGGGGGAATTCCTGATTTTGGAATTTTAAGGTGTTGATAGGCGATCTCTGTGGCTTCACGACCTCTTGACGTTCTTTTCAAATATCCCTCCTGAATTAAGAATGGTTCGTAAACCTCTTCAATGGTTTCCGCTTCTTCGCCTACAGCCGTAGCAATGGTACTTAAGCCAACCGGTCCTCCTTTAAATTTTTCAATAATGGTCGTTAGAATGCGATTGTCCATATCATCAAGGCCGTGATCATCAACGTCAAGCGCTTTTAGTGCCATCTCCGCGATGGCTTTCGTAATAATTCCATCGCCTTTGATCTGTGCAAAGTCACGCGTCCTTCGAAGCAGCGTATTTGCGATTCGGGGAGTTCCCCGGCTTCTTCTGGCAATTTCAAAAGCGGCATCATCGTTAATAGGTGTTTGCATGATGGAGGAAGACCGTTGCACAATGGAGGTTAGTAATTTTGAATCATAATATTCCAACCGGGCATTAATACCAAAACGTGAACGCAGTGGTGAGGTTAACAATCCGGCTCGGGTGGTAGCACCTATCAGAGTAAAGGGATTCAGATTGATTTGCACCGAGCGGGCATTCGGTCCCTGATCCAGCATAATGTCAATTCGGAAATCTTCCATGGCGGAATACAGGTATTCTTCTACAATTGGATTAAGCCGATGAATCTCATCGATGAAAAGGACGTCATTCGGTTCGAGATTGGTGAGCAATCCGGCTAGATCTCCGGGCTTATCGAGCACGGGGCCTGAGGTAATTTTGATATTCGTTTTGAGTTCATGAGCTATAATATAACTCATGGTTGTCTTTCCCAAACCGGGAGGACCGTGCAGCAGAACATGATCCAGCGATTCTCCTCTTTTCCGCGCGGCTTGTACAAATACCTTAACGTTGTCGACTACTTTCTTTTGCCCCGTAAATTCTTTAAAGGATAACGGCCTGAGCGCCTTCTCAATTTCTTTTTCGGCAGTAGTTAAATTTTCTTTTTCTCCTGATAAATAATCCTCGCGCATGGTTGAAGGAAAATCAAAGGTATGGAAATTTATGTTTATGTGATGTTCCTGTTATCGCTTTAGGGGAAAAGTTATATTAGCACCGTAATGAGCAATCGATTTAAGAATATAATTTATTCTCTCCTGTTGATGGGCGCAGCGTTCATGGTTTGGAAATATCGTCAGTCAAAATCCGGCCCCGTGGTTTTCAGAGGAGAAACCATGGGCACAACGTACCATATTATATACTTTGAAAAAGATCATCACATATTTCAAGAGGGGGTTGATTCATTATTGAGCGCATTTAATCAATCGCTAAGTACATATATAGCCGATTCTGAAATAAGTCGATTTAATGATAGTCCTGACGGAGTACGCATTAACTCACCTTACTTCTATCCTGTTTTAAAAAAATCAGCGGAGATCGTTTCGGCATCGTATGGTGCCTATGATCCTACGGTAATGCCCCTGGTGAATGCCTGGGGTTTTGGTCCGGATGAAAAAGTCAGCCTTGACAGTTCGTTGGTGAATTCGATTCGTGAGGTTGTGGGTTTTGAAAAAATTCAATTCTCACGTGATAGTGTTTGGAAAACTGATCCACGGGTACAGTTGGATTTTAGTGCTATTGCCAAAGGTTATGCGGTGGATGTGGTGGTGAACTACCTCATAAAAAGGGAGTTCACGATTTATTTGTAGAAATAGGCGGAGAAGTTGTTGCGCGGGGAATCAATAAAGCCAAAGATCAACCCTGGCATGTCGGCATACTCGATCCGGATGCCGAACTGCATCCTCATGAATTCAAAGCACATACGCAACTCTCCGATCGGGCAGTGGCTACATCCGGAAATTATTTCAACTTTCGGGTTATTGATGGCAAAAAATATTCTCACATGATTAATCCGGTTACCGGATATCCGGCTGAGCATTTGATTTTAAGTGCAACCGTATTTGCTGATAATTGTATGACCGCTGATGCATGGGCTACAGCGTTTATGGTGATGGGACATGAAAGAGGAATTGAAGTAGCTGCGGCACATCCTGAACTGGACGTGTTGTTTGTGTACTCGGTACGTGAAGATCAGGAAGAGGTTTATGTTTCACCACGGATTGCTTCAACGATGGTGATAACCGAGCACTAAATGTATTCTTCAATTCTTATTCTATTTACCGTTGCGTTTTCTGCGGGCTTGTTTGCCCTGTATCTTCCAAAAACGTCCACAGGTTTGTATAAACTGGCATTGGTCTTTGCGGGCTCGTATCTGTTTTCTATTACCATCGTACATATTTTACCAGAACTTTTTTTTCAGGACATCAACCCGGGTGTTCTGGGGGTTTTTACATTGGGTGGATTTTTTCTTCAGCAAGGTTTAGATTTTCTTTCCAAAGGGGTAGAACATGGCCACATTCATGTTCACAACACCAGTCATCATCATGAATCGAATTCTGCACTTTGGGTTGTCATCGCGTTAAGTGTACACTCACTGCTTGAAGGCGGAATGCTTGCACGATCAACAGCGGTAGTTCACCAACACAATTCCAACACGTTACTTTGGGGAATCATTATTCATAAGGCACCGGAGGCATTTGCTTTGATGTCTGTACTTGTTTGTTTCCTGGCACGCAAAAGTGTTGCGGTTCTTTATCTGATCATTTTTGCACTGGCATCTCCCGTTGGACTATTGCTAAGTGACTATTTACTTTCAACAGAGCTAATGTCTCCCCGGTCTTTTACGTATCTGTTGGCAGTGGTGAGCGGCAACTTCCTTCATATCTCTACAACCATAGTTTTTGAAAGTAGTGCCGACCACAGTTTCAATAGCCGTAAAATGGGAATAGCTGTTTTGGCTGCTGTGATGGCGGTAATGGCTGAACTGTTTTTATAAGATTAAATATTCTTTTTTGGTTTTTTCATAAAAGCTTCGGATTTTATTGATCATCAATGAATAGGCAATGAACATCATCAAATCATTTGACGAGTATAAACGGCAGTATAAGGAGAGCGTTGAAAATCCTGAATCTTTTTGGTCCTCCGTTGCCGAAAATTTTCTGTGGCGCAAGAAGTGGACTAGCGTATTGAAATATGATTTCAACAAACCCGAAGTAAAGTGGTTTGTTGATGGTAAGCTTAACATCACCGAAAATTGCATTGACAGACATCTTGCTAAGTCGGGAGAAAAGACAGCCATCATTTGGGAACCAAATGACCCAAAAGATCCCCCCCTCAGTATAACCTACAATCAGTTGTACCTCGAGGTTTGCAAAGCGGGAAACATGCTCAAAAAATTTGGTGTGAAAAAAGGGGACAGGGTATGTATATATATGCCTATGGTGCCCGAACTGGCGTACGCCATTTTTAGGATGTGCCCGAATTGGCGCCATTCACTCGG
>JAAUQD010000009.1 GCA_012032815.1 Flammeovirgaceae bacterium
TTGAAGTAGAAGGAATGGGCTCCAGTGATGGCGGTGAGTTGCAACGCACACCCCTTCCCAATTGATTGGTGTTTTGTAGGTGCACCTCAACGACATCCCCACACACCCAACGAGCAAGTGCATAAAAAAGATATTCAAAGTATGATTGGTTTGTATGATCGCTTAATGAAGAAACTCTAACGATACTAAAATAGATGACATGATGAAAACGACTACCCGCAGAGATTTTATCAAGCCTCGGCCGTTGCCGGATTAGGATTTACCATTCTCCCATCCAATGCCGTATTTGGAAATTCAAAAGATGAAAAAATAAAACTGGGCTTCATCGGTGTTGGTTTACGGGGTCAAAATCATCTCGATCTCGCCTTGCGAAGAAATGATGTTGAAGTAACCGCCATTTGCGACATCCAACAGACCATGATCGATCGCAGTCTGAAGAGAATAAACGATTCTGGAAAACCAAAGCCTCAGATCTTTCTTGATGGCCCTTTTGGATATCGGAAAATGTTGGAGAACAAAGAAATAAATGCCGTCATCATCTCCACTCCATGGGAGTGGCACACCATTCAGTGTTTGGATTCTATGAACGCAAAAAAATATGTAGGATGTGAAGTCATCACCGGAATGACGATTGAAGAGTGCTGGCAATTGGTGCATACGTCAGAAAAAACCGGCATGCCACTCATGATGCTGGAGAATGTCTGCTACCGCAGGGATGTGATGGCGGTGATGAACATGGTACGTCATGGCATCTTTGGTGAACTGATTCATTTGCAGGGGGATATCAGCATGATTTACGTGAAGTAAAATTTAACAATGGCACTGAACCGTACGGTAAAGGGGTTGAGTTTGGTGAAAAAGGATTTTCAGAAGCACAGTGGCGTACGCATCATTCCATTCATCGCAATGGCGACTTGTATCCAACACACGGCATCGGGCCAATTGCCATGATGCTGGACATCAACCGGGGAAATCGGTTCACGCAATTGGTTTCCTACGCCAGTAAGTCACGCGGTCTTCACGAACACATTGTGAACAAAGGAGGCGAGCAACACCCGAATGCAAAAGTGAAATTTAAATTGGGCGATGTGGTGACTACGATGATTGAAACGACCAATGGAGAAACTATACTACTTCAACATGATACTAATTTACCGCGACCGTATTCATTGGGATTTCGAGTACAGGGCACTAATGGAATATGGATGGACTTGAATAAATCCATTTACATTGAAGGAAAATCAAAAGATGCACACCGGTGGGAAGATGCTAAAGCCTGGCTGGATGAATATGATCATCCGCTTTGGAAGAGATATGGAAGTGATGCCTCCGGTGCAGGCCACGGTGGTATGGACTGGTTTGTCATCAATGCGTTTATCGAATCGGTAAAAAATAAAACCGCAACTCCACAGGATGTTTACGATGCGGTGACATGGAGCGCCATTACACCACTGTCCGAAGCTTCCATTCAATCCGGTGGCGACAGCATGGAATTTCCGGATTTCACTAAGGGGCAATGGATGTACCGAAAAAATGACTTTGCTATTTCAGATTCGTATTAATTTATTTTAAAACTATATTTGCCACCTTTCAAAAAATAATGAAAGTTGCTGATCTGAATTTCAAGAAATTCATTCCGAAGTCGGAAATAAACTCGGTCGTAAAAAAACTGGCGGGTAAAATCAACGTGGACTACAAAGGAAAAACTCCTGTTTTTCTATCCATTCTTAATGGTTCGTTTATGTTTACTTCGGATCTTATCAAATTTATTGATCTTGATTGCAAAGTATCTTTTGTTAAAGTGTCCAGCTATTCGGGTACACAGACTACCGGGCAGGTGAAAACGTTAATAGGTCTGGATGAAAGTTTGTTCAAACAGGATGTCATCATCGTGGAAGATATTGTGGACACCGGCACAACACTTCAAAAAATCCTGGAAGAACTTACTGCGCTTGGTGTTCGTTCGGTTGAAGTAATTTCATTGTTGCGAAAAGAAATTGCCCGTGAAAAAAAAGTAAATGTGAAATACGTTGGGTTTGATATAGACTCAGAATTTGTGCTGGGTTATGGACTGGATTACAACGGACTGGGAAGGAATTTTGCGGATCTCTACAAAAAGGTATAATGAAAATCCGGATCCGTGTAAAACCAAATTCACGCGAGCAAAAAATTGAAGAAGATGAACAAGGGCTGATTGTGCGACTAAAATCATCTCCAACCAAAGGGAAGGCCAATGAAGAATTAATCGACTTGCTGGCAAAGAGATATGACGTCAGAAAAAATCAGATCACCATTAAATCAGGCACGAGTAATAAACTCAAACTGATCGAAATCATAAAACCAAAGTCGAATTAATTAGCAGTTATTTTTTAAATTGACCACTCAATAAAAAATCCGATCATGGTAAACCTTGTTTTATTTGGTCCTCCCGGTGCTGGCAAAGGAACGCAGAGTGAAAAACTTATTGAGAAGTATGGCTTTGTGCATATCTCAACAGGCGACTTATTCAGATGGCACACCAAAAACGAAACGAGCCTCGGAAAAAAAGTAAAAGAGATCATGGACAGCGGTGCCCTGGTGCCCGACTCCATTACCATAGCCATGCTCAAGGAAGAACTGGACAAAAATCCGGATGCTAACGGTTTTTTGTTTGATGGATTTCCGCGAACCGTTGACCAGGCACAAGCACTGGATCAATTCATGAAAGAAAATAACTCAGGTATTCATTTTGTGATAGCCCTGGATGTACCCGAGAAAGAGCTTCGCGAGCGAATAGCAAAACGAAAGCTCACATCAAACAGAGCCGATGATGAGGTGGAGAAATTGAATAAGAGAGTTAATGAGTATTTTGGCAAGACGATTCATGTATTGCCCTATTATAAAAAGAACGATCGGTTGAATACCGTAAATGGAGTTGGTGAAATCGATAAGATCTTTTCTGCTATCTGCGCTGTGCTCGACAAAAAATAGATAGCCACCTGATTTCAGAAAACTACATGATCTACCAATAGTTTTCATTTCTTTGCAGTTCCAATTTCCAATTGCATGTCTGGCGCTAATTTCATCGATTATGTAAAGTTTTGTTCACGCTCAGGCTCAGGAGGAGCGGGTTGTTTGCATTTTCATCGCGAAAATACGTAGCCAAAGGGGGGCCTGATGGAGGCGATGGTGGTCGGGGCGGTCATATTATTTTACGAGGTAATGCACAACTCTGGACGTTGTTGCACCTCAAATACCGAAAGCACATCATTGCCGACAACGGAAATCCGGGCGAGCCTCAGGATCGCACGGGAGCCATGGGACACGATGAAATAATCGAAGTACCAATCGGCACAGTAGCCAAACGTGAAGGCTCAGACGAAATCGTTTGTGAAATAACAAAAGACGGTGAAGAAATAATACTTACCCCTGGCGGTCGTGGTGGAAAAGGAAATGCATTTTTTGCCACAGCTACCAATCGCGCACCACAACATGTGCAACCCGGAGAGCCGGGAATTGAAGAGTGGATTATACTTGAATTAAAACTTTTAGCCGATGTGGGACTGGTTGGTTTTCCAAATGCAGGAAAATCAACCCTTCTTTCGGTGGTGTCTGCGGCCAAACCAAAAATTGCAGATTATGCTTTCACTACACTAACGCCTAACCTGGGCGTGGTATCTTATCGCGACAACAAATCTTTTGTAATGGCTGATATCCCCGGTATTATAGAAGGTGCTGCCGAAGGAAAGGGGTTGGGAATCCGATTTCTCAAGCACATCGAACGGAATTCCATTCTTCTTTTTATCGTGCCTTGTGACACAACGGATATAGCAAAGGAGTACGACATTCTTTTGAATGAATTAAAAAAGTATAGCCCACAATTAATGGACAAAAAAAGAATCTTAGCCATTTCAAAATCGGATCTTCTTGATGACGAGTTGAAACAAGAAATGGCTAAAGAACTACCTCCGGATATACCTTCATTGTTTTTCTCCAGCGTTGCACAGCAGGGAATACAGGAATTAAAAGACTTGATTTGGAAAAACCTGCATTAGGCCTGTTTATGTCAAAGTGTCACAAAACGACCCTTGGCGTAGTTCTTGACAAATGCAGCTTATTTATATTGACTTAAATGATGGAAAAGAACGCAGAAACCGAAAAAGAGCTCGAAAATAACATTGATGCAACCGGAGATGTTCCGCCTGTAACGAATGATGAGACGGAGATCAATGAGGATTTACATGTGAAAATGGATGATCCGACTTCAAAGTTGAAGGACGATTTGGCGGAGGCCAAGGATAAATACATCCGCCTTTATGCGGAGTTTGAAAATCACAGAAAGAGAACTGCAAAAGAAAAGCTGGACTTAATTCTTTCCGCCAATGAGGATTTAATCCGCATGTTGCTTCCTATTGTTGATGATTTTGAACGGGCAGAAAAAGCAATTAATGAAAGTGATGCTAAGAACATTGAAGGGTATAAGTTGATTCACCAAAAATTGAAGCGCCTGCTCGAGCAGTATGGTGTAAAACAAATGGACGTTAATGAAAGCGAATTTAACCCTGATCTTCACGAAGCAATCACTCAAATTGAAGTGGAGGATGAAAAGAAAGGCAAAATTGTAGAGACCATGGAGGCTGGTTATATGCTTCGTGATAAGGTGATTCGGTTTGCAAAAGTTGTAGTGGGAAAATAATTCCAAACGATGGCCAAGAGAGATTTTTACGACATACTGGAAGTTCCACGAAGCGCTTCTGCAGACGAAATTAAGAAAGCCTACCGGAAGGTGGCCATTAAGTTTCATCCGGATAAGAATCCCGGTAATAAAGAGGCAGAAGAAAAATTTAAGGAAGCTGCTGAAGCCTATGAGGTGTTAAGCAATCAGGAGAAGCGGTCACACTACGATCGGTTTGGCCATGCACGTTCCGGCAATGGTGGATTCAGTGGCCATCATATGAACATGGAAGATATCTTCAGCCAGTTCGGAGATATTTTTGGAGGTGGAGGCGGCAGCCCATTCGATAGTTTTTTGGAGGAGGCTCACGCGGCCGCCAGCGTAAAGGATCCAATCTGCGTATTAAACTAAGCCTGACATTGGATGAGATAGCGAATGGCGTGGAAAAGAAAATAAAGGTAAACCGTCTCGTACATGCCGATGGGGTTACCTTCAAAACATGCGCGACTTGCCAGGGAAGCGGGCAAATGCGAAAAGTGGTGAACACGATGCTGGGACAAATGGTCTCCTCATCTACCTGCTCTACCTGTAGTGGGTCGGGTCAAATCATTGACAAGCGTCCCTCAGGTGTGGATAGTTCGGGATTGGTTTCAAAAGAAGATATCATTTCTATAAAAGTTCCTGCAGGTGTCTCTGATGGCATGCAACTTTCCATGTCGGGACGTGGAAACGAAGCACCGGGGGGTGGTGTATCTGGCGATCTGCTCATTCTTATTGAAGAGAAGGAGGATAAAAAACTAAAGCGTGATGGAAATAATCTGATCTACGATTTACACATTAGCTTTATTGATGCTGCACTAGGCACCTCGGAAGAGGTACCCTCCATTGGCGGCAAAGTCAGGATTAAAATTGAACCTGGAACTCAGAGCGGAAAGATTTTGAGATTGCGGGGTAAAGGAATTAAAGACATCAATGGGTATGGCACAGGAGACCAATTGATATATGTGAACGTGTGGACCCCAAAAAAATTGACCAGCGAAGAAAAAGCCAAGCTTGAGAGCTTGCGCTCCTCTGCTAATTTTATCCCCAATCCAACTTCAGACGATAAGGGATTCTTCGAACGGATGAAGGAATACTTCTCCTGATCGGGAAACTTCAATTTCTTCGTTCTTCATCTTTTTATTACATGGTGTAACCCCCTTGCCGGTAAAGCCGTAAATAACTAGATATGTGGAAATTTCTAACCTTTTTAGGGGTATCTCTAATGGCTGCAGGTGGGCTGGTTGCCCAGGTTAAGAAGCAGTTTTCTGTAGAAAAGGCATCCGATTGTAAGGTGGTTAACCTTTTTCTAACCACAAAATTCGGGAATTGTTTCATTCGGCCCAGTGAAAACGAAGAGATTCTAAGCATCTATAGCAATCAGGAATTTGATGATTTTTCGCATTCATTTAAAAATGAAACTGTCAGTAGCGCGTGCAACATTCACCTTGATCTGGTACAAAAAAATAAGTCGGGTGTTGGCCGAACGATATCCGATCGGATGTTGGGAGCTGACGATCGGCATTCAGAGGAATTCTGGAAAGTCTATTTAACGGAGACGATTCCTTACAATATTGATTTATCCTACGGACTGGGTCATGCCAATATCGATTTAAGCGGTCTGGCCATCAACCGATTTAAGGTAAACACAGGAAGTGCCGATGTGCATATCAACTATTCAGGAAATAGTAATAAAATTGAAATGGACACCTTCCTGGTCAAAGTAGAATTTGGAACCGTGACCGTGAAGCAAATTTCAAGAAGCAAATCAAAATATGTAATTGCTGATGTTGGATTTGGAAATATGATGCTGGACTTCAGTGGAGCAAATCTAACCTCGAAGCACGTACAGGGCAGTGTAGGTGCTGGCAACCTGGTCATAGTCCTGCCGGAGAGTAATGTGCCTGTTGTTGTAAACATTAAAAATTCCTGGTTGTGCAGTGTTCAGCCTATTAAAGGCATGAAAAAAATCAGTGACAACTCATTTGTTAATCAAGCCTACCAGGAGAATCCTAAGAATGCCCTGTCGTTTGATCTCGATGTCTCTATGGGCAACATTGTGTTTAAAGAAAGTAAATAATTAAGTTTTTCATCCCGCCTAAAACTTTATCTTGCGAACCATTTTTGGTTTGCTTAAAGCTTATTTAATAGTTTCGATAAATGAACGCATTACAGGTAGAGCGTGTAACAAAAAGGTATACTAATCATACCGCACTCGATCAGGTTAGTTTATCCGTTCCAGAAAAATCCATTTTTGGTTTGCTGGGACCTAATGGTGCTGGGAAAACCACATTGATCAGGATCATTAATCAAATCATCTCGCTTGATGAAGGAACGATTACCATCTTTAATGAACGATTGCACGAAAATCATATTTCCGTAATAGGGTACCTGCCGGAAGAGCGTGGATTGTACAAGAAACTAAAAGTTGGTGAGCAATTACTTTACCTTGCTCAGCTCAAAGGTCTTAATCGAAAAGAAGCTCAAACCAGAATAAAAGCCTGGTTGCAAAAGTTTGATATTCTGGATTGGACTGGCAAAAAAGTAGAAGATCTCTCTAAAGGAATGGCACAAAAAGTTCAGTTCATCAGCACCGTCATGCATGAACCTAAGCTGATTATCCTCGATGAACCTTTTTCAGGATTTGATCCTGTAAATGCTAACCTGATTCGTGACGAAATTCTGGAGCTCAAGGAAAAGGGGTCGACTATTATTTTCTCCACACACCGAATGGAGACCGTGGAAGAACTGTGCGATCATATTGTTCTGATAAATAAATCAAAAAAAATTCTTGAAGGACCAAAAAAAGAAATCAAGAACAACTACAAGTCATTTACTTTTGCGGTGGATCATATCGGCTCTTTTCAATTGAATGGTGGAAACTATGAGATGATCCACCAAAATAAAGTTGAAGAAAACACCTACCGGAGTCTGGTAAGAATGAAATCACCGGGAAATCCAAATGACTTATTAAAACAATTGATAGAAATTACCGAGGTGCATAGCTTCATTGAGAAAGTACCCTCCATGAACGAGATATTTATTCAATTAGTGAAAGGAGGAAGTGATGAATAAGACATGGTTAATCATTCAACGAGAGTTTTTAAATCGCGTACAAAAGAAGTCATTTCTTGTAGCCACGATTCTTATACCTCTCATCTTTCCCGTTATTATGGCGGTATTGATTTATGTCGCCAAGGTGCAGAAAGAAAATGCCAGAAAACCAGTTGTACATCTTGTTGATGAGGGAAACTACCTCAACATCAATGACACATCCCGCTTTATTTTCAAAAAATTTAACGGGTCTATTGAAGATGCTAAGCGAGCATTTTCAGAAAGTGACGATTTTGGGTTGCTGCATGTACCTCAAATCAATGTTTTCAATCCTGCCGGTGTTACGCTCTATACAAAAGTGAACCCCGGTCCTGGAGAAGTGAGTGACCTGGAATCAAAAATCGAAAATAAGATCAAGGACATTAAGATGTTACGGTTTAAGATTGACCAAAAGATCCTGGATAGCTTAAAGACCAGCGTTGACATACGATCGGTAACTCTTTCTGAATCCGGTCAGGAAAAAGCAAGCGATACAAAAGTTCTTTTTGCAATAGGAATGGTTGGTGGCATCATGATTTACATCTTCATTTTTGTTTATGGTGCCCAAATCATGCAAGGTGTGATTGAAGAGAAAATGAGCAAGATTGTCGAAGTCATTGTCTCATCTGTACGCCCCTTCCAGTTGATGACCGGCAAAATAATCGGATTGGCTTCGGTAGGCATTCTGCAGTTTCTGATTTGGATCGTCCTGATCTCTACATTGTCTTCACTCGTACTGGGTTATTTTGGAATGAGCGCTCCTCAAATGGAAATGATGAACCAGGCCAATGAACAAATGGCTAACGTTCCGGAGTATGACCCTCAGCTCATGTCGATCATGGAAACAGTAAATCAAATTCCATTTACTTACATTATTTTCAACTTCCTCTTTTTCTTTTTAGGCGGCTATCTCCTTTATGGAGCGCTCTTCGCGGCCGTAGGTTCAGCGGTTGACAGCCCAGCCGAAGCGCAACAATTCATGTTCCCGATTACTATACCCATGCTGATCTCCTACTTTGCACTTTTTACATTCATTTTGGATGACCCTCATGGACCGATCAGTGTTTGGTTATCCATCATTCCATTCACATCCCCCATCGCCATGATGGGAAGGATTGGATTTGGTGTGCCTGCCTGGCAACTTGCACTTTCGATGGTATCGTTGATTGGCGGGTTTATTCTTACTACCTGGATAGCAGGCCGTATTTATCGTGTGGGCATACTGATGCACGGAACAAAAGTCAATTATAAAGTTTTGGCCAAATGGTTTATGATGAAAGGATGACCAAAAAGTAAATCATACTGAACCGGATGACGACCTCATCCGGTTTTTTATTTAATTTCAATAATGCAGATAAAATCGCTTCTTGATTTTTTTCGCTTTGATCAGGAGAATTCAGCGCTGAAATGGATAATCCTCTTCATTTCCGCTGTTATCAGCATAGGAAGTATCTACTATACCAACATCCTGGTAAGACAATTAAAGGACAGGGAGTTCAACCAGGTAAATCTTTATGCCAAAGCACTGGAGTACACGCTCAACGATGTGGACAACAATATCATCTTCATTACGGAGGAGGTCATTTATAAAAACAGTTCAATACCAACAATCCTACTTGACGATGCCGGCAATATAATCTACCACGATAATATCGACATCGATTCGTCATGGTCTGTTAAAAAAATGAGTGATGTTTTGCAGAAGCAGCTTTCAGACATGAAACAAACGTATGCACCCATAGAGATTGTGCTTAAAGACCCTACTACTGATGAAATCTTTGGCAAACAATATGTGTATTACAAAAACTCATTTTTACTCACTCAACTAATTGCCTATCCGTACATACAACTTTCGGTGATCGCCATTTTCGGTTTCATATCTTATCTGGCTTTCAACTATAGCAAAACCGCAGAACAAAATCGCTTATGGGTCGGTCTTGCCAAAGAAACAGCCCATCAACTGGGAACACCCTTATCGTCACTGATAGGATGGATTGAAGTCTTACGTGATGACCCGTACATTAAGAACAAAGGGATTGTCGATGAGTTGGAGAAAGACATTCAGAAGCTGCGCGTCATAACTGAACGATTTTCCAGCATAGGTTCTGTTCCTGTTTTAAAAAGTGAAAATGTGTACTACCTCATCAACAATGTTGTCAGTTACCTTCAGCTTAGGGTGTCTTCCAAGGTTAAATTTGAAGTGTACACGCTTTCCGAATCCATTCAGGCTAATGTTCATGCTCAACTGTTTGAGTGGGTAATTGAAAACGTATGTAAAAACGCAGTAGATGCAATGGGCGGTACCGGCACGATCGCTATTAAAATATTGCGTGGCAATGAAGGCCGGGTGTTTATCGATATATCCGATACCGGAAAGGGTATACAAAAGACACATATACCCAGCGTTTTTAAAGCAGGTTTTACTACGAAAAAACGGGGATGGGGCCTTGGTCTTGCTCTTGCAAAGCGAATAATTGACCATTATCATTTTGGTAAAATTTATGTAAAATCCTCAGAGGAAATGGTGGGCACTACTTTTCGGATAGAACTACAAAGTGCCTGAAGAAAAGTGACAAAAATCACATCCTCAAAAGGGTCCTTTTTAAATTATATTGTTTGGCTTTGACCTTGAAAACCCTAGTTTTGCGGACTGAATTTGATCCCAAATAAATAATATAATTTCAATGGCTAATAAAGGCAGAATAACTCAGGTAATTGGACCCGTAGTAGACGTAGCATTTGACGATCCCAATGCAAAACTTCCCAATATTCTGGATTCGATGGAAGTTTTTAAGGCTGATGGCACACGGGTAGTACTCGAATGTCAACAACATCTTGGTGAGGAGCGCATCCGCACTATCGCCATGGATGGAACGGAAGGCCTTGTTCGCGGTATGGAGGTTATTGACACCGGCACACCTATAGAAATGCCCATTGGTGAAGATATTAAGGGTCGGTTATTCAATGTCGTTGGTGAAACGATTGATGGTCTAAAACAGCCGGAAGGAAAGCAATCACTCCCGATTCACCGGTCAGCCCCTGCCTATGAAAATTTGTCTACTTCATCAGAGGTTTTATTCACTGGTATTAAAGTCATTGATCTTATCGAACCGTATTCAAAAGGGGGGAAGATCGGATTATTTGGAGGTGCAGGTGTTGGAAAAACTGTTCTTATCCAGGAGTTGATTAACAATATTGCCAAGGCATATTCAGGACTTTCTGTATTTGCCGGTGTTGGTGAGCGTACGCGAGAAGGAAATGATTTGCTTCGTGAAATGATCGAAGCAGGGATTATCAACTACGGAGAAGAATTTGTTCAGTCAATCCATAAAGGTGGATGGGATCTATCTAAGGTGAACATGAAAACCTGCAGGAATCCAAAGCTACATTTGTGTTTGGTCAGATGAATGAACCTCCTGGAGCACGCGCTCGTGTTGCGCTGTCAGGACTTACTATTGCTGAGTATTTTAGAGATGGTGATGGAAAAGGAAAAGGAAGGGATATTTTATTCTTCATTGATAACATTTTTCGATTCACTCAGGCCGGATCGGAAGTGTCGGCTTTGTTAGGCCGTATGCCGTCAGCCGTGGGGTATCAACCTACCCTGGCTACAGAAATGGGCGCCATGCAGGAACGGATTACATCTACAAAGAATGGTTCGATTACTTCGGTGCAGGCCGTTTATGTTCCTGCTGATGATTTAACGGACCCTGCTCCTGCTACAACATTTGCTCACCTGGATGCCACCACTGTTTTATCAAGGAAGATCGCTGAGCTTGGTATTTATCCTGCAGTTGATCCGTTGGATTCGACTTCGCGAATTTTGCGTGCCGATGTGGTTGGAAATGATCATTACAACTGCGCACAGCGCGTGAAGGAAACATTGCAACGTTATAAAGAACTTCAGGATATTATCGCCATTCTTGGTATGGATGAATTATCCGATGAGGACAAATTGGTGGTACACCGCGCAAGGCGTGTTCAGCGTTTCTTATCTCAACCGTTCCATGTGGCTGAAGCTTTCACGGGCCTTAAAGGAGCTCTTGTAGATATCAAAGACACGATCAAAGGATTTAACATGATCATGGATGGCGAAATGGATCATCTCCCAGAGATGGCATTTAACCTTGTGGGTAACATTGAGGAAGCGCGCGTGAAAGGTGAAAAGATGATGGCCGAAGCAAACGCGTAATACATGCAACTTGAAATCATAACACCTGAAAAGAAAATTTTTGAAGGAGAGGTGAGCTTGGCTTCATTTCCCGGATCTGACGGTTCGTTTCAGGTTTTGAACAATCACGCACCGCTCATCAGTATCTTAAAAGAAGGGGTTGTTGAATACAAAACTGAAAAACAACGAGAACAGGTCAAGATCTCTGGAGGGGTTGTTGAAGTGCTCAACAATAAAGTAATACTCCTTGCGGATGGAGTATCAAAGGATTAATTAAATTCCAAATAATACTAAGAAAGCTCCATTCGGAGCTTTCTGTTTTTAGTGAATGATCATCGATTTTCTTTCCTTCTGAATACTGACAACAATCTTGTAAAAAATCTTTTTTCAAACGACCAGAAGAATTTAAACTGTCCAAATACAAATCCATAAAACAGGAGCAGTAAATTATATACAGGTAGGATCAGAATGTAATAGACGATTGATGCCCAAAGTGGAGCTTTATTTCCTCCGTATAAAAATTCAAAAAGCGGAGGCTTTAAAAAGAGCACAGTAAAGCCAGTACATGAAAATACAACTAAAATCAGGATCACCTGAAACACGCTCGTTACTTTCCACCTGGTTTTTAATTTTTCAATCCATCTCATCGCTCAAGCTTCCAGATATTTAAAAATTTGCCAACTTGGTAGTACAGGTATAGGTGCCGAAAAAGAGATTGACTCTTTTTTCACTGGATGTGTAAAGGATAAGCATCGGGCATGTAAACAAATACTTTTGTCAGAATTTACTGAAGCCGACCCATACTTTTTATCTCCAACAATTGGACATCCTATACTGGCCATCTGCACTCGAATCTGATGCGGCCGTCCGGTGATGGGGCGAACTTCCACCAAATATAAGCCTGACTTTTCAGCCAATAAAGTATAATTTAGTTCAGAATGTTGGGCTCCCGAACGATCTTCTGAATAAGCAGTTGTTTTATTTTTACAGGATCTTTAACAAGCCAATGTATTAAATTCCCGGTGGTATGAGGTGGGGCCTTATCGACAATTGCCCAATAGACTTTCTTAGTTTCTTTATTACGAAACAATTCATTCATTCTGCCAAGCGACTTTGAAGTTCTCGCAAAAACAACCAATCCTGAAACAGGACGATCGATGCGATGCACCACCCCCAAAAACACAGCTCCCGGTTTAGAATATTTCTTCTTCAAATAATCTTTTCCCAACTCAACTAATGGTTTGTCACCGGTCCGGTCGCCTTGCACAAGCTGCCCGGCACGTTTACTTACTACTAAAAGGTGATTGTCCTCATATACAACCGAAAAATCAGGCATCGTACATTAGAATTCTGAAGTGTAATGAAATTCAATATCCGGAAAATTATCCTGAACCATTTGTAACCAGGCTTTCGATTCAGCCATAAATACAAGTTTATCGTCCTTGTCCCGAGCAATGTGCCTTGTTTTTGATTCGGTAAATTCATGTAACTTTTTCGGGTCGCGGCTGCTTATCCAGCAGGCTTTGTGAATATTCTGTGATGAAAACTCAACCGTTGCATTGTATTCGTTCTTCAATCGAAATTGAATAACTTCAAACTGCAAAGCTCCAACGGTACCCACTACTTTGCGATTTCCCAATTCATAGGTAAAGAGTTGTGCAACACCTTCCTCCATTAATTGATGAAGTCCCTTTTCCAATTGCTTGGTTTTCATTGCATCCTTATTTATAACCTCTTTAAATATCTCCGGAGAAAAACTAGGGATTCCTGTATAGATCATCTTTTCTCCTTCGGTCAGCGTGTCCCCGATTTTTAAATTTCCGGTATCATAAATACCTACGATGTCTCCGGGAAAGGCTTCATCAATAGTTTCCCTGTCCTGAGCCATGAAGGCTGTGGCATTGGAAAATCTGAATGCTTTATTCTGACGAACATGATAATATGAATTTCCTCGTTCAAACTTTCCGGAGCACACTCGCAAAAAAGCAATCCGGTTGCGATGCTTCGGATCCATGTTGGCATGAATTTTAAAAATGAACCCGGAAAATTTATTTTCTTCAGGCTTCACTACACGGGTATCTGTTTTGCGCTGGATGGGTGCCGGGGCAATGTCAATAAAATTCTCCAGTAACTCCCGAACCCCAAAATTGTTAACAGCGCTTCCAAAAAAGACTGGCGCGGTTTCACCCGATAAGTATTGTTTCACATCAAATTCCGGATAGACACCTTCAATTAATTCTACATCCGCTCTCAATTGTTTGGCATTGTTTTCACCAATCAAATCATCTACCGTAGAACTCGAAATATCAGAGATGGCAATACCTTCCTCCACAGTTTGTTTGCTTGGTGTAAACAGATAAAGACTTTTATCGACTAAGTTATAGACCCCTTTAAATCCTTTTCCCATACCAATGGGCCAGCTTAAAGGACGAACACGAATCGCTAATTTGGCTTCTACCTCATCCAATAGGTCGAAAGGATCTCTCCCTTCCCTATCCAGTTTGTTGATAAAACACATTACAGGAGTATCCCGCATCCGGCAGACCTCCATTAATTTCTCTGTCTGCGATTCAACTCCTTTTACGCAATCAATCACCATGATTACACTGTCAACCGCTGTGAGTGTACGATAGGTATCTTCTGCAAAATCCTGGTGACCTGGAGTGTCAAGTAAGTTGATGCGAGTACCATCATAATTAAATCCCATTACCGAAGTAGCGACCGAAATACCTCTTTGTTTTTCTATTTCCATCCAGTCACTTCGTGCATGATCTTTTATTTTACTGGACTTGACAGCACCTGCCTTCTGTATGGCCCCACCAAAAAGAAGTAGTTTTTCTGTTAACGTGGTTTTACCCGCATCGGGGTGACTGATTATACCAAATGTTCTTCGCCTGGCAATTTCCTGATCGAGATTCACAATAAAAAAATTAGGCGCAAAGGTAAAAATTCAGCCCCTTGCCACCTAATGAGAGTGTATAATTCGACTAAACGGTCAACTTAAAATCATCAAGACGAATGTCATCCAGTCCTTCCTGATCAAACGGATCTTCAATTTTCTCCTGAACGTTAAATAGCGAGATTAGAATAAATGCTTTAAAACTCCCAATGAGACTCAACAGCCAAAAACTTGCATCGTTACCTAAACTGTCCAGTAGTGTAGGTGTATAGATTACTGGAAATATGTATATGAATAAAAGGCAATAGGACCGAAGACTTATGGGCGTTCTGTGACGAACTATCGCCACAAGATTCTCAATACTATCATGGGTATCCTTTAAGAATCTAAAAATTTTTAATGAAGTACCACCCGATATGTATTCTTCATTGGTTTGAATAAAAGCAAAGATCTCACCCACATCTTTGTCCAACTTATCTTTGGAATCAGATTTAGTGCTAATGCATACAATGAGTGTATCGGCAACCCGTTGCAAAACATTTTTGATGTGTAGTTTCTTTTCCGCGTCCAGTTTTTTGTTATTTTCGAAACAGTAATAAATTGTCATTAAGGAAGCCTTAAAGCGACTGAGGCTTTGTAAAGCTCGCTCTCTGCGTTTAAAAGCTTCGCGAATGGTGAATACCAGGGGAAAAATCAGGGCGGCACTTATTAAAAGGAAATCAAAATCAAAACTGATATGAAATTGAATAGCCAGAAAACTACAGAAGATGGTGATCAGAACAACATGAAGGGTTCTGAAATTTATAATGTCAAGGTATGCACCCATTTTTCCTATTTAATCAGAATTCTATTGCTTTTCCCTTTGTTGCTCTTTGGCTTACTTAGCCAGGCTCAAAAAAAATCCACTCCGTTATTCGAGGAAGAGCAAGCTTTAAACATTGGGTTAAAGCTCTCGATCAAAGATATTAAAAAGATAACAAACGACACCACCTACGCTCCTTCAGTTCTTTATTACAAAGCCAGTGGAGAATCGTATGACTCTATTGACATGAGCATCAGGACGCGTGGAGAATTTCGTTTAAAGAAGTGCTATTTTCCTCCCCTTCGGATCAAGATGAAGAAGGGTGACGAGAAAGGTACTGTATTTGAAGGTAATAAAAGTTTAAAATTGGTGGTACCCTGCATGACCAGCAGCGATAATAATATGCTCATCATGCGTGAGTATTTATGCTATCAGATTTATGAGCCTATAACACCTTATTATTTTAACACGCGTCTGGTAAATATTGATTTTACAGAAGAGAGCGGAAAAAAGACAAAACAATTTCAGCTGGCAGGATTTTTTATCGAAGATGATGATGTCGTAGCTGAACGGTTTAATGGTGAAGCTCGTGAAGATTTAAAACTTCACCCCATGGCATTGCACGACACCAGTGCAATTCGATATGAATTTTTTCAATACATGATTGCCAATACCGATTGGTCAACTACATTTCAGCATAATTCAAAAATCCTGTTAAAAGGTAATAACACGTTTATCCCGTTGGCTTATGATTTTGATATGGCGGGTTTTGTAAATGCTCCTTATGCAACCGTAAGTGAAGGTCTGGGTATAACCAAGGTTACAGATCGGGTTTACCGCGGATTTTGTCGCGCACCGGAATTATTTGAATATACAAGAAAGCAATACCTGGATGCTGAGCCAAAAATGATGGGAATCCTGGATGCTCACAAATCCTACTTTACAGACAAAGAGTTCGATCAAACGAAGCAGTTTCTAGGCGAATTCTTCACCATACTGAAGAGTGATAGCCAGTTTAAGACTAACATAGTAAATAGCTGCCGCACCAAATAAAAAGAGTCGTACACTATAGCATGAAGTGATTATTTATCACTCCTGATCGTTTAACCAGCAACGATTTAGTCCCGCTTGAGCTAAGCCTTTTAATAAAAAGTGCCAGATTCTTCTATTTATTATCAATTCTGATATAATTCATGTCATTGTGTCACCTTACTTGAGGTGAAGTACCCTTGGCATAACCCTTGATAAACCCTTTCTGTAAAATTTGAATCGAAAAAACATAAATAAAATGGGAAAAATCATAGGTATAGATTTAGGAACAACCAACTCCTGTGTGGCCGTGATGGAAGGAAATGAGCCGGTTGTCATTGCCAACAGCGAGGGCAGGCGTACTACTCCGTCTATTGTTGGATTCCTGGATGCCGGAAAGGGTGAGCGAAAAGTAGGAGACCCCGCCAAACGCCAGGCCATAACCAATCCAAAAAATACAGTCACTTCCGTTAAACGCTTCATGGGCAAAAAATTCAATGAGGTAAAGGAGGAGATGAAAATAATCTCTTACGATATTGAAAAAGGCAACAATGATACCGTGCGGGTTCGCATTGGCGATCGCCTTTACACCCCGCAAGAAATATCAGCTATGATTCTTCAAAAAATGAAGAGTACAGCTGAAGATTATTTGGGCACAACCATTACAGAAGCTGTGGTAACGGTTCCGGCATACTTCAATGACGCTGAACGCCAGGCTACCAAAGAAGCCGGGCAAATAGCAGGACTTGATGTAAAGCGAATTATCAATGAACCAACGGCTGCAGCATTGGCTTACGGACTTGACAAGAAAAACAAAGACATGAAGATTGCGGTGTACGACCTGGGTGGTGGTACATTCGACATCTCTATTTTGGAATTAGGTGACGGTGTGTTTGAAGTGAAGTCAACCAACGGAGATGTACATCTTGGTGGTGATGATTTTGACTTAAAGATCATGAACTGGCTGGCTGAAGAGTTTAAGAAAGATGAAAACATTGATCTTCGTAAAGATCCAATGGCACTTCAGCGTCTGAAAGAGGCTGCTGAGAAAGCTAAAATTGAACTTTCGAGTTCAGCCGAAACTGAAATCAATCTACCCTACGTAACTTCAGTTGATGGTGTGCCTAAACACTTAGTCAAAAAATTGAGCCGGGCGAAGTTCGAACAATTGGCCGATGACCTGGTACGCAGAACCCTTGAACCATGCCGCAAAGCCGTTGAAGATGCCGGACTATCTACATCGCAAATTGATGAAGTAATCCTGGTGGGTGGCTCCACCCGCATTCCAAAGATTGTGGAAGAAGTAGAAAAATTCTTTGGCAAGAACCATCGAAAGGAGTGAATCCGGATGAAGTGGTGGCCGTAGGTGCTGCCATTCAGGGTGGTGTATTGACGGGGGAAGTGAAAGATGTGTTGTTGCTTGATGTGACTCCTCTATCACTGGGTATTGAAACATTGGGTGGTGTTATGACCAAACTAATTGAATCAAATACAACCATTCCTTCCAAGAAATCAGAAACGTTTTCTACAGCAGCTGATAACCAGCCTTCAGTAGAAATTCATGTACTGCAGGGTGAGCGACCAATGGCCAAAGACAACCGAACCATCGGAAGGTTTCATCTGGATGGAATTCCTCCTGCTCCGCGGGGAATGCCGCAGATTGAAGTGACCTTTGATATTGATGCTAATGGAATTCTCCATGTTTCAGCGAAAGACAAAGGAACAGGCAAGGAACAAAAAATACGCATTGAGGCATCTTCCGGATTGACGGATGATGAGATCAAGCGCATGAAAGAAGAGGCGGCAGCAAATGCTGATACGGACAAAACTCAGAAAGAAACGGTCGAGAAAATCAATCAGGCCGACACGCTGATTTTTCAAACTGAAAAGCAATTGAAGGAATATGGCGAAAAACTTTCTGAAGCTAACAAAAATGCAATAAACAATGCCTTAGCTCAGTTAAAAGAAGCTCATACTAAGAAGGATCTGGCCGCTATTGATGCCGCTATGGCAACATTAAATACGGCATGGCAAGGTGCTTCTCAAGAAATGTACGCAGATAATCAGGGTGCCCCGGGCGCTGAAGCCGGTCAGCAACCTAATGCTGAATCAAAATCAACAGATGGAAATAATGTTTCTGATGTTGAATATGAAGAAGTGAATGACGGTAAGAAATAATTGAATACCTAAATAAGAAGTAAGCCATTCCATTGGAATGGCTTTTTTTATGCGTTCATTTGATTGTTGTGTCCACCGCTATAATTTTGGCGGCCATTAAATCGATGAGATGCTTGTATTAAAGTTTGGAGGTACTTCGGTGGGTTTACCCAGCCGGATGAAAAAAATAGCTGACCTGGTGTTGCATACACAGGGTCAGAAGATTATTGTCTTATCTGCCCTTTCGGGCACAACTAACTCATTAGTTACCATTGGTGACAATCTGCTGAATGGAGAAGTGAATAAAGCTGAGGATGAAATTTCAACCCTTGAAAAACATTACAACTCATTTGTAAGCGAACTCTTTGATACCGAAGGATTCAAAGCCATTGGCAACGAAGTTATCAGCCGGTATTTCATTTTAATTCGCCTGCTGGCCGCTGGGGATTTTGACAGTAAAAGTTACCGAGAGCTATTGGCTCAAGGCGAACTGCTTTCAACAGAACTTTTTTATCAGCATTTGCAGGAACGGAAAATTAACTCACGACTTCTGCCAGCCTTGCATTTCATGACTATCGATGAAAATGAAGAGCCCGAACTGGAGAAGATATCATTGCGCCTAAAACCTTTTCTTAAGTCTCTGGCGTCTGTAAATGTGATTGTAACGCAAGGGTATATCTGCCGCAACCATAAAAATGAGATTGATAACCTGAAGCGCGGAGGAAGTGATTACACCGCTTCATTGATTGGTGCTGCCGTAGGTGCTGATGAAATTCAAATCTGGACCGATATTGATGGAATGCATAACAATGATCCTCGAATCGTGAAAAAGACATTTCCCATCTCCCACCTTACTTTTGATGAGGCCTCTGAGCTGGCTTATTTTGGAGCTAAAATTCTGCATCCTTCCACGATTGTTCCTGCCCAGAAGTATAAAATTCCCGTTCGTCTTAAAAACACAATGGACGAAAATGCAGCCGGCACAATTATTTCCCATGAGGGTGAATCCGGTATAGTGAAAGCCATCGCTGCAAAAGATGGAATCACCGCGATTAAAATTAAATCTTCAAGAATGTTATTAGCCTTCGGATTTCTTCGTAAAATTTTTGAAGTCTTTGAGAAGTATAGAACGCCAATTGACATGATATCGACTTCGGAGGTGGCCGTTTCCGTAACGATAGATGATGATAGTCGGTTAAAGCAGATTGTAAATGAATTGCATTCATTTGGCACTGTGGAGGTGGACAAAAACCAGAGTATAATTTGCGTAGTGGGCAACCGATTAACAGAAAATAAAGAAATGCTTCAACAGGTTTTTACCTCCTTACGTGCCATTCCAATTAGGATGGTTTCATACGGTGGAAGTTACAACAACATATCCCTTCTGATTGATTCCATCCATAAAGAATCTGCATTGAAAAGCCTGAATCAAGGACTCTTCAACCTTCGGTAATTTAAAAGAAATCTTATTTCATCTGCCGTTCGCATTAAAATCAAAACCTAAAACAGGAATTTGACCCTGTGAACTATTTTTTTCCTATATATTTACCCGACCTAAAACGGATGGTATGGAACTTATTGTAATTACACTCTTTATCATTGGGTACATGGCAATCGCCCTTGAACATCCCATTAAAATAAACAAAACTGCGTCTGCTATTTTAACCGGGGTTGTCTGTTGGACAATTTTTGCGTTATCTGAACCAACAGCTGCACTTCTTACAAGTGATTCATATACAGCTTTTACAGAGATACTGAAAATTGAATTAGGAGATCGGTTCAGCGCTTTGACAGATCATGAAATTTATCGTGAATTTGTTTCATTCTCGTTACTGGAACATTTAGGAGAAATATCTCAAATCCTCTTTTTCCTAATGGGTGCAATGACCATTGTGGAATTAGTTGATGCCTATCAAGGGTTCCGGGTAGTGACGGATCGAATCACCACAAAAGATCCAAAAAAATTGATGTGGATTCTTTGCTTTGTTACGTTCTTTCTTTCCGCGATACTAGATAACCTAACAACTTCCATCGTGATGGTTTCGCTTATCCGAAAGCTGGTTCCAAATAAACAGATGCGGTTATTTTTTGCAGGGATGATAGTAATATCGGCAAATGCCGGAGGGGCATGGTCTCCAATTGGAGATGTGACTACTACGATGCTCTGGATTGGTGGACAAATTACATCGGCTAATATTATTGTTACCTTAATTGTTCCATCACTGGTGTGCATGATTATCCCACTGATTTATCTACAGTTTACAATGAAGGGTGAACTTGGTACACATGAAGATCAGATTGACCAATCATCGGAAAACGGTCACGGTTCGAATAATAATGGAGTTGTTCCGGGCGCAACCACCATGTTAATATTTGGCGTAGGCGGGCTAATTTCTGTTCCGATTTTTAAAACAGTAACCCATCTTCCTCCTTACCTGGGTATGTTACTGGCATTGGGAGTACTCTGGGTAGTTTCCGAATTGATAAATCCAGATATGGATGAATCAGAAAAACGACCCTATACAGCTGCAGGAGCACTGACCCGAATTGACGTTCCAAGCGTTCTTTTCTTTTTAGGAATTTTGCTGGCTGTGAGCGCACTCCAATCCATGGAGCTGTTGAGTCGGTTCGCTGCGTTCCTTGATACATCGCTTGGTGATAATCGTATCATCATCACATTGATTGGAATCCTTTCTGCGATAGTTGACAATGTTCCTCTGGTGGCTGCCAGCATGGGTATGTACAGTATGGAAACGTATTATCCCGATCATATGATTTGGGAATATCTTGCTTATTGTGCTGGTACAGGTGGAAGTATTTTGATCATTGGATCGGCTGCCGGAGTTGCTGTAATGGGCATGGAGAAGATTGATTTTATCTGGTACCTGAAAAAATTGCGCTGCTTGCCATGCTGGGGTACTTTGCAGGAGCCGTTGTCTATCTATTGATTCATCCTTTGTTTGCTGTTCACCCGCCAGCGCTCTAACTATGATTAGCCTTCTCTGATTAGTAATACCGTGTAAGTAATAAAGGCTGCTAATAAAATAAACGCTTCCCAGCGATCCAGCTTTCTTTGGTTGATCGTGAACATAAAGATCATAAGCAAGATGGTTGATCCAATCAACACAGCTATATCAAAATTCAAAACGTTGTTGTACGGAAGAGGGTTAATCATACTTGTTACACCAAGAATAAGAAATATGTTAAAGATGTTTGATCCAATTACGTTGCCGATAGCTATGTCGGTTTGCTTTTTGAAAGCGGCTACTGCTGATGTAGCCAATTCAGGGAGTGATGTACCCGCAGCAAGAATAGTAAGCCCGATTAATCTTTCTGAAAGCCCATACCGATGAGCAATGCTTACCGCATTTTCAACTACGAGGTTTCCACCGCCAATAAGCATTCCAATTCCTGCCCCCGCAAATAGTAATGATTTTGGCATACTGTAAATTTTAACCGGTTCCTGATCTATGTCGGTGGACGTTTTCATTGATCGCCATACATAAAGCAAGAAAAGAAGGAAGAATATAATGAGGACTAAGCCATCAAGCCTGGACAGGATGTTTTCATCGTGCCCGGAAATCATTCTATCATTTACCAAAAAGAAAAGCAAACCGGCAGCAACTATTGAAATGGGAATCTCAAAAGCTACAGTACTTCGCTGAACTACCAGCGGGTAGATCAATCCTGCAACACCCAAAATAAAAAGAAGATTGAAATTGTTACTCCCTATTATATTGCCAAAAGCCGCGTCATTGTAGCCAGAAATGGCTGACATAATGTTGACCAGCATTTCTGGCATCGATGTGCCAAAAGCAACCACCGTTAATCCAATGGCAAGATTAGATACATTGTATTTCTTGGCTACCGATGCTGAACCACTAACCAAAAAATCAGCCCCTTTAATCAATACGATGAACCCCGCCACTAATAGAATTAGCTCGAGGATCATAGATTAATAAATTGATTGATTGTCGGAGAAGATGGTAATGTCAAATTAACGTTGGTCATTAGGGGTAAGGCTAAACCAAATGTATCAATTTTTAACATTAAAAAAAGCTACCCCAGTAGTGTTTTTAGAGCGATTTCAAGCGACTTTTCAGCAATCTGAGTTTTAGACGGATTTGCGCTATGCACTTTTTCCATGGCATTGTGGATGGTATTCGAAATGTCGTTAAAAATACTTTGATCGGTCATTAAGACTTCATTCTCCATGAAATAGGCAAACACGCGGGCCATACCACAGTTGGCAATAAAATCAGGGATGACCGAAAAATTTTGATCCGCGTATAATCCGGTAGGTCCAAAAAATATTTCCGGGTCAGCAAAAGGAACATTCGCACCACAGGCAATCAGTTCAAGTTTGGTGGCAATCATGCGCTCCACCATTTGCTTAGTAATCAACCGTGATGCCGCTGCGGGTATAAAAATTTCAAAATCCAGATCCCATATTTTATGATCAACTATTTCATAAGACAGCAGATCCCTCGTAACAAGCTGTGTTCCGGCCCGATTCAAAACCAATTCGCGAATGCCATCAAGATCATACCCGGCTTGATTGATAACACCACCCTCGCGCGTGACAATGCCCACAACCCGAGCTCCCATCTGAGTAAGATAAAATCCAGCTGCAGCGCCTACATTGCCCCATCCCTGAAGCACTACGCGTTTGCCTTCTACATGACCTCCCCAAAGTTCATAATAATGTTTCACAGACTGCGCCACGCCATATCCGGTGCACATGTCTGCAATTGTATATTTTTTAGAAAATCCCGGAGTATACTGTTCATCTTCAATAAGCTTCACCACGCCCTGACGCAATTGTCCTATTCGATTTACCTTTTGAGGTTCTGTAGGCCGGTAGTGGCCATTGAAAACTCCTTCTTGCGGATGCCAAAGTCCAACGTCCTCGGTTATGGGAATTACTTCATGAGACTCATCAACATTCAAATCTCCGCCCGTACCGTAATAGTATTTAAGTAAGGGCATAACGGCTGCATACCAGCGGCCGAGTACTTCTGCCTTTCTCGGATCGTTCGGATTAAAATTTATTCCGGATTTGGCTCCTCCAATGGGTGGACCCGAAACAGTAAATTTCACTTCCATGGTTTTAGCCAGAGATTCAACTTCTCGTTTGTCAAGTCCCGGCCGCATACGGGTTCCTCCACCGGCTGCTCCCCCTCGCAAAGAATTTATGACTACCCAACCCTCAGCATCCGTTTCGGAATCCTTCCATTCAAAAACTATTTCAGGCTTTTTATTCTCAAATTTATCAAGCAGGTCTTTCATCCGTTTTAAGCTTTTGACTGATTATTCACAATTGATCCCGAGCAAGAATCTTTTGATGCTCCGGTTACGCTACAATACACATTTTTTCATTACGCAGGCGAAGGACTCCAAGGAATCCAAAAATAATGGCTTCCTTAAATTCAATAATTTCTTTGCGGGGAATCACAAGTTGAAATGGTGAACCAAGTTTCGCTTTTATAGTGGAGATCAAATATGTATTGAATGCTCCTCCTCCCGTTACGAGCAGCTTACCTTTTTGGCCACTGAAACGAAGAGCTTGTTCGATTTCATTGGCGATTGATTGGTGAAACGTCCTCAATCGATCCTCCATCCTAATTCGTTTGTCGGACAACATGTTGGAGAATTCAGATTCGTATAGTTCTCTGCTTAGAGAAGGTTTCGCGGGTCGAAGTTTATCATACAGTAAAGTGATCTTTTTCAACAGTACATGATTCACCTTTCCCTGAGATGCCAGTCTTCCCTGATTGTCAAATTCCATATCTGCCTCTTTCACTATTTCATTCAATGCCATATTCGTAAAGCATACATCAAATGCTTTTCGCTGTTTATTTTTTTCAAACGATAGATTTGCAATACCACCCAGATTTAAACACACATTGAAATCTGCAAACAAATGACGATCGCCAACCGGTACCAAAGGAGCGCCTTGTCCATTCAACGCAACATCCAGTTGTCTGAAATTATAGACAACCGTAATTCCTGTAGCGGAGTAAATGTCGTTTCCATTTCCAATTTGGTATGTGAATCCCTTTTCGGGCTGATGAAACACAGTATGTCCATGTGAAGAAATCAGATCAACTTTATTTCCCCTTACATTCTGAATGAATTCGTTGCAGAGTTCACCAAGGTACTTTCCATATTCACCATCCAATTGGTGAAGCGCTTCAGAACTCAGCGTATGCGCTGATGCCAGTTTTCTTTTCCAGGCTGTCGAATACTTAATTGTTTTTACCCGTAATAGTTTATAAGCCCACTTTTTATTGTTCACCGTAAATTGACAGTACGCCAAATCCACGCCATCCAATGATGTGCCTGACATGATACCGACAACTCGATAGGTCTTTCTCGATTTAGAATTTTTATTTACCATGTGGCACTAATGTAACAAAATCGCCAATGCCTTCTTTAAATTGACTTAAACGAACCAAGCCCTAAACCATGGAACGAAGTACCTCATCATTGACTGCACTGCTCTTCTCAGATTTCTAACCCAATTAGTTCGAATTTACATTTGGCTCAATTTGTTTTTTGAAAAGCGAACGAAACACCCCATATTTGTGCCCCTGAATTGATCCCTTAATACTGATATTAGGATTTTCTTCATACATGCTGGATCGTAGACGCATTACCATCACTATACTATGTGTTGCCTTGATAGAGTCAATGGTATTTGCACAGGCTGCCCGTACCCCCTATTCCTCTTTTGGAATTGGTGAATATTTTGGTCCTGCCATGGTTCACAATCAGGGGATGGCAGGAGTTGGAATAAGCAATCCCCAGTACTGGTTCTTAAACAACCAAAACCCCGCTCTGTTACCGTTTAATACACTTACCGTTTTTGAAGCGGGTTATATTGGTGAGGTCCGTAAAGTGAAAGGCAACGAATCTGAAGAACGAAATGGTAATGGTAATTTAAATTACCTGGCTCTTGGGGTACCGGTTAAGCCAGGGAGGTGGTCTTCATCAGGAGGGTTGATGCCCTATACTAACGTAAATTATAAGATTGAATATCTATCGAGTGTGGTTGGCAGTGCTTCAGACACTATAGTTGTTTTAGAAACAGGTAGTGGAGGAATAAATGAAGTATTTTGGTCGAATGGGGTACGCATTAACAAGGATTTTTCTTTGGGGCTAAAAGCCAGTTATTTATTTAGCTCTATTGATAACGATTACACCAACACATTACTAAGCTCAGATCAGATATCCCAATATGAAGTGACACTTAATGAAAAGCAGTACTATAGCGACTTTACATTCACGGCCGGAGCAGCGTTTAACAAAGATTCTATTACACGGAATAATTATAAAATTAATATTGGGGCTGTTTATACTTTTAAATCCAACATCAGGACTACATTTTCGCAGCAGTTTGAGCGAAGCAACTCTTTTGGCGTTGTTGATACGCTGGTGATCTCAAAAGACCAGATAACACAATCCGTTTTTCCTCCGGGTTTTGGCGTGGGAGCATCTTTTGGAAAGGGTGAATACTGGCTAATTGGTGCTGATTTCGTCTATCTCGATTATTTACAATTCCAGGATTTCCAGGGGCAAAACCCCGGAACGCAAGCCGCATGGAAAGCATCGCTGGGGGGTGAGTTTACACCTAATCCAAATTCAGTGAGCAGTTACTTCAATAGGGTGACTTACCGAACGGGTGTAAGCCTTGAGAATTATCCTTATTTGATTAATGGTGAGGCTGTTCGGGATTTTGGCATTAATTTTGGGTTTTCTTTGCCGGTAAGCCGGATTTCAAGCATTGATATGGCTTTTAAATTTGGAACCCGGGGAGACGTAGCTAAAAATACGATTGAAGAGTCCTACTTTAAGATTTATTTGGGAGTGACTTTCAACGATCAATGGTTTATAAAAAGAAGGTTTGATTAAACGAATTATGTTAACTAAGAAAATGAAGAATTTAATTTTAACAACTACTGCAGTATTGGCAAGCAGTGTATTTGCCTGGTCACAATGTAAAGAGGTTGTTTGGCCGGAGAATCGCGCTAAAGCGGAAGAGTCTGTTGCGATTTATGGAGATGCATTAACCACAAAGAACTACCGTGGTGCCACCAAAGCCCTTCAATGGATGTTGGTAAATGCTCCCAATTGGAATACCAAATTATATATTGATGGAGCGGACATCTATGACAATCTTGCCAGCGCTGAGAAGGATCCGGCAAAAAAGGAAATTCTGATTGACTCCATGCTGCTGATGTACGAACTCAGAATAAAATTCTGTAATGATGAAATTAACGTACTGAATCGGGAAGCCTTCGCAGCCTATAAATTCAGGATCAACAATAAAACCAAGGCTGAAGATCTTTTAACTCTGTTTGATCGAGTGAGCAAAGTAAGTGGCACCCAAATTTTTGATTCCAATCTGGTGGCCTATATGCAGGTAGTTCGGGCAAATAAGGTGTATAACAGTTTATCAGACGACAAGATTCTTGATCGATATGATCAGATCATATCAGCTATTGACAGCAAAATCAAAAAAGCCCAATCTGAAAACAAAGCTCAGGATGTTGAAAAACTAAAGAGTTATAAAACCGTTGTGGACGACCTTCTGATCGGAATGGTGAAAGTGGATTGTGATTTTGTAAAGAAAAACCTGGAGCCGAAATACCGTCAAAACCCAAATGATATGACATTGGCAAAAAGAATATTCTCTTTTATGCTGCAGGAAAGTGTACGGATGATCCCTTATGGTTAGAAACTGGTGAGGCAATTAACAAAGTGGAGCAGGATTATGGTCTTGCCAAGAATCTTGCTTTGAAGTACTTGAGTGCCGACAACTATGATAAAGCTATTCCTTTGTTTAAAGAGGCCGTTGAGCTGGCTAAAACTCCTTCTGAGAAATCAGAAATGCTAATATACCTAGGAAGCATTGAAGCTAAAAGAGGTACAAAGTCCGGGGCGCGTGAAATCTTCCGCCAGGCTGCCGCGGCAGATCCATCTAACAAGGAACCTTACGAGAAGATTGGAGACTTGTATATGAACAGTGTTGCCGATTGCTCAAAACAAAAAAGTTTAGCTGAAGACAGATTGGTGTATATCGCTGCGTATGATATGTATTTACGTGCCGGTAATAATGCTAAAATGGCTCAGGCGAAATCACAATTTCCTTCCACAACGGAGATTTTTGAACAAGACTGGAAAGAAGGTGATTCAAAGCGGATTGATTGCTGGGTTGGAGAAACGGTTTCACTAAAGACACGTGGCAAAGATTAATCGATCAAATAAATAGAACGAAGCCGATTCTTAATGGGATCGGCTTTTTTATTCTCATGAAAAGACTCCTCATCCTGGCCACACCCTTTATTTTCCTGAGTTGCGAACCTCAGGAAAACCAGCAGATTATTTTGTATGAAGGTCCTTCTAAAGAGGGCGATAAGGTTGAAGTCTATCATTCTGAAGGAGAGCATGTAAAGGTAAAAATGATTGCCGATAAATATTTAGAACTTCAAAACGGTGATCTTGAGTTTCCTCAAGGCATCTACCTTGAGTTTTATGATGAGGCTGGTGCTTTATCATCAACATTGATAGCCAATTCTGCTTACTACTTTAAGGACGAGGACAAATGGCGGGGCAGAGGAAAAGTAGAAGTGAAGAATATTCTTAAAAATGAACAACTCAATACGGAGGAATTATTCTGGAAGCCGGACACCCAAAAAATATTTACCGATAAATTTGTAACAATACGTTTAGCCGCGGAGGTTATTTATGGTACCGGGCTGATGGCCAACCAGGACTTATCGTCATACACCATTACTAAACCTGCCGGTGAATTCGTTATTGAAGACTAATCAGCAATCACTGTAATTCTTTATCTTTGCCCTCTCATGAAATTGATTGATGCACTGCTCTTATCCTTAGCAGCTGTCTTTATTATAATAGGTATTTATGAAGTAATGACCCAGGGACTTGGCCATGCCTATTGGTCAATCATGTTGTCCATGGTATTGTTTTTTGTATACGTAATCCGAAAGCGAAAATAGATGGACACCAGCCTACTGCCACTTATTCTTGCCGCATTAGTGTTTTCCTTCTTTTTTCAGGAATTGAAATCGCTTTCATCTCTTCCAATAAACTTCAAATTGAACTGCAAGGCAAGCAAGGATATTTATGGGGGCGCATCATGTCACGGTTTGTCAAAAACCAGACTGGTTTATAGGTACCATTTTGATTGGCAATACGCTTTCTCTCGTGCTTTTCGGTATTCTATTAGCCCAGTTTTTTGAACCGTACCTGATTTCGGTATTACCAGAAAGTTTGAATAACGACATTTCCTTGTTGTTTATCCAAACGTTACTCTCCACTTCCATCATACTTTTCTCCGCGGAGTTTCTTCCGAAAAGTATTTTTCTAATCAACCCAAATCGGATGCTGGCGATTTCCGCTATTCCGTTCAGAATCATCTATTTCATCTTGTCTCCTATCACTTTGGTTATTGTTTCGCTCTCCAAGTTTGTTATCAAATCGATATTCAGGCTCGAGTACTCTGAGCAGCGCCCTGTTTTTGGACTGACCGATCTTGATTACTATTGAAGAATACACGGAACGTAAAACATGAAGATGAAGATCTTGATCTGGATAAAAAGATTTTACATAATGCTCTTGAATTCAAAACGGTTAAAATCCGGGAGTGCATGATTCCTCGCCCTGAAATCGTTTCTGTAAATATTGATGATGGAATAGATGTGTTGACGCAGGCTTTTGTAGAAAGCGGACATTCAAAAATTCTTATCTACAGAAAATCAGTTGATGATGTTATTGGGTATTGCCATTCATCTGCGTTGTTTCAACGGCCATCTACGATATCTGAAATATTAACACCCATCATTATCGTGCAGGAAACGATGATGGCCAACGAATTGATGATTCAGTTTATTCAAGAGCGAAAGAGCCTGGCGGTAGTCGTTGATGAGTTTGGCGGAACGTCCGGGTTGGTAAGTATGGAAGATATCATTGAAGAAATCTTTGGAGAAATCGAAGACGAACATGATGAGTCTGATCTGGTGGCTGAAAAACTTGATGAGAAAACGTTTTTGCTCAGTGCCCGTCATGAAATTGATTATTTGAACGAACATTTTGGATGGCACCTACCCCACGGAGAGTACGAGACACTGGGCGGACTAATTCTATCGTATATGGCTGATATCCCTCAAAAAGGGGAATCTATCATAGTTCCACCGTACACGTTAATCATTCAAAGTACCCAGGAAAACCGAATTGAAACGGTTCGGTTAGAGATTGCAGAAGACGCTCAGTAGGTAAAGAGCGATTTATACCTAATTGCCTGAAAGCCAATTCGATTAATAGGGTAATATTTATTCTCAGCCTTTGCCTAATTCATATAACAGGCTAAATTTGCGGCTCTTCTAACCGATCGGATTGACTCTCGGGCGTGTAGTGAGAAATAAGTACAAGAAAATAGAATCCTGATATGGCTATAATTGGAACATTAAGAAATAAGATGACGAAAGTCGTTGTAGGTTTTGTGGCGGTTGCCATCATTGCCTTTGTCCTCAACGACTTGTTTGGTAGCGGACCTACCGCGCTTTTTGGTGGTACGGATACAACGGTTGGCGAAATTTCAGGAGATGAAATCTCTCTGGAAGAATTTCAGGGAGCAATCCAGGATCGCGAAAACAACTACATTTTAAATTTTGGACGAAGACCATCCGAACGTGAAATGATCTCAATCCGGCAACAGGCCTGGGATATGCTTATTAGCAACCACGCCATTAAACCCGAGTATGAGAAAGTTGGTGTAGTGGTGCCAGAAGATGAAATATGGGACATGGTGCAAGGAAAAAATGTAGATGAAAATATTAAATCTTCATTCCTTGATTCAGCCGGAAGATTCGATAGAAGTCAGCTAATTACCTACCTTCAATATGTAGACGGATTGGCTATAACCGATGAGTCTCGCATACGTTGGGATATTTTCAGGCGAAACCTTGGACCAGGCCGCGAAAGACTGAAGTATGAAAACCTGCTAATTAAAACCAACTATGTAACAGCTGCGGAAGCTGAGCAGGATTACCACCGACAAAACGATGTTGCTGAAATTCAGTATCTATATATACCCTATTATGTAATAAGTGATACACTTATTAATCTAACCGATTCTGACTTTCAAGCCTATTACAATAAGAACAAGCAAAAATATAAGGTTGATGAAACGCGTAATTTAAAGTACGTCACCTTCCCGGTAAGCGCTTCGGCTGATGATTCTTTGGCCATTCGTGAAGAACTGACACGGATGATTAGTGATTTTACTTCCACTAAAGAAGATTCTGTTTTCGCAACTATTAATACCGATGCATCTGAGGCTTTTGCCCGGTACAACATTTCTGATCTTCCTGTTTTTTTCTCAGATAATCCTGACAACATGGAGGCTGGAAAAGTTATTGGTCCTTACCTCGAAGAGGGTGCTTACCGATTGTCAAAACTGGTGGCAAAAGAAACGGATACTACTTATTATGCCAGAGCCAGCCACATTTTAATTCGTTGGGAGTCTGATACCGATGAAAGCAAAAAGGAAGCAAAAAGCAAAGCCCGGAAGATTTTAAGTGAGATCAAGGCCGGAGCCGATTTTGGTGCTCAGGCACGTGAGCATGGAACGGATGGGACAGCTTCTAACGGAGGAGATCTGGGCTGGTTTGCCAATAATGGATCAATGGTAAAACCTTTTGAGGATGCTGTTTTTAAAGCTACCAAGACAGGAGTATTGAATGATGTTGTTGAAACAGAATTCGGATATCACCTGATTGATATCACTCGCGTTAAAGATAATTCAACCTATGTAGTGGCGACCATTGATCGCAACATTCTACCGAGTGATGATACACAAAACGAGGCGTATCGAAAAGCTGATAATTTTGCGAATAGTGTTTCCGGCATTGATGAATTTACAGATCTGGCTTCCGCGGAAGGGCTTAGTGTTTTTGATGCCAATGATTTGTCCGGCATTGACCGCAGGATAGGTTCACTAAGTGACGCAAGGCAGGTAATTACGTGGCTCTTCAGAGATGGCAGTAAAAACAAAGTTTCTACGGTATTCGATCTGGAAACTGATTATGTAGTTGCAGTAGTGACCGGCATAACAGAAAAAGGCTTTAAATCACTTTCAAGTGTAAAGGAGGAAATAACACCGATGGTTAAGAATGATCTTAAAGGAACTATGATCATAGAAAAACTGACCAATAAGGAGGGCTCATTGGAAGAATTAAAGGGTCTGTTTGGCAACGATGCAACGGTAGGGACATCGTCAGACTTAAAAATGAATGTCAATTCAATTCCCACGGTGGGCTTTGATCCGGTTGCGGTGGGTAAAGCTTTTTCCTTAGCCGATAACACACGGTCAAAACCATTTAAGGGTGAAAATGGAGTCCTGATCATTGACACAAAAACAAAACAATTGCACCGGAGATTGGAGATCATACGATGTTTAAGAATCAATTACTTCAGGCCCTTAACAACAGAGGTAGTTTAAATATTGCTGAGGCCATTAAGGAGGCTGCTAAAATTGATGACCAACGGTATAAATTTTTCTGATCGATATTGAGTGCATTAGGTGATTCGTGGGGTGAAGATTTTCTGGATAAATTAAACAAGCATTATTCCTGGCCTGCTGTATATATTTTTAAGTTTATCGTTCCTAAAGAAAAAGACGGTGAACTCAAAGGATTGTTCCCTCAGCATGAATTAACTAAAAAGGAATCCAGTCAGGGTAAGTACTCAAGCTTTACTGTTCAAATGATGATGCCTTCCGGTGAAGCAGTCGTTGAGGTTTATAGAAAGGTTTCGGGTATTGAAGGGTTAATCGCTCTTTAAACTCATTGGGTCTTATTCTCAGCACCTATTTTCTTATCTTTAAGATATGAGCTGGAAAGAAGAAAACAACCGTCTTATCAAGACATTCAAATTCACCGATTTTACTGAAGCTTTTTCATTTATGACCAAAGTGGCCATAGTTTCAGAAAAGATGAATCACCATCCGTTCTGGAGCAATGTGTACAATACGGTCACCATTGAACTGTCGACACATGATGCGGGAGACATCGTAACACAAAAAGACCACGATTTAGCCAACGCTATTGACAAACTGTATTCGTAGATACCGTTGAACGTTTCCCTTTATATCGTCCCTACGCCCATTGGCAACTTAAGTGATATCACACTGCGCGCCATTGAAATCTTGAATTCGGTTGACAGTATCCTTTGCGAAGACACCCGTACCTCATCCGTACTCCTTAAGAAGTATGACATTAGTAAACCATTGAAAAGTTTTCATCAAAACAATGAACATAAGGTTTACAATGGCATCATCCGAAAGCTAAAGGAGGGTGAACGAATGGCACTTATCAGCGATGCAGGCACCCCTGGAATTTCGGACCCCGGATTTTTATTAGTCCGGGCGTGTATTGAAGCGGGAATTTCTATCCAAACATTGCCTGGACCTACAGCATTCATACCCGCATTGATCAACTCCGGATTTCCAACAGACCAGTTTATTTTTCTTGGATTTCTTCCTCACAAAAAAGGGCGGCAGAAAGCCCTGAAACAACTGGCCAATGAACAACGAACGGTTGTTTTTTATGAATCCCCTCATCGCCTGATTAAATTGCTTGGGCAGATCAAAGAGTACGTTGGTGCTGAAAGGAAAGTATCAGTATCACGTGAACTAACTAAGATTCACGAAGAAACCTACACAGGTACAACCGATGAAGTATTTGAATATTTCAATAAAAAAGAAGTGAAGGGAGAATTTGTTGTTGTGATCGATGCCAAAAAAGAAAAAGAATAAAGCTCTCCTTTATTTTTTGACTTCCGCAGTGATGCTGGCAGGGGCTGCATTAATGAAGTCTTTTCCTGTTTTTGTTTTTGCCGGACTGGCTCCCCTTTTTGCTATCACAGATCATGTCAAGGATAACGATCGCTCATGGATTTACTCTGAACTAATTCTTCTTTCTGTTTCATTCTCATTTTTTGCATTAACTTTTTTTTCTTTCACATCCCTTCCATGGATTATAGGGCAGGGAATCCTGCTTACGCTCTGCTTTACACTTTATATTTTTTCGCGCGAACAACTTGGTGAGAAACTGCCACTGTTTATCGTTCTGATTTTTTGGCTCGGTGTTGAGTATCTTTTGCTCAAACTGACACCGCTCCATGATTTCATTTACCTGGCTGATTTCCTTCAGTTAAAGTCGGCATGGTTTACATGGTCTCAATATACCGGTTACCTGGGTGCTTCATGTTGGATTCTTTTATGCAACTTCATTTTTTATCAGGCGGTATTTAAAAAAGAATTAAACTGGACCTATGTTTTTATCTTTTCATTGTTAGTGATTATTCCGATCGGTTTATCCTATTTTAATGATTACGATCCTGTATTAAGAAAAGAAATGATTAGTTTATACACAGAAAATGCTTCAATCAATTCCGGTACTTATTCCAGCCGGGGGGAACTTATTCCCCGTACAGCGGCTTGGGTAGGTGCACTAATTGTTCTCTTTTCACTTGTAAAATTTGTAACCGGAAGAAAAAAATGAACCTGGATCTCGTTAGGAAAAGTGTTATCGAAAATGCGAACGAAGTAGGTGCGTTCATCCGACAGGAACAGCAAAATTTTGATAAAGCTAAAACCGAGCAAAAAGACGGGTTCAACAATCTTGTTTCGTATGTTGACAAGAAGGCGGAAAAACTAATTGTAAATGCATTAAAAAAAATATTGCCCGGATCCGGAATTCTGGGAGAAGAAGGAGCCAACATCAAATCTCAAAATGAATATGAGTGGATCATTGACCCACTGGATGGCACCACAAACTTCATTCACGGCATTCCTCTCTTTGCGGTGAGTATTGGTTTATCAAGATCCGGAAAATTAGTGCTTGGTGTTGTACTGGAAGTTAACAGTCGGGAATGCTTTCATGCCATTGAAAATGAAAATGCGTTTTGCAACGAAAGCGAGATTCAGGTTTCACCAACAAAGTTATTGTCGGAGAGTTTATTGGCTACGGGGTTTCCCTATAATCACTTTACCAAACGTGAGGATTACCTGAACATTATCAAGCACTTTTTAGATCATTCGCATGGCATTCGAAGACTAGGAAGCGCAGCGGTGGACCTGGCTTATGTGGCTTGTGGGCGATTAGAGGGCTTTTTCGAATACAACTTAAATCCCTGGGATGTCGCAGCCGGAGCCTTTATTGTTCAGCAGGCTGGGGGATTTGTTACTGATTTTGATGGCGGAGATAATTTTTTATTTGGTGATCAGATTTGCGCAGCCGGGCATTGTCATGCCGAAATGCTACAATCCATCCAAAGCTTCTGGAATAAATCCTGATCAACCCATCGAAAATAACTGTAAATTTACCCCATGATTCAGATTGTGCTTGTTGTCCTTATTTTTTTGGTGGCGATATCCTATTTGGGTTTCCTGACGTATAGATCGTTTGCGGCAAAGTCATGTGAGACAGGATGCGGTCATTGCATTTCCGGAATTGATGTCGACAAGATTGCCAGAGACGTAAAATTCAAAGAGACGTATTTGAATTAATAAGAAGCCCACACCTTCGTACCTTCCGTACAGTTCTTGCAGATTTCAATTTCACTTCTTGACTTCAGCAATGACTTTCTGAAATGCTGATACTTTTCCCCATTCCATATGGAGTTAAAGGAATCATTCTTCAAATCGCCTAAAACATGATGAGCATCTTTATCAAAGCAACAGGGCACTACTTTTCCATCCCACGTTACCACGCAGGAGTGCCACATTTTCCAACACTCATTTAATAAATCGTTTTTTATTTTATACGATCCGTCATTCATGAGTTCATACCGGGAGTATTTACTTTGCGTGGGAATTAATGGAGATCCATTTTTATAATCATAAATCTGGGCGGTCTTTAAATACACATCATCGACTCCGATTCTTTTTGCCAGTGTCATCACATCGGGTATCTGATGTTCATTGGGCTTCACCACCAAAAATTGAAAAACTACATGTGGTGTTTTGGACTTTAGCGTCCTCTTCCACCGGATGACATTTTCAGCACCCTGGATTACTTTTGTTAATTGTCCACCAATGCGATAGGATTCAAACGTCTCTTGTGTCGTTCCATCAACTGAAATAATGAGTCTGTCTAATCCCGATTCTACGGTTGCTCTGGCATTTTCATCGCTCAGGTAATGCGCATTTGTTGATGTGGCCGTATAAATTTTTTTACGCGTTGAGTACTCGACCAAATTCAAAAACTGTGGATGCAAATATGGTTCTCCCTGAAAATAAAAAATCAGGTAAGTCAGGGTATTTTCCAATTGATTAATCACGTTTTTGAAAAGATCGTCTTGCAACATGCCCGTTGGGCGAGAGAATGATCTAAGACCGCTTGGACATTCCGGACATCTGAGGTTGCAGGATGTTGTAGGCTCAATGGCTATGCTGATGGGTAAACCTGAAATTACCGGGTTTCCGGTAAACCTCGATCGATAAAAAGAGGAATAAATTCGAGAAGCATTCCTGGCTTTTGACCAGGAAAGTTTTTTGATAAAATTATGTGTATCGTTAATGACAAAACCCACATTGCAATTTAGCTACAAAAATCATTACTCCTCCCCAGAAATAACCAGACGCCACCAATTCACGAATTAAAAATTATATTGCAACCGCAAAATGAAATACTGTTTTTTAATTCTGCTTTCGATTGCCAGCCTGTTTTCAGTCGCACAATCTAATTTCGGACTGTCAGCAAGCGGTGAGATTTCGGTAATTACATGCGGCCCATCACAGGATGAACTTTATTCTGCATTTGGTCACAGTGCGTTTCGGGTATACGATCCAGAACTGGGAATTGACTTAGCTTACAACTACGGAGTATTCGATTTCGACCAGCCCAATTTTTATCTGAATTTTGCACGCGGGTATTCCTTGTACAAACTTGGAGTGATGGATTATCCGCGATTCAAGTATGTCTACGAATACTACAATCGATCCATCCACGAACAAAAATTAAATCTCACTCCACAGGAGAAAGATTCACTGTTCTCCTTCCTTCAGTGGAATGCCTTACCCGAAAATCAATCGTACCTCTACGATTATTTTTATGACAATTGCGCCACGAAAATCAGAGATGTTGTGGTGACTGTTTTTAGAGGTCGGGTTCATTTCAACGACAAGCACGTGACTACAGATTATACACTTCGTGATCTCACGGATTTATATCTGACTCATCAACCCTGGGGCGATTTGGCCATTGACATCTGTTTAGGATTACCCATGGATAAAATAGCATCCCCAACTGAGTACATGTTTTTGCCCGACTATATTGAACGATGTTTTGACAATGCCACGATCGTCAGAGACGGAAGGGAGCAACCCCTGGTCAGTAATACAATTGACGTTTACAGGAGTCTTCCTTCAGAAGTAACCTATACCTACCCTCATCCATGGATTGTGTTCGGTTCGTTGTTCGTTATCGTTGGGTTGTTATCATTTCGGGATTGGAATCGAAGAAGGATTTCAGTATGGCTTGACATTAGCTTATTTTCATTAACCGGTATTCTTGGGTGTCTGCTTTTGTTGCTTTGGGTTGCCACCAATCATAAGGCTGCTGCCAATAACTTGAATTTGATTTGGGCATTACCAACCCATTTGGTGGTTGCCATCATGCTGCTGTTCAAAAAAAATAAGAAATGGCTAATGTATTACTTCCTGATTTGCCATCTTATAACCGTAGCGCTCTTGTTCGGGTGGATGTTTCTTCCACAGCCGATTCATCCATTTTTACTTCCGGTAGTAGCCGCGCTCACCGTTCGGTGTATAGTGAATTATAGACTTCGAAAACTCAGTCCCTTCAACTAAATGTGAAGTGGCCGGTTGGCGGTTGCCGCAAGACACGCCTCTTTTACCGCTTCCATGTAGGTGGGATGTGCATGCGACATCCTTGAAACATCTTCGGCTGAAGCCCTGTATTCCATAGCGGTAACTGCTGCAGCAATCATATCAGCAGCTCTGGCACCAATAATGTGAACTCCCAATATCTCATCAGTTTGTTTATCAGCCAGCACCTTGACAAACCCATCAACATCCATACTAGCCCGGGCTCGGCCAAGCGCCTTAAAAGGAAAATTACCGGTCTTGTATGCCTTTCCCTTTTCTTTGAGTTGTTCTTCAGTATATCCCACACTTGCAACTTCCGGCCACGTATAGACTACGCCAGGAATGAGTAAGTAATTGATGTGTGGCTTTTGCCCAACCAGCTGTTCAGCCACCATTACTCCCTCCTCCTCCGCTTTATGCGCCAGCATAGCACCCCGTACCACATCGCCAATGGCATAAATTGATTGAACACTTGTGCGCAGATGATCATCAACCACGATTTTACCTTTATCTAATTCAATCCCTACGTTTTTAAGATCTAATCCCTCGGTGTAAGGCTTTCGCCCAATACTGACCAGACAGTAATCACCTTTGAGTTCAACCGACTTCCCTGATTTGTCTTCGGCTTTAAGAAGGACTTCTTTTCCCTTATTTTCAATGGAGGTTACTTTATGTCCCAGATAAAATTGCATGCCTAACTTCTTAGTTACTTTTTGCAATTCTTTTCCCAAAGATCCATCCATGGTAGGAATCAGATTATCTAAAAACTCAACTACCGTTACTTTTGATCCGATGCGTGCATAAACGCTTCCCAATTCCATCCCAATCACACCACCGCCAACCACAATTAAATGTTTGGGGATTTCTGATAACTCCAATGCCTCAGTACTCGAAATAATTCTTTTCTTATCAAATGGAGCAAAGGGCAAAGCCGTTGGTTTTGACCCGGTAGCTATAATTATTTTATCGGAATTGATTGAAGTTGCTTTTCCTTCTTTGGTTACTTTGATTGTATTCTTATCAACAAAGGATCCCACACCGTGATGAACATCAATTTTATTTTTTTTCATCAGGTAGTTAATGCCATCGCATGTCTGCTTTACTACGGTAGCCTTACGCTTAATCATTTGTTTTATATTGGCCTTGGGCTCACTGATATCAATTCCATGTTCTTTAAAATGTTCCTTTGAATTGTGGAAATGCTCTGTAGAATCTAAAAGTGCTTTGGAGGGAATACAGCCCACATTCAGACAGGTACCACCCAATGTATCATACTTCTCAATTATGGCAGTTTTAAGACCCAACTGAGCACATCGAATGGCAGCAACATATCCGCCTGGACCTGACCCGATTACTGTTACATCGTATTTCATTATCTGATTTAGTTTAAAGTCTATATACCCAATACCAGTCTGCCCGGATCTTCCAATAATTCCTTCACGCGCACAAGAAAGCTGACAGACTCCCGACCATCTACAATTCGGTGGTCATATGATAGTGCGAGATACATGATGGGTCTGATCGCCACTTCACCGTTTATCGCAACAGGTCGTTGAACAATGTTATGCATTCCTAAAATGGCTGACTGAGGTGGGTTAAGTATAGGTGTGGACAGCATAGAACCAAATACGCCACCATTCGTGATGGAGAAAGTTCCCCCTGTCATTTCATCAATCGATAACTTTCCATCCCTTCCTCGGGTAGCCAGTCGAACGACTTCGCTTTCGATTTGTGCAAAATTCAACGTGTCAGCATTTCGAATGACCGGCACAACAAGACCCCTTGGCGTTGATACCGCTATCGAAACATCACAATAATTGTGATACACCACTTCTTCACCATCAATTTGGGCATTCACAGCCGGAAAGTCTTTCAGTGCAATACATACGGCTGATGTGAAGAAAGACATGAAGCCAAGACCTACACCATATTTCTCCTTGAACTGTTCTTTATATCTTGATCGCAGATCCATAACCGGTTTCATATCCACTTCATTAAAAGTGGTGAGCATCGCGGTCTCATTTTTCACAGATACTAACCTCCGCGCAATGGTTTTGCGCAACGATGACATTTTTTCTCTTCGGGTAGTTCGTTCACCGGTTGCCGGTGCAGCCACTGCCTTATCGGGCTTACCTGAAGATTTTTCTGCCTTGGAAGCATCTTCCTTCGTTATTCGTCCACCAACCCCGGTACCTGAAACAGCAGATGCTGAAATTCCTTTTTCATCTAATATTTTTGCTGCCGCAGGAGAGGGGTGACCTGCCGCATAACCGGAGCCTCCGGAATCTGTCGATGGAGCCGGAGATGCTGACTCTGTCTTTGGTGCTGCCGCTGGCTGACCTTCCATCACTTCAATTTTGCAAATTAGTCCGCCTATTGGCAGTGTCGTACCTTCTTGTGCGACAATTCGCAAGATGCCGTTCGCTTCTGCCGGTAATTCAAAAGTGGCTTTATCTGACTCCACTTCAGCAATCACCTCATCCAACTTCACAAAATCACCATCCTTTTTTATCCACGTTGATAATGTTACTTCGGTAATCGATTCCCCAACCGTAGGGACTTTCATTTCCTTAATCTGCCCTGTAGGTTTGGGGCCTGCAGCCGGAGCCTGTTCCGTAGCTTTAGCTGGTGCTTTGGTTTGGGCACCGGCTCCCTCCTGTATTTCACAAATCAGATCACCTATTGGAACAACATCTCCTTGCTGACGTACGATTTTTAAAATACCGGGTTGAGGTGCAGCGAGTTCAAACGTTGCCTTATCCGATTCCAACTCAGCTATAATTTCATCCATTGCTACCGCTTCACCATCCTTTTTAAGCCAGTTGGCGATGGTAACTTCAGATATTGATTCCCCTACTGTGGGTACTTTTACTTGATGGGCCATTTTTTAATTAGTTTGTGTTAGGGTTATTCAAAAGCTTGCTTAATAATACTTTCCTGCTCGGCCCGGTGAACCTTACCATAGCCGGTAGCCGGGGAAGCGCTTGATTTTCTTCCGATGAAGTGAACGTTTTCTCCTTCCATTTTACGGTGCATGTAAGACCAATACCCCATGTTGGAAGGTTCTTCCTGTACCCAGAGGCGCTCAGCTTTTTTATACTTTGCGATAATCTCTGTAACCTGATTCTTTGGATATGGATGTAATTGCTCAAGACGAATGATAGCGATGTCTTTGATTTTCTTTTTCAGTCGTGCTTCAGATAAGTCATAGTAAATCTTCCCGGAACAGAAAATTACTTTTCGTGCATCCTTGCCTGCAACAACCTGATCATCCAAAACTTCCTGAAAAGAGCCCTTCATAAAATCCTTGGCAGGCGAGACGACCTGCGGATGCCTCAATAATGACTTGGGTGAAAATACAATACAGGGTTTTCTGAATTCCCACTTCATTTGTCTGCGCAACAAGTGGAAAAAATTTGCCGGAGTAGTAATGTTTGCCACTACCATATTGTACTCAGCAGAAAGCTCTAAAAAGCGTTCAGGTTTTCCACTCGAATGCTCCGGTCCCTGACCTTCATAACCATGTGGCAGAAGCATGACCAACCCGTTCATTCGTTGCCATTTTGATTCAGCACTTGAAATAAACTGATCGATGATAACCTGTGCTCCATTGGCAAAATCTCCAAACTGCGCTTCCCACAGCACCAGCGCTTGTGGAGACGCCATGGCATAGCCGTATTCAAAACCAAGTACCCCAAATTCTGAAAGGAGGGAATTATAGATATAAATTTTTCGTTGGTCAGCATCAATATGACTCAGTCCGCAGTACGACTGGTTCGTGTTGGCATCGAAAAAATATGCATGACGGTGAGAAAAAGTGCCTCTGCGTACATCCTGTCCGCTCATTCGTACCAAAACTTCCTCTGAAAGCAACGAACCATAAGCTAACAACTCCGCCTCGGCCCATCCCAGAATTTTAGATTCAAAAAATGCGGCTTTTCTGTCTTTCAGAAGTTTCTCAATTTGCTTTAGCGGCTTAAAACCCTCAGGAATTGATGTTAGTGCTTTCCCAATTTTATCATACTGAGCCTGTTTAATTCCTGTCTCCGGTGAGCTTATAAAATCTTCAGGTACCGATCGTCTTAAGCGTTCCCACTCTTCATCAATCTTTTGAACCTTATAGGGAAGCGGCTTTTGCTTTACTTCATTTAACCTGTCCTGCAAGTCACTCCTGAAAGTTTCATCCATCTCTTTGGCCAATTGGGCATCCACATCGCCCCGCTCTACTAACTTATTCACATATACTTCGCGGGGATTAGGATGCTTCGCGATGAAATTATAAAGTTTGGGTTGCGTAAATTTTGGCTCATCGCTTTCGTTGTGACCGTGTCTGCGATAACACAGCAGGTCTATATAAATATCCAATCCAAACTTTTGTCGGTACTCTACTGCCAGCTTGCAGGCAAATGTTATCGCTTCAGCATCATCGCCATTGACGTGTAAAACGGGAGCATCAACAATCTTCGCAACATCAGTGCAATATATACTTGATCTTGCATCATCATAGTCGGTCGTAAAACCGACTTGATTATTAATGACAAGATGTATAGTGCCACCCGTTGTGTATCCTTCGAGCTTTGACATCTGGGCGATCTCATAAACAACGCCCTGGCCGGCAATTGCTGCATCTCCATGAATTAAAATGGCCATCGCCTTTTTAAGATCACCTTTGTATTCATCATCAATCTGACCTCGGGTAAATCCAAGAACCAATGGGTTTACCGCTTCAAGGTGAGAAGGATTTGGTGTGAGTTTTACATAAATGTCCTTTCCGGAAGGAGTAGCGATCCTGCTGGAGAAGCCAAGGTGGTATTTCACATCCCCATCCCCCATTGTAAGGTCGGGATTAGCCGTTCCTTCAAACTCACTGAAAATTTCCTGATAGGTTTTTCCTAAAATGTTGGTAAGTACATTGAGTCGTCCACGATGTGCCATTCCTATGACAACCTCAGCTATTCCCAGTTCGGCTGATTTATTGATAATGGTTTGTAGGGCTGGGATAGTATTCTCTCCACCTTCGAGTGAAAATCTTTTCTGACCCAGGTATTTGGTATGTAAAAAGTTTTCAAAACAACGGCCTCGTTGAGTTTTCCCAAAATGCTTTTCTTCTCTTCGATGCTCGGGTTGTAGGTGTAGTATTCCTGCTCGCACTTGGCTACAAACCAATCAAAGATTTCCTGATTTCTAATGTAACTGTATTCGAACCCGATCGGACCTAAATACACCTTATTAAGCTTTTCTATAATTTTCCTAAGGCTGGCTCTTCCCAGTCCTATTTCTTCACCCACGTCAAATTCCGCTTCAAGATCAACATCTGACAATCCATGTGAAATGTGATCTAAGGGCACATTGTGATCTCTCCTTTTCCGAACAGGATTGGTATCTGACTTTAAGTGTCCCCTTGATCGGTAAGTGTGAATCAAAGCACGTGCATGCGTTTCTTTAAAGACGATCGGATCATGTCCGGTTACGGCTTCACCAAAACGCTGCTGAGATAAGGTATAGCCCTCAAAGAATTTTTGCCAGGAATAATCAACTGAGGCAGGGTCTTTGGTAAAAGCCTGAAATAACTCATCGATATAGCTTATTTCTGCATTGGAGATATAGGAGTATTTTTCCATAGTTTTAGAGTGAGGATAACAAATGTATTGACATGTAATTACTTTAAAAAATTATATAATCGCTTATACGAATATAATTTGTTTTAATTATTACTCAATATTTTGGCCCTCAATTGGAAGCCTACCAAAAAATATTACCTTTGCAGTCCTTTTAAAACAGGACGAGATCCAACATTAAAAAACTAAAGAAATGGCTGTAAAAATCAGACTGGCCCGAAGAGGTCGTAAGAAATTAGCAAGATATGACGTTGTTGTGGCAGACTCCAGGTCACCCAGGGATGGACGTTTTATTGAAAAATCGGAACCTATGATCCCTTGACCAACCCGGCAACCATCAATTTAAATGAAGAATCAGCCTTTCAATGGTTGATGAATGGCGCACAACCCAGCGACACGGTGAAAGCCATGCTATCGTATCGGGGCATTATGCTTCGCAAACACCTGCAAATTGGGGTTGTTAAAGGTGCCCTGACTCAGGAACAAGCTGACGCCAAACTTGCTGATGGAAGAAAAATCAGGAAACTAAAATTCAGTCTAAACGCGACAATCTGTCTGAGCAAAAGCAGGCCAGTGCAAAAGCTCGTAAAGAGGCTGAAACGAAGATTAAGGAAGCCAGAGCAGAAGCCATACGCAAGAAAGCTGAAGTTGCGGCAGAAAAGCCTGCTGAAGAACAAGCAGCTGAAACGCCAACAAACGAACCAGTTGCTGAAGCTCCAGCTACTGAACCCGCTGCAGAAGCTCCAGCCGAACAACCGCCTGCTGCAACGGATACCCCTGAAGCACAAGCTTAGTTAATCCTATGCAAGTTGATTCATGTTACCGGATTGGGTACGTGATGAAAAAGCATGGCATACAAGGTGCTGTAAAGACCCGGATCGAAAGACCCCTACCCGAAAACACGGAATCAGTTTTCATTGAAATCAATAAAAGGTTGGTTCCTTTTTTTATAGTGCGTCAGTCGATTGTCAATCAGGAGGGAATTTTTTGGTTTGAAGATGTCACCACTCCGGACGAAGCAGATGAGTTGGCATCATGCTCCATGTATTTACCGAAAACGAAGTTTAACGATGGTGATGACCAATCCCCTTCTGACCGTAATCTGTTGGGCTTCAAGGTAATGCACAAATCAGAGGAACTTGGTATTGTTGAGGCTGTCGATTCATCTTCAATAATTCCGTTGCTCAAAATCAATTCAAACGGAAAAGAAATAATTATACCCATACAAGAGCACTTTGTTGTCAATGTTGATATCACAAAGAAGCTAGTTGATGTAGTACTTCCCGAGGGTTTTTTCGAAATTTAGAGTTGTGCGAATAGACATCATTACCTGCCTTCCGCGGCTTCTCCAAAGTCCCTTCTCCGATTCAATTCTTAAGCGAGCCATTGAAAAAAAACTGGTTGAGATAGAAGTTCATGATCTGCGCGATCATGCTATTTCAAAACACCGCTCTACCGATGACTATGCTTTTGGTGGTGGTGCAGGAATGGTGATGATGATTGAACCTATTGACCGTTGCATTTCCATTCTCAAAGAAAAAAGGAACTACGATGAGATCATATACATGAGCCCGGATGGAGCCTTGTTTGACCAGCCTATGGCCAATCGACTTAGCCTGCAAAAAATATTATCCTCTTGTGTGGCCATTACAAAGGTGTGGATGAACGGGTAAGGGAGCATTTAATAACGCTTGAATTGAGTATAGGAAATTATGTTCTTTCGGGCGGAGAGTTGGCAGCGGCTGTTGTTTCAGACGCACTGATTCGACTATTGCCCGGTGTACTTTCAGATGAAACTTCCGCGCTAACTGATTCATTCCAGGATGGATTATTGGCTCCGCCAGTATATACCCGCCCGGCTGAGTATAAAGGATGGCAGGTACCAGACGTGTTATTATCAGGGAATCAATCAGCTATAGATACCTGGAGGGCTGAAAAAGCCGTGGAAAGGACAAAAATCAGGCGTCCGGACCTGTTAAAGGACTAAAATTAAAAGGTCAACCCGTTCGTAATTTTGCCTATCCATCCTATATTTGCAGTCCATTTTTAAAAACCAGGTCATGGCCGATTTAATGAAGATTGTTGAGCAAGAACTTGCAGCCAAAAGGGCTGATTTCCCGGCATTTAAGGCAGGGGATACGGTAAATGTTCACGTAAAGATCAAGGAAGGTAACAAGGAAAGGATTCAGCAATTTCAAGGTGTGGTAATTTACCGG
>JAAUQD010000166.1 GCA_012032815.1 Flammeovirgaceae bacterium
CAATGTAGATTACTGGATTTCATACTCCTACCTGGATACCGAAAGAGATTATCTGAATTACCCGGGATCGTACGTTCCAACGTTCGCTTCGAAGCATAATTTCTCTTTTGTTTATAAACATTTCATTACCACACTCAAGTCACAACTGGGGATAACTTATTCATACACAAGCAGCCGCCCATACAATAACCCGAATGAAGTGGATTTTAATTCTGGAAGAACACCGTACTATATGGACCTGAGCGCGAACATCAGTTTTTTACCAAAACCGTATCTGATCATTCATTTATCGTGCACAAACCTGCTGGGGAGAGATAACATTTTCGGCTATCAATACAGTGCCGTGCCTGATGCCAACGGGTATTATCCTGGCAAACCTATTGAACAACCCGCAAAACGATTTTTGTTTCTGGGTGTGTTTATAACGCTCTCTAAAAATAAATCAGTAAACCAATTGCCTAATCTTTAGAGTGTTGGATGTATGAATTTAGGATTTATGGATTTAGGATTTACGGATTTATGATTTAGAAAGAAGACTTAATTAAATATTCACATTTTAACATTTACACAAATGAAAACACTATTATTCCTTTTTACGCTTACGGTAAGCATAACCAACTTGCAGGCCACCGATAAATACACAGCGGCTATGCAAAAGAATATCGAATCCATCTATCAAGCCGAAACGCTTGAAGACTATCAGACAACCGTTAATTCATTTGAACGTATTGCACAGGGAGAAAAGACAAAATGGGAACCCTATTACTATGCTTCCTTCGGGTACATTATGATGTCGATGAATTCACAGGACAACACCCAAAAAGACTCATACCTTGACTTAGCGGTAAAGTCACTTGATCAGGCAAAGAAACTAAAGCCCGAAGATTCGGAAATTACTGCGCTGGAAGGATTTATTGTGATGATGCGGGTAGCAGCTGATCCTGCTTCAAGAGGCGCTCAACTTTCTGGATTCTCCATGCAGTTGTTTGGAAAAGCGTTAGCGCTTGATCCAAATAATCCACGGGCATTGGCCCTGTTGGCTCAGATGCAATATGGTTCAGCTCAGTTTTTTTAAAGCGCCGATAACAGAAGCATGTGCCACCGTTGCAAAAGCAGTTGAAAATTTTGAAACGTTTACTTCCGAAAATCCATTGGCACCCACCTGGGGAAAGGGAATGGCATTATCGTTACAAGCACAATGCAAATAATGTTTATACATTTGACGTATTGATCTTCAATCATTGAGCTCAACCATAAAAGAAAATCTAAAACTAACCGGCTACTTACTGATGGCCGGTTTTGGTATGACCTATCTCCTTTGCCCCGGGTGCAGGGATTTAGGATATAACTATCTTGTTATTTCACTTTATAGCTCAAGTATTTGGATTTTTCTTTGGATTGGAAATTCAACACTGAGTCATTGGCTCGATCAAAAAATTTCATGGGTAACATCACCGGTAAAGCGATTTATTGTTGGTATTATAAGCTTGAGTACGTATACAGTGGTTGCCCTATATCTGATTGTTGAATTTTTCAGAATCACTTTTGATGTAGATGTTTCCGAAGATTTGAGATGGATCTTTATCTCATCACTTTGCATTACTTTTCTGATTACCCTCTTCATGCACGGTCGTGAGTTCTTATCAAACTGGAAGCAGGCCGCGTTAGATGCGGAACGGCTTAAGAAGGAAAGTTTTCAGGCTCAGTTTGAAAGTCTGCGAAGTCAGGTCAATCCGCACTTTCTTTTTAACAGTCTGAATGCTTTATCTAATCTGGTTCACGAAAATCCTGATAAGGCTGTGTTGTTTATTAAAAAACTCAGTGAAGTATACCGGTATGTGCTGGACACGCGCGACCGGGAGGTTGTGCCCATACAGGAAGAAATAGAATTTTTAAATTCATACATTTATTTACAGCAAATCCGCTTCGGGGAAAAATTGAAATTTTCAGTTTCCCTCAACGGTTTGGATTCTACCGTGGCCCCGCTTTCGTTGCAAATGCTAATTGAAAATGCGATAAAGCACAATATCATTTCCGAGCAACAACATTTGCACATTGAGTTATCTTCTGAAGCGGATTTTTTAGTGGTTAAGAATAATCTCCAGCCGAAACAGGGAAAGAAAGAAGAATCGCACGGATACGGTCTGGAGAATATAAAAAGGCGGTATGCCTATTTAAGTGAACGGAAAGTGGAAGTGAAAGCTGAAGATGGCTCATTCATTGTTAAACTTCCAAAGCTGGACGTACCCTCATGAAAGTTTTGATCATTGAAGATGAACCCAATGCAGCCCAGCGACTGTCAAAACTTTTGCTGAAGGAAAATAGCTCCATCGCGATTTTAGGAAATACAGATTCTGTAGAATCTTCGGTCAAGTGGCTGCAATCAAACCCAGCGCCTGATTTGATTTTCATGGACATTCAACTTGGAGATGGGTTGAGTTTTGAGATTTTTAAAAAAATGGAAGTTACCGTGCCGGTAATATTTACCACTGCGTACGATGAGTATGCCTTAAAAGCTTTTAAAGTTAATAGCGTAGATTATTTGCTTAAGCCGATTGATCCGACTGAACTAAAAATGCATTGGAAAAATTTAAAACATTGCGTGGATCAGATCAGTATAAAATAAAGGACAGCATTGATAATGTCCTGGAGATGCTCACACAAAAGCACAAAACCCGGTTTGTCATTAAAGTAGGGGAGCACCTGCGTACTATTGAAGTATCCGACATTCTCTTTTTCTATAGCGAAGAGAAAGCCACCTTTTGCCAGGTGAAGGAAGGACGCAAACATATTCTTGATTATACGCTGGATCAGTTGGAAAGTCTGGTCAATGGAAATGAGTTTTATAGAATTAACCGAAAATATATTATTCACTCCACTGCCATTCTGGATATGATCAGCTACACCAACAGCCGGTTGAAAATCAAATTAAAGAATTGTGATGATAGTGATGTAATTGTAGCCAGGGAACGTGTACAAGAGTTCAAAAGTTGGCTGGACCGGTGATGTAGTATAGATTTACAATTCAATAATCATAATATGAATTGCATCAACTGTGGCAACGAAGTATCAGGAAAATACTGCACCCAATGTGCGCAACGGGTACACGTTAAGAGAATTACCTTTAAGGAAGGTTGGAATGATTTCTGGGCCAGAATTTATGGTTTTTGACGGCATGTTTCCCCGTACTCTTCGTGATCTCACAATACGCCCTGGTAAAGTAGCGAAGAGTTATATCGATGGAAACCGTGTCCTCTACTATGGTCCTGTAGGCTATTTCTTTCTTATGGTAACCTTGCTCGCCCTGTACCTCGGGTTTATTGATATGGATTTTACGGTCATGATGAAAGAGACGCAGAAAGCAATTCCTATTGAGCAAAAAAATCAGAAAAGCCAGGAGATTATAACTCAGTTTGTCTCCGATAACATTAAGTGGGTGTTGTTTCTGGGGGTTCCCTTTCAGGCTTTTTCAGCACGCTATCTTTTTTTTAGAAAAAGTGGTTACAACTTCATGGAGCATATTGTATTGCCTTTTTATGCGTCCGGACATTTGCTGTGGTCAACTATCCTATTATTTACCTACATGAAATTTGTCAATACTATGCCATCCCTTTTGGTGAGTATAATCAGCCCTTTGTTTTTTGGATTTGCCTACCTGACATTCATGAGCAACCAATCAAAGGTGAAGCTATTTTTTAAAGGTGTCGGAATTTATTATGGCGGACAGCTGCTGTTTATTTTAAGTTTTACATTATTGGCTGTCATTGCGGTGTTAGGTATTACTTTGATTAATCCTGATCTATTGCATCAACTCAACAGGTAGAATTTAAAAAAATTGAAGAAGGGAACAAAATGTTATGCGCAATGTTTACTTGCCTAACAGGTTTTTCACTTCTTGATCAAGTTCAGGAAGATTTTTAATAATTATCCCCCAAAGAATCTCTTCTGATACAGAGTCATAGCCATGAATTATCCTATTTCGTGTATCTACAATCTTTCTCGTATTACTTATTTTGATATCCGGTTCTTTACTAAGAATCCTACTCACTGCTTCGCCATGATCTCTATATTTCTTTCAATCGCTCTTTTGGTTTTGAGATCATGCTGGAAGTCTTTGAAATGTTTTTGTTCCGGTATGAATGAATTGATTTCATTAATAGCCTGTTCTGAATCTTTCAGCCACGTCTTTACCTCATTGTGCATAGACGAGGATTTTTGATTTATCAATATTCTCTCGTAGAAATGGGTTTTTGATGGCCTTATTCTCCAACAAATCTATAGATCTATTTAGAATCTTTTCTAGCTTAAATTTGAGATCGAAATAGTTGTCCGTGTACTCAAAGGGGTCACTGGTTTCAAAGTCGACAACCAAATCCACATCACTATCCTCGGGCGGCTATATTTATCCATATCCGGGAAGACTCTGCGGAGAATTTAAATAGCATCAAAAAATAAAAACCAATGCTGGCAGGCTTAACCAGTTTTTTCATTGAATTAAAATGTAATTCTTTGGTATTGAGTGTTCCTCGCTTACTTACTAAAGTGTTCGAACCTTAAAACTCAGCAATGGTTGTCAGGTTTTTACTGGATATAGTACCTTGTTTGTAGCAGGCATACCAATCACCTGCATTTGGAATATTGGCCATTTCCTTCTCAGCATTCTGAGCATCTTGTTCTATTCACCGCAGAGTCTCCCGTTTGCAAAGCGGGGACTCTGCGGCTATATTTATCCATATCCGGGAAGACTCTGCGGAGAATTTAAATAGCAAAAGAAAACAAATAGCATCAAAAAATAAAAGCCAATGCTGGCAGGCTTAACCAGTTTTTCATTGAATTAAAATGTAATT
>JAAUQD010000167.1 GCA_012032815.1 Flammeovirgaceae bacterium
TGAAGCGGTTTACGAGCCGGTGGATGAATTGAATGGCGATCTAATGCAGGAAGTGGAATTTTGGGTTAGCCACCGTAGGGGAGTTGCCCTTACGGATGAAGTGTTTATCAAGTCGATTCCCTATTCCGCTTTTACCGCTCCTCCGCAACCCACAGGGTCGGTGTTTAAGCGAGCGACTATTCGGATTACGGCTAATGAAACATTAGCCGCGTTGAATACAATTACCGCGGATCCTGACGGAGCTGGTGGATTAGTCGGATTTCCCGGCAATTTTTTAGCTTCCGATCAGATTGTTTACCGGTATATTCACAAGCTTACAGACGGTCGGCAGTTCTCGGTACTAAACCCTCAGGCTGCAGTGAACTCCGCGTTTGCGAAAAAACGCGGAAGCGAATCTGACGCCTAACGTAACGGGTGGACAGTTTTTCAACTCTCCTGGTATTTATACCATTGTGGCGAGAGCTCAACTGGCCGGTTCCTGGGTAGGTACGTATGATTTGACGCAGGTTTCGCTTTGGTCATTTCAGCACAGTGCTGAATTGCACTCTCTTGCGTTTCCTCCTGAACTAAACCGGTTACTCTTCCCTAATCAGCAGGTAACGTTATCTGTTCCTGCCGGTGGGTTGTCTACCGAGCGTGAGTTTACGGTGAATTACAGAGGCACCAATACGACCATGAGGATCAATCTTGAAAATGGAGCAGTTTTTGTTCCACTTCAGAATACTGGACAAAGCCCTTGCAATGCTTCTCGTCAGATATTCTGGACATATCCTACTAATGGATCATTCAATCCCGGTTCGTTTACATTGCCTGCAGGTCTTCCTCAGGCAACAACATCGAATCGCGGATCGTACAGCACGGCCAGCATGGGTACTACAGCAGGCAACGTGATGACGATTGGAGTGGATGATGATGCCGATGAGTATGGATTGCGCAACGGATACTGCTCCTGGACTCTTCGTGTAAGATTACAGCTTACCAAGATTTAAGGTTCAGTTTCTTTAATAAAATGAAAAGCCGGAGGATTTACCCTCCGGCTTTTTTATACTGGTAATATTTTTCTGTTAAATCAAGGACTATGTTCACGTCAAATAGGTATGTTTCAAGATCTCTGCTCTGCATTGTCATGTGCTTTATGGGTAGTATGGCATTTGGCCAGGCGCCTACCACCGCCATGCGCGCCAATAACATTTTATATCGGTATAGTCAGTTACAAACCGGGCAAGGCGGGGGTGTAATCATGAACCTGCCATCATCCGATGTGCCGGAAATCATTGGCAACACCTACTGGGACAACCGGTGGAGCAAGTCATCCCTTCTGTTATATAAAAATGAGGAGCTGGTGGAAGGATATCTTATCCGCTACGACATCTATAAAAGCGAATTTGAATTTAGAATCAACAACGATGTCAAAGTATTAAAGGGCAGTTTTGTAAAGAATATGGTGTGGCTCGATTCCATCACTGAGAGACCAAGATATATGGTTAATGGTAAGGACTTCAGAGAAGAGGGTGTTTCGGTTAGCGGCTTTTTGGAAGTGCTGGTGGAGGGTAAAAACGGGCTGTTCAAAAAAGTCAATCTTGAAATATTGAAGCCGGATTTTAATCCGGCCCTGAATGTTGGAAGTAGTGATTACCGTATCCTCAAGAAGGAGGCTTATTACTATAATGAATCCGAGAAACTGATTCGGATAAAAATCAAAAAAAAGATTTGGAACCTCTGCAAAAGGAAGGGGATAACTCGATACCGGCCTTTATAAAAAAGGAAGGCATCAAGTTTAATCAGGAAAATGATCTCATCAGATTATTCACTTTTATCGATTCCCTAAACCCCGCTGACTGACCTACTCGCTGCGCAATGACCGCGTAGGACTCATGATGGCAGCGCGGATGGATTGGTAGCTGACGGTGAGCAAGGCGATACTCAACGCCAGGAAGCCGGCCAATACAAAAACCCACCAATGGATTTCGGTTCGGAAGGCAAACGATCCAAGCCATTGATCCATCACGTACCAGCCTGCAGGGATTGCGATGATCAACGCAATGACAATCAGGCGGGCGAAGTCCCTGGAGAGCAATACAACAACCGAACTCACATTGGCGCCCATCACTTTGCGAATACCAATTTCCTTTGTGCGCAGACTGGTCATGTACGCGGCCAGACCAAATAAGCCGACACAAGCGATAATAATAGCCAGCGCTGAAAAGACAGCAAAAACATTCCCGGTATTGGATTCATTTTTATAAAGTGTTTTAATCTCCTGATCCAGGAATTTATAATTAAAGGATTCCTGAGGGGCAAATTTTTTCCAGGTGGATTCAATGGATTGCAAGGCTGCCTGTGTATCCTCACCGCTAACCCTGACATTAACAAATGGATTGTTGGGGCCGAAGATTTTCATTTCTGAGCTGAGTAAACAAAAGGTGTAATCCTTTCCCGGAGTGACATGTAGTTAAAATCGCGTACTACACCTATAATCGTCAGGTCACGGGTAACGGGAGGGTTGCCATTTGTATTTTTAAAAATCATCCCGATTGGATTTTCCACACCCAACAACGCTACGGTTTGTTCATTAATCAGAATGGATAGAGAGTCTGAGTATTCATTAGAAAATCCCCGGCCTTGTACAATTTCAAATCCGATCATCTCAGCGTATTCATCATCGATGATCATTCCGTTTGTCGTAAAGACCTCACTTTTACCGGGTACCTGAAATTGAATTCCAAAATATTGGTTAATGGGCAGGCTTCCGGAAGCGGCTGTTGACTTAACCCCCGGAATGTTTTTTAATTCGTCAACAAAGGCTTGCTGTTGTTCAGCCAATACACCGGCTCGCTCTATGACTATTACGTTTTCTTTATCGTAGCCCAAATCTTTGCTGTTGAGGAAACTGATTTGATCCCTCACTACAAACGTTCCAATAATAAGCACAATGGACACCGCAAACTGTCCAACGACCAGAACATTCCGAAGCGTGCTGGAATTTTTTCCCACTGGAGAGCGATCCTTTTAGAACATAAACAGGATTGAAAGCTGATAGGACGAAAGCGGGATAGAAACCGGACAAAATCCCTATGCCCAGGGCAAGTCCTGCAATCGAAACCAGCAAACTGATATCATCGAAAGGAAACACCAGTGATTTTCCAATCAGCGTGTTAAAAGCAGGCAGCAACAATTGAATAAATAGAATGGAAGCAATTCCTGCAATAAATGCAGTGACGATGGCTTCGGTGAGAAACTGAAAAATCAATTGTTGTTTATGCGATCCCATGGTTTTACGAATCCCCACTTCCTTCCCGCGTTCGGTAGATCGTGCCGTGGCGAGGTTCATGAAATTAATACTGGCGATCAATAGAATTAATACAGCGATCGAGATTAAGATATAGATGTCATTAATGTTACCGCCTGGTTTCATCGAACCCTGGTACTCCACCGGGTGAAGATGAATGTCTTTAACAGGTATTAAATAATAGTTGTATCCGTTTCCTGCTGCCACGTATTCTTTGAATGTCGTGTTCAGGTTGGTTTCAATTTGAGGTGCGGCATAGGTTTCAACCATCTTAGGAAACTTCGCCACGAGACTCTTGGAAGATGAGCTGCCGTCAAGCTCCAGATACATGTATACAGAGAAACCCGTGTAGTTTAAATTGTTGGCGATAAAAGGAGCGGAGCGCATGGAGCCCACAAAATCAAATTCCAAATGAGAATTGGCCGGATTGTCTTTACACACACCGGTAACTTTAAATTCTCCAAAGTCGGTGTTTAGGGTTTTGTTTATGGGATCGGAATCTCCAAAATATTTTTTTGCGGTGGATTCAGTCAACACGATGCTCTGAGCTTTAGTGAGGACAGTTTGTTTATCGCCACTGATGAGGTCAAAAGAAAAAATATCAAAAAAGGTGGAGTCGGCAAGAATCAACTTTGTTTCGTCAAAAGCGATTTCTTCTTCTGCTTCGGTGACATATCGAACCCGAACGGTGTTATTGCCTCCGCCTAAAATCCTGACCGCATTTTTTACTTCAGCAAAATCTTTGACAATCACATCAGAAAATGAGTGAGGTACAATGGCATAGTTCGTTATGTGATCGGGATACTTTCTCTCCAGCACCACTTGATAAATATTCTCAGCGTTGGTGTGGAAATCATCATACGAGAACTCATCCCTTACATGAAGTGAAAGAAGAAGAAAGCATGTTAAGCCAACGGATAACCCGACAATGTTGATGAGTGTGTAAATCCGGTTTTTGAGGAGACTCCGAAGGGCTACCTTAATGTAATTCTGTAACATGAAGATTGATTTTAGACGATGGAAATGGCAATGAACATGCCATACATCAGTAAGCAAAAAAACGAGTAAAAAGAAAGATCCGATGTCCGTAATAGCGCTTTTGCGTGCGCAGGCGGACACTAGTTCCCGAGCAGCTTTAATAACGTGGTCAGCCTTGCTTTCAGATTCCTCCGATCCACGATAAAGTCGAGGAAGCCGTGGTCTAAAACAAATTCCGCGCTCTGAAATCCCTTAGGCAGGTCTTTTCCAATGGTTTCACGAATTACCCGAGGCCCTGCAAATCCAATAAGACTTCCGGGTTCCGCAATATTAAAATCACCCAGCATGGCATACGAGGCGGTTACACCACCCGTTGTTGGATCGGTAAGCAGTGAAATAAACGGAATTCCTTCTTTTTCGAGCAGCGCGAGTTTGGCTGATGTTTTGCCATTTGCATAAGTGAAAGTCCGGCTTCCATCATCCGCGCACCACCTGATCTGGAAATCATTAAGAAGGGGGTCTTTGTTTTTATCGCT
>JAAUQD010000010.1 GCA_012032815.1 Flammeovirgaceae bacterium
CTGATCATGCTTTCATCTACAAACGATGAGTCCTGCCGTTACCCTTCCATCCACGGCAATTTTTTCTCCGGGCCGCACTATAATAAGATCCCCCTTATGTACTTCTGAAATGTTGATTTCAACTTCCTTTCCATCCCGGATGGCTCTTACCGTGTTGGGTTGAAGACCCATTAATTTTTTGATTGCCGTTGACGTTTTTGATTTTGCTTTTTCTTCCAACAGTTTACCAAGTGAAATGAATGTGATGATTACGGCAGCCGCTTCATAATAAACATGCGGGTGAATTCCCTTGTTGTGCCAGAATTCTGGAAATAACGTATTGAACAAGCTGAACAAAAAAGCGATGCCGGTGCTCAACGCAACGAGTGTATCCATGCTGGCTCTGCTATGTCGCGCTTGTTTGACAGCATGAATAAAAAAACTTCGGCCAAACCAAAAAACTACCGGCAATGTAAGGATGAGGGAAATCCATTTTCCGGGAAGCCAGTCCATAAAAAACATTCCAATGATGAAAACGGGAATGGTTAGAATAGCTGATCCAATTGTGCGGTTTTTTATTTCCAAAAATTTCTTTTCCTGAATTTCCTCCTGAACTTCGGTTTGATCGCCTTCCTGTATGAGCAGGTCATATCCGATGCCCTGTAATGCCTTCTGAAGGTTAGTTGGTGGGAGTGTTTTATCGAATTCCACTGCCACAGAATTCGTAGCCAGATTTACATTAGCCTTTGCCACTCCTTCAATATGTTGTAAAATGGATTCAACGCTTGAGGCGCACGATGCGCAGGTCATGCCTGTTACGGGGAATGACTTTTTTATCAGGTTGCGTTTTCCTTGCTCTATCGCGATTGCTTCTGACATGCAGTTGAATTTCTATGAACAAGACAAAAATAGAACGGAAGAAGTTTACTTCGGGTACAAAATTTTATCCCGAATCATATAAGTCCGATACCAAGGGCCAGTGAAATTAGGATAAGCGTGAATGCTACCAATCGCTGTACGAAGATCAGCGTGACTTTCTTTATCAATTGATTGCCAAGATAGGCACCTGCTATAGCCGATAAAGTTGCTGATAAAACAAGGATCAGGTTTTCATCAAGACCGGACTGACCAAACCGGGTTGAATAGACACCCAGTCGGGTGAAATCTATAAAGCAGGCAATGACTACCGATGTACCGATATAGGCATCTTTGGATAAACCGGCTTTTATTAAAAATGCACTTCGCAAAGCACCCTGATGTCCGGATAGTCCTCCAAAAAATCCACTTAAAGTTCCGCCTAGAGGTAAGGCTCTCTCACCAAATTTTATCTTGTCGAAAAATGGGATGAGATCCATCAGGGAGAAGGTGATCAACATTAGGCTAATAATTAATTTGATGGGGGTGATCTCAAAAGCATTTGCTCCGATTGTGTAACTGTAGAGTGGAGCGAGATCTGTAATATTAATTAACACCCATGCGCCTGCAAAAGCAGCCAGGATAGCCGGTAGTCCAAATCGAAATACAATTTTCCGGTTGGCCTGCTTACCTACCAGGAATAGTTTGAAAATATTATTGAAAAAATGAACGACTCCGGTGAGCGCGATAGCCAGATCAATCGGAAAGAACAGAATAAAAACGGGAGTCAGGATGGTGCCTAATCCAAAACCAGAAAAGAACGTGAGGATGGAAGTAATGAAGGCAGCAAGACAAATGAGGATTATATCCATCCGGTTATTTATTAGCCGTTAACAACATACAGCAAACATCGCCATTCTTTTTTTTTGTTCGGTTACAATGTTGCCAGGCAGTTTGAATAAACTTTGGCATTGGCCGTCAATAAAATTAGATTTGTTTCTCACTTGACAATGGCATCCGATCAAAAATTTGTCGATTTTATTGTTAACCAGATACACCGTGCAGGTGAAATTACTGCGAGAAAAATGTTTGGCGAGTACGGTATTTATGCTGACGCCAAGATCTTTGGACTTATTTGTGATAATAAATTATTCATCAAACCTACCGAAGCCGGAAGAAAATTTATTGTTGATGTTGTAGAGGCACCTCCATATCCGGGTGCCAAACCTAGTTTTCTTATTGAAGAGAGGATTGAGGATAGCCGATGGCTGAGTCAACTTGTGCGGACCACAATTAAAGAACTTCCTGAACCAAAACCAAAGAAGAAAAAGGCCAAAAAGAAAGCAAAGTAGATTCTACTTCTTCAATGATGCCTTTGTAAAAATATGTTCCGGAATTTCGGCATTGAATTCAATTTTATCAATGATGAAATCGGTTCCTTCTCCGTCTTTTAACACATCCTTGTAGTTCATTTTGGTTGGATACCAACGGCCCTCCACTTTTTTGACTTCACTCAATGTTACCCGTTTTAATAGCTGCCCGCTTTTAGCGAATAGCTCTTCTTTCAAGGGTACATAGCGTTCCTGATCAATCCATGCTTTCCGGCTGTGGTAGGTTGCATCTTCTACTTTGGAGATTAGTTCAACTACCCAAACTTTTCTTCCATCAATAGCCTCTTCGCCAATTACTTTCGAGTTGTACATCTCTGTAAGTTTGCGGTCTTCCATCATATCCTCATACGATAGGTCTGATCCCATTACGGATTGTCGTAGCATGTGGCCTGACAATTGAATCGTTCTATCCGTAGAAGGGGAATAGATCCACAAGCGATCTTCCAGCTTCAACATTTTAGTGCCCATCTCGCGAGCAGGTGCCAGATATTCAGAAAAAGACTTTTTGTATCCTTCACCATAACTCCTTGATACTACCGTTCGACTGTTTCTTTTACCATGGATGACCATGCTGGATTCAGTGATATTGGTATCAGACGACATGTTGGCATCAACTTTCTTTAATATCCCATCCGCATCAGGATAATTTTGAAATGCAAAGGATAGCGAGAGTATTGTAATCAATAAGTATTTCATCTTAATTATAATTTTTAAACTTCAAGTTCTTTAAATAGTATAGCGGTTTCACGCTTATAAATTCCAATTCCGGAAAGCATATTGCCAATTACCATAGCAAAAAGTCCAGGAATAAAACCAATGTACAATAACTGTGCTGTGAATTTTGAGCGTAATACAGAGGGCATCATCATTGTACTGTTTTGTAAGTAGGCACTAATATCAATTCCTGTTTGTTGCCAATACAATGTAATTCCGACACCAATTGTTGTCCCAATAACCGAACCAATCGTTCCGATCAGCACCGCCTCCATAATAATGTTCCTATAAATTCTTCCTTTCGATTCGCCAAGTGCTAACCGAATGCCAAACTCCTGATAACGCCTGAGGCCTCCAAGTAATCCTGTATTCCACAACACCAAAGACATCGCAAAAACGAATATTCCCACAAACAAACCCGAATAAACATCTACCATATCCAGGTAACTACCCAAATTGTTTTGTTCTTTTAAGGTTAGCATGGTTGGCGCAAATTCATCGTTTGTATCTGCCTTGCTATTAAAGTCATTTTTTAGAGCCTCAGCTTTCTCATGGACATAAACACCATCATTTAAAAATCCAAGAATTTCGGTAGAACCATCTTCAAGGTCCAGCATCTCTTGTGCATCCGAGATATCAATAATGATGGCTCCTTTGTCCAAAGCCGAAGAGCCGAAACGAATGGTTCCACTAACAATAAAACTTTTGAACGACATGCTGCCATTCATCGTAGAACCCACATAGGTGATTTCATCACCGATTTTTACTTTCAGTTTATCAGCGAATTCCTGACCGATTATCGCCTCACCAGGTTTGGATGGAATCTTACCCACCACAATTGAACTCAGTATGTTCATGCGTTCAATTTCATTGCTAGTTGGATCAAAAAGTTCGAGCGCCATACCGGCAGCAGGACCTTGTCCTTTTGTTTCACCATTTGCATCAGGCACATCAATCAATCCACCAAAATTTGTTCGCTTAACCCACTGTAAGTTTGGATATTGTTTTTGCAAAGATTCTAAAAGTGAATCAACGCCAAGGATTGCCAGGTCTATCGGCATTTGATCCATGGCCTCTTCATAAGCCTTTGTAACTATTTTTACATGCCCAGTTTGAAAACGCGCGCTCTGATCGGTCATATCGCCCATTACACCACGCAAGTATCCACTTAACACAATGGTTAAGGTAACACCAAGTATAACTATGGTGATGGGTAATACACTTCTGCTCTTGTCCCGAAGTATACCCTTGAATAAGAATTTTATCATTTTCTTTTCGTTTAAATATTTTACTGTTGCTTTCCTTTTATGGCAAGAACAGGATTCATTTTAGAAATTTTTTGCGCAGGCAGGAAACTCACAACCGTAGCAGATCCAACAATCAGAAAAGCGGTAGTGAACAATAGATATATATTAAAAACCGGGTAAATGGTTTCCCCCATGGTAAACCCCATTTCACTGCTTATTCCACCTATATGAATCCCAATGCCTGATACATATAGTAAAAAAGGAATACCGACTATTGATCCCATAATCATTGCAAAAATGCTATACATAGCCCCCTCAACGGTAAAAAGGACCATCACTTGCTGCCGGGTCATCCCAAGCGCAATGCAGGTTCCTATTTCTTTTTGTCTTCTGAAAATGGATAAGACTTGCGTATCAAAAATTGCCAGTAATGCTATGCTCAGAAGGATTCCATAAATAATGCTGCCACTAAATGATTCAATGGCAATCAATGCTCTGATCTCCTCAAGTAAGTCGTCTTGCGAATGAAATTTCCAGTTGCCTGTGCTTGGATTCTTATTTTGTTTGCCCACTAAGTAATAGGTGGCTTCATTTTCCAATCCGGTAATTTCCCAGATAACATCAATAGGCATCCAAATCTGACCCTGATCTACGGTAGGCACATGCGTATCGAATATGTCCACGATAGTTATGTTACCCGCATCAAAAGTTCCGTTCTTGTCACGCCACCTCATTAATACGTCATCACCAATTTTCAGTTGAGCTGCCTTGGCCATTCTCTTACCGATAATGGCCTGGAGTTTATTATCACTTGTGAAAGAAGGGGTTGGAATCTTCACCACGTTTTGATGCGCCTCTATCCCTTTAACGGTAACATTCATTAGTCTTCCATCGGGATAAATCGAAGCTTGCCTAACGAGTACCGGAATAAGACCTTGATCCTTTGCATCTACCAATTGGCCATGAGCATCTTGAATCGACAGAAAATCTGCTGGCTCATACGTTGGATGATGAACTTGTCCATTTGCATATTCCCAGTCTATATTCTGAAGAACTGCATCTTGATTCCAACCTTCAATAAATCCTTTATAAAATAAAACAACTATAAACACGAACGACAAAACCCCCACATTGAGCCAGGTGCGCAATCCTGCATTGACTAAATTTTTGTATGCGAGTTGTATAGCGAGCATTACTGCACTTTTCCTTTTATAGCCAAAACCGGATTCATTTTTGCAATTTTTCTTGCGGGCAGGAAACTTACTATCGTAGCCGAGATAATGACCAGCAGCATAGTACCTGTGATTAATGCGAAACCATAAACGGGATAAATACGATCGGCCACGGTAATACCCATATCTTGTGATGCTGCGGGCATGCCAATACCTGTATAGGCAGCATAAAGTAGAAGGGGAATTCCATATGCGCATCCTACGATCATGGCAAAGAAACTATACATGCTTCCTTCCACCGTAAACAGTCCTACCACTTGCCAACGGGTCATTCCGAGTGCGATGTAGGTTCCGATTTCCTTTTGTCTCCTGAAGATGGAGAGTACCTGCGTATCAAAGATGGCTAGCAACGCAATCAATAATAAGAGTAGGTACATTATTGAGCTACTCACTTTTTTCGTCTCAATAATATCAGACAATACACTCAGCAACTCTTCCTTGCTTTTATAAACCCAACCATCTTCACTGTATGATTTGTTGGTATGCGCAATTAAAATAGTTGCTTCATTTTTTAGGCCGGTCATTTGCCAAAGTGTTTCGATGGACAACCAGATTTGTCCATTGTCTACAGTACCCACATCCGTATCAAATATGTGAACAATCGTAATGTTGAGTGCATCATATGTACCGTGTTGATCGCGCCAGCGAAGTAGTACCTGCTCACCAACTTCAAGCTTGGCGGCATTAGCCATCCTCTTTCCAATAAGCGCAGGGATTTCTGCATCAGAGTTTTTAAGTGTGGATGTAGGTAATTCCAAAATAGATTGATTGACATCGATACCTTTCAGAGTAACTGAAAGCATTCTTCCTTCCGGATAAATAGAACCTTGTCGTAAAAGAATGGGTGTAACTTCATTTGTAATTGACGATGGAATTATTCCATGTCCGTCCTGTAACGTAAAGGGATCATACGGATCGTATTCTTCTTGTAGCAATTGTCCATTTCCATATTCCCACATAACACCATCACGTCTTGCCTGCTCATTCCATCCATCAATAATTCCATTGAAGAACAGGATCATCACAAAGGCAAACGAAAGAATAGCCGCATTGAGCCAGGTCCGAAGGCCGGCACCTAGTAAATTTTTATAAGCAAGCTGAAATGCGAGTTTCATGCTGTTTGCATTTTTGGTGTGTGTAATTCATCCTTCTCAACCTTACCATCACGCAACGATACGATGCGATCTAAATATTGCATAACCTTTTCGTCATGCGTGGAAAACAAGAAGGTGGTGTTTAATTCCTGATTTAATTTCTTCATCAATTGAACAATGACATGTGCATTCTTTGCATCAAGGTTTGCCGTAGGTTCATCCGCTAATAAAATAGCAGGTCTTTTCACCATCGCCCGGGCTATTGCCACACGCTGTCCTTCACCGCCCGAAAGTTTGCTTGGCTTTTTGTCTTTCATGTTTTCAAGCCCAACCCACTCCAGCGACTCCATTACCATTTTCTTTCGCTCTGTAGCAGAATAATTTTGAAGCAGTAATGCAAATTCTACATTTTCAAAAACTGTATAAACAGGAAGTAGGTTGTACACCTGAAAATAAATCCAATATGTTTATTCCGTAATAACGCTGATTCTTTATGTGATAACGATGAAACTTCTTTGCCCATCACGATAGCTTTGCCTTCAGTTGGACTGTCGAGACTTCCAATAATATTCAAGAGGGTAGTCTTTCCCGAGCCACTTGGCCCAACCAATCCGGCAAACTCGCCTTTACTGAATTCAAGATTGATTTTGTTTAATGCTGTAAATTCACCAATGCCATCCTTAAACCGCTTGGTTACATTTTGAATTGAGATGATTGTTTCCTTATCCATAGCTGTGTTTTTTTATTAATGATTAAATACGATCATGAGTCTCATACCAGGCCCGGTTGTTGAAGTTTGAATATCGTTTTCGATCAACCCCTGTGGTGTTTCGGGATTGTAGTAAAGCATTACGTACCCGGCAAACTTTTTGAATTGATGTTCATAGTTTAAAAAGAAAGAGCCAGTCTTACTATCCCAACTGTAAGTAGAAACCATGCTCATGTTATCAAAGAAACTTAGTGGGTAGGCTAACGTAACAGCGGTGGTATTTGAAATCTCTTCAAACTGAAATGCTTTTTCATCATACGAACCAAGCAGGTGCTCAATTACAAAGTTGAGCCCACTGCCAATACCAAATGTATAGTCCGTACCCACATTAATAAGTGTTTGATTAGTGAGCAGTCCAAGATTTTTGGATTTGGTAATATGTGAAGCCTCTAACCAAAGACCCACGGTAACATCCCATTTAACATCAAGCCCAAATCTGTTTTCTGGAATTTTTTCATATGAAGGTATTTCAGGAATTCCTTCTGAATCGCCTATACGGTAATGATAGGTAAGGCCAATTTCTCCCTTTGGTATCGGCAGTTGAACACGCCCACCAATTTCTGGAAAGGATTGGCTGGTGGGAATAAGTTCAAACCCTTTTGTTTTTTCATTACCGTATAAAACCCAAAACCAGAGATTGGCATTGTTTAAAAAGTAGTAACGAGCAAGGCCTCCATATACACCGTTTGTTATTCCCAAGGGATCGCGGGGGTCAACCTGGTTGAACCATTGTAGTGGGCGCAACACTGTTGCTACACCAAAATCGATTTTTTGGAGCCCTAATCGGACTTCATATTGGCGTCCGGTTAAACGTGCCCAAATCCGATAAGCAGTGATGTCTCCGGTGTTATTTGATGAGTCAAAAGGATGGAATGAGGTGCTTCCAAAAATATTAGCGGAACCAAAAAAATCAAGTGTTGTTGATGTGTCAAGTGGTACGGTATACCGAAGTTCCGGAATATATCTTCCTCCAAGCAAAAAATCCAAATCATTTTTTGGTGCGTAATTAGAGTACAATGACAATTGTCCATTGAAGCGAAATCCTTTTTCATCTTGTGAAAGTAACTCCGTACTGGAAACCAAACTTAACAATATGATCACTTGAATTTGTTTCACTATTCGCTGGATGCTTTTGAAATCCCGTACAAGAAAAAATTGGTCACCTCCATAATAGCATCATGAGGAGTGTTATAATTTTCAATAAAGTTTTTATCCAGCATCATCTTTTCAAATGTTGCTAGTATCTGAGGAATGAAACTTAATTGCAATTCTTTACGGATATGTTCTTCACGCTGGGCAACAGCCAAGTCCTCCATAAATTCTTTGCGCATTTTTGATTGAAAAGATTCGATGAGATCTTTTAATTCTGTGATTTCCTTTGAGTAGATATCTTGAATGAACTCTTTACTTATATCAATAGAACCCTCGTGCTTTTGAACAACCATTTGTGCCATCTTTTGCGCAAATGGTTTATCGGCACGCATATTCGCGCGATAGTCCATCAACACTTTTTCGAATAACTGTGTTAAAATCTTTTTGGCAACCTCCTCTTTATTCGAAAAATTTCGGTAGAAAGTCATTTTACTTATACCCGCTTCTTTGCAGATATCTTCCACCGTAACCCGCTTTATACCATGTTTCCAGAATAATTTTCGAGATGCTTCAACAACACTTTTATCTGTTTTGGAGATCATATTGTATACTAATAAGTACTAATGGTACAAATATAGTAAAATAACCTAATATTAGTAACATCATGAACAATTGGATATCTACCCCTCCGGGCTTTTCGCCAGTGTTTGATAAACGTCTTAGGAATTTTTTCAGAGATTACGATTGGGTAATTAAAAACCCATATAAGTGTGATTTATATGGGCTTTACAATTTTAATTCAGCGCATAGAAGTACACAAATAGCTTTCATAGTTAATTTAGGTTGGTTTAGTTAAATATACCCCATATAAATAGGGCTGTCCAAACCAATTAATATAATCCTAATATGCAATCATTCTATGAAGCAATCAGAGCATGTTCATTCTGATTTTTTGAAAATCTGATAATTGAGTGGGTGTGAATGGCATTTAAGTTTAGCCTACACTAAACAATTTTTTATCATATATAAAGGAACCAATCAGCAATACAATGGCAACGGAAGCAGTCATCCATCCATCATCTCCCACTCTCACATGACTTGCTATTGCCGCCAAAAAATCCAGACCAAGCCCATAGTAGGCCAGATTCTTTAGCATGGCAGACTTCTTGGTCAGAATAGCGACAACTGCCAAAAATTTTGCAATGCCCAGTGGGATAATCAACCAGTGAGGCATGCTCAACCGCGTAAATATCTCTGCTACCGCATCTGAATTGAAAATGAACATGTACGATTGCATCAGCAACATTAGACTTAGCAGTCCTGTGAAAATCCAATAGATGACTTTATTCTTCATGATTAATTGATTTGATATGTTTTAAACTGTTTTCCTCAAGGAAAGTTTCATTTTTTCATTTGAGAGCAACTATGCATGCACTTATAGAAAAAATTTATCCGATTAAACTAAAATTCAGTACTTTGAAAAATGAAAAACGAGATCATAATTCCATTTCTGTTAGTACTTGCTGGTTGTACGTTTACGACCAGTCAAAACGGTGAAAAGAATGCAGAAACGACAAATCAAAAAAATGAAATCATGAATGACACAACACCAAAAGTTACGGGTATAGGAGGGATTTTTTTTAAATCAAAAAATCCGGATCAAACAAAAGAATGGTACGGCAAAAACCTTGGCTTATCCATCAGTGAGTACGGATCGTCTTTCGAATTCAGAAATGCTAACCGGCCCGATGAAATCAATTATTTGCAATGGAGTACGTTTGATCAGGACACCAAATACTTTGATCCCTCTACTAAAGAATTCATGATCAATTACCGAGTGCAAAATATTGAAGGCCTGGTTCGGCAGCTTAAAGCCAATGGGGTCACGGTTGTTGACGAAATAGAGACCTATGACTACGGAAAATTCGTCCACATTATGGATCCTGATGGAAATAAGATTGAATTATGGGAGCCCGTGGATATTGTTTTTACTAAAATGGGCGGCCCGACTACCAAGTAAGGTTACTTCCCGATACAGAACTTTGAAAAGACTTTTTTTTTAATGACTCTTACGAATCTACGGTCCATGACAAATGCTTGAGATCCTTTATGATCGGGCAAAAGTCATCAATAATCTGTAATCACCATTGTCGGCAGTTTTTAAGGCTTTTAGATATGCAGTCCTGCTATCCTCCTCGTTGCTTATGTTAGCAGCACCCCAACTGAAAACAGGTGACTTGAATATTTTATCAATAATTATATCGGCCATTAGTCTGCTGTGTCTGCCGTTGCCATTTGAAAAGCAATGAATGCTTACCAGGCGGTGCTTAAAACGAATTGCTAGTTCTTCGGGGAGGTAGGTGTCATGTTCTGCCCAGAAGATAGCATCATCCAATAGCGCTTTTAATTCTGTAGAAACTCGCCAATTGTCTACCCCAATATTTTTATTAGTTTTTCTGAACTCTCCTGCCCAACTCCAAACCTGATTATACATGCGTTTATGGACTTCCCTCACAAAGGTTTCAGAAAAAATATCTTGTTGTTTGAAGTTCCGCGTTAAGGTCCATTGTATAGCTTGTTCAATATTTTGTTGTTCAAACTCGTCTAACTCACCACGGGTAGCTATAGTAGGTATAAGCAATCCCTCTTTTTCATCATCTTCTAATGGAGTTTGGCCGTCTACATAGTCTAAATCTAATCCCATAAAATCTTAGGCCTTTCGTTTACAATTTTTGCTGCCCTTTCCTTAATGGCTTTCTCAATCCGCTTTTTAGAATTAGCCTGATCTTCCAGCTTCATCGTGTTGGCTGTACGGTGCACTATTTTGGTTGCCAGTTTTATAGCATATTTTTTTATCATAGCCTCCAACGATCCATCATTGGGTACAAAGCCATACACGAGCTGCATATCCATTGCTCTTGCTATTTCTTTCAAAGACTTGATGGTAATTGAACCGTCAGCCTCACGTTTCTCGATATCCTGAATGGCCTGCTTGGAAACAGAAAGTTTGCTTCCCAATTGAAGCATGGACATACCAATAGAGGTACGGATAGCCTTAATCCAGCCTGTTGGAGGAACAGCTATCTGCCTAAGGGAGGTAAAACCTAACATTTTACTGTTTAACTGCTCCAGTTGAAGTTTTTTTTACTCATAACATGAAATTTAGATTGACTTAATAGATCAAAAGTAAAGCTATAACTTGACAATAGCAATTGTAAAGTAAAGTTATAACTTGACCAAATTATGATGATCAAAATAAGGATCTACTTCCCGATACAAAACTTGGAAAAGATGTTTTCTAAAAGGTCATCAGTGGTAATGGTACCAGTTATTTCACCCAGGTAGTGCAACGCCTGCCTGATGTCCATCGCTAGTAAATCTCCGGTTACACTTCCGTTTAAACCAATCAATACTCTATCCAGCGATTCTTTGGTTTGTGATAATTTTTCGAAATGGCGGAGGTTAGTCACCAGCACATCACCTGTCTTTACACTGCTCCATTGAAACATGGAAAGTATCTTTTCTTTCAGTTCTTCAATGTGTTCATTGTGCTTCGCTGAAATGAAGATAAAATCTTCTTTTCTCAACGTATCGATTAATTCAGCATCAGCTTTATCCAGTTTGTTTCCAACCTTTATAAACGGAATACCAAGTTCAATCAAATCCTTTGTCTCTTTTTTAATTTCGTCAGCAGTCGTATTGGTCAGATCTACCATATAGATGATCAGCGAAGCTTTTTTCATCTTTTCTCGGGTACGTTCCACACCCATGGCTTCAATTATATCCTTGGTATCACGAAGTCCTGCTGTATCAATAAATCTAAAATTGATTCCGCCCAAAACAATTTCATCTTCAATGGAATCGCGCGTGGTGCCCGCAATATCCGAGACAATGGCCTTTTCTTCGTTGAGCAGTACATTCAACAAAGTGGATTTTCCAGCATTAGGTTTTCCGGCAATCACCGTTGGCACTCCGTTCTTGATCACATTTCCCTGATCAAAGGATTGAATGAGCTTTTGTAAATAGGATTGGATTTTTAGAATGAGTGCTTTGAGGTCATCCCGTTTTGCAAATTCCACATCTTCCTCACCAAAGTCCAGTTCCAGTTCAATCAGGGATGCAAAATGAATAAGTTCTTCGCGTAGCTGGTTAATCTCATTCGAAAATCCACCACGCATCTGGTTTATTGCTACCTGCCGTGCATTATTCGTTTCGGCATTGATCAAATCCGCCACCGCCTCGGCCTGAGCCAGATCAAACCGGCCATGAAGAAATGCTCTCTTGGTAAATTCACCGGGTTCGGCCAATCGCGTCCCTTTTTCAATCAGGAGTTTGATGATTTCCTGAATGATCACCGGTGAACCGTGACACGAAATCTCCACCATATTTTCAGTCGTGAACGATTTGGGTTCTTTGAAAAGTGAAACCAGGACTTCATCAATGATCTGTTTCTCATTATTACGTATGGTTCCAAAATGAATAGTGTGCGTATTCTGATCAATTAACTTCTTGCCATAAAATACCTGATCTGCTATTTGAATAGCCTCTGTACCTGAAAGCCGGATCACAGCAATGCCGCTGACACCTTCTGCTGTACTTAACGCAACTATCGTATCGTGTGCACTCAAGATTAAATTCTGAATTTTATTTTTCGCGTACAATTAACACAGGAATGTTCACCCGGTGTCGAACGGTATCCACGGTGGTTCCAAAAATTAAGTCTTTGATGAATGTGTGACCATGCGCTCCCATGACCAGCAGATCGGCATCAAAATCTTTAACGATTTCCGGGATCTTGCGTTTTGGACTTCCATGACCAACCTTCATGGTGACCGCATAGTTCTGCTCCTTCAGTTGAGTAACATAATTTTGCAGAGCGGATTTATCTTCTCCTGTTTCAAGGTCGGCAATTTCGCTTCCGTACACCATCGCGCCCGCTGATTCCACCACATGGATGAGTCTATACTCCGCATCCCTACCACCTTGTGCTAATGCACTTCGAATGGCCAGGGAGTCGATTGAACTAAAATCTATACAGATGGCAATCTTTTTATAAACAGGTTTGTCGATACCTTCCAACTGAATAGCTGTACCATGTGGAATTTTAATCTCTTCTTCTTTTTTGCCAAACATAGGCTTAAAGGTAATATAAGCCAGAAGGAATGCCGCACCTATGCAAATCGGAATAGCGGTAGCATAGATGATCCAGGGCTGATCCGTTGCCGCAAGCCATCCGTTAATTTCATTGATAACGAGTTGGCCGTTCAGGATGATAATGATTAACGCGATTAACCAGGCTAAAATTTTAACCCATAGTTTAATAGCGAATTTTCCCATCTTAATTTTGTCGCTTGTGAAATGAATGAGTGGTATAACGGCAAATCCAAGTTGCAGACTTAATACTACCTGGCTGAAAATTAACAGCGTTCCTGTTTCGCTCTCGCCATATATAAGAATAACTACGTATGCTGGGATAATGGCGATGATCCGTGTGATTAATCTTCGCAACCAGGGAGCGATCCGTATATTAAGATAACCCTCCATCACAATCTGGCCAGCCAGTGTTCCGGTAATGGTTGAACTTTGACCTGCGGCAATTAACGCAACTGCGAACAGGATAGGAGCCATGTTGGTGCCCACCAATGGTGCAAGAAATTTGTAGGCATCCTGAATTTCAGAAACTTCATACATCCCTGCTTTAAAAAATGTAGAGGCAGCTAACACCAGTATTGCTGAATTGACAAAGAAAGCAGCGTTTAGCGCAATAGCTGAATCAATAAAATTATATCGAATGGCTGACAGCAATCCTTTTTCACTGGTATCAATCCTTCGGGTTTGAACAAGCGATGAATGTAGATAAAGATTATGCGGCATCACGGTAGCTCCAATAATCCCGATAGCGATATAAAGAGCCTGATCATTTGGGATAGATGGAATAAATCCTTTTACCAATTCTCCCATATCCGGTTTTGCCCAGAACATTTCAAAACAAAAAGCCACACCGATGATGGCAACAAGAGCAATAATAAAAGCCTCAAGTTTTCTAATGCCGTAACTCTGCAGAACCAAAATGAGAAGGGTGTCCATGACCGTCAGTGATACCCCCCAAATTAATGGAAGTCCAAAAAGAAGTTGCAGACCAATGGCCATTCCCAATACTTCGGCAAGGTCAGTGGCAGCTATGGCTACTTCTGCCAGAATCCACAAACAGAAATTGACAACCGGATTATAGGTTGCGCGCGATGCCTGTGCAAGATCAAGTTGACGTACAATACCGAGGCGGGCACTTAAACTTTGCAGTAGGAGTGCCATCAGGTTCGACATCAGCAGCACCCAGATCAATGTATACCCAAACTGGCTACCACCGGCTATATCGGTAGCCCAGTTGCCGGGATCCATATAACCCACACTCACTAAATAGGCGGGGCCTAAAAAGGCCAATAGTTTTCTCCAGCCTTTCTTTTTTGAAGGATCTACTGAGGAGTGAACTTCACCTAAAGATTTTCGTTGATTCGGCTGGGACATATCAACTACTTACTAATATATTTTGTGAAACCTCTTTCGATAAAAAAATACGCTCATTGTTGAGTGATATCTCCATCGACTGATCGTATTTTTCTTTTCCGATAACCTGAATCTTTTTTCCTGGAGTTGCCCCGATTTTATTCAGGTAGATGAGCAGGTTGGAGTCAGAATCTTTTACAGCTGCTATGGTACCCTTGTACCCAGCCTTCTGATCAAACAGTGCGACCTTTGGTTTTAGTTTAATTTTCCCCTTAGCATCGGGGATAGCATCACCATGCGGGTCCGTTTCAGGGAACCCTAAAAATTCATCCAGTTTTTCTATAAGATGAGGAGACCGAATATGTTCCAGTTGTTCGGCAACGTCATGCACCTGATCCCACCGAAAGCCAAGTTTCTCAACCAGGAACGTTTCCCACAACCGGTGTTTTCGAATAACAAGAAGGGCACTGGTTTTCCCTTTGCCGGTAATCTTCACACCATAATATTTTTCGTACGTGATTAAATTCTTTGCTGAGAGTTTTTTAATCATGTCTGTCACCGAGGCTGCCTTGTTCGACATGGCTTCAGCGATTTCATTTGTCATGACCGACTTCTCTCCACCTTCGGAAAGGTGGTAAATCGCTTTGAGGTAGTTTTCTTCGGCTAGGCTGGGCATTGTCATAGGCTCAAAGATAAAATTTAGGCATGTCTAAAAAATATTTAGACAATAATTATTTCGAAGAATTTTAAACGGCAGCTAGTTGCCGGAGTAGTTGTAGCAATTTTTCTTCTTCCGAATCCCAGGTGGTTGCTTTTGGTAACATTTGGTAAAATTTAATTTCTTTTATTTTAGTAATGGTTTGTGCATACTCCGGATTACGAAAGTCGACTCCAATACATGCAGGGTAGGCTATTGCTTCAGCAAATAATGAGGAGGTGCTATCCATAAAAAAGGGAAGCTGATGGGAGAGGTATTCAAAATATTTAGTTGGTATCCGGTCGAGGGTGTGGGAAGATTCAGGATAATGGATGATACCAAAGTCTGCCGCTTTAATGGCAGCAATAATTTGGTCATGAGGAACACGTTGATTTCCACCAACCAATTGGATAAAATCAAATTCAGCGATCTTATTCTTGATTCGCAGGAGATCTCGATATAAAGCAGTAAAACCGATTATCGTAAAATTGACATTTAAATTATTCTTTTGAAGTCCGATCACGAAGTCGATAGCTTCGTAGATACCCGTACTTTCTGCAATAGTTCCAGTGAAGATGATTTTAACCGGTTCAGTCAATTTTCTGTTACTTCTTACTGAGTTTCGGGCTGACTTATTTTCGATAACCGTGAATCGTTCATTAATAAATGGCAATTGTTGACTGTAAACAAATTCGGCCAAAGTAAAATGGGTAACAAAGGGTGCTGTAATAATCTCCTTAGCTCTAACATAAAGGGCAATAAGAAGTCTGACCGGCAGTGGAAACGCGGATGAATGCCGGATATTCAGGTAGTAATTTTCACGGACATCATAAATAATTTTTGTTCGTGTAAACAATCTTAGAAGTAAAGAAGGCCATAAAAGTTCATGAGTTCCAATAATCAGAAGTGAGGGTTTTAGTTTTAGGTAAACCCTCATATGTCGGATGCCAGCCAATAATCGACTCAGACTAAGTCTTTTATTAACAGGAATCGAAATAAAGCGAATATGCGTGTGTACGGGTATATTAATTACTGAATTTCCAACAAGCACTACATTGACGTTACCTTTGAGGAAATAGATTCAGCAAATTTTTCATACATTCTGGTGTCATCGACCGGCTTCAGTACAGAGGCAATGACTATTGTGGGTTTTTTCATTTCTTGCTGACGAATTTTAAAAATAGATGAATAATGGAACTCCGTAAAATCATTGAAGAGGCATGGGAAGACCGAACGAGATTATCAACCGATGATGTCCAATCCGCGATTCGACATGCTATTGAAAAATTAGATAAAGGCAGTCTTCGTGTTGCATCACCGGATGGCGATAAATGGGTTGTAAATGAATGGATCAAAAAAGCGGTGATTCTGTATTTTCCAATTCAGAAAATGGAAACTCTTGAAATTGGACCGTTTGAGTTTCATGATAAAATAGCCTTAAAAAAGAATTACAAAGAACTGGGAGTACGGGTTGTTCCACACGCGATTGCGCGCTATGGATCTTATGTGAGTAAGGGAGTTATCATGATGCCCAGCTATGTCAATATAGGTGCTTATGTAGATGAGGGTACGATGGTGGATACCTGGGCAACCGTTGGAAGTTGTGCTCAGATTGGAAAGAACGTGCACTTGAGCGGAGGAGTGGGCATTGGGGGAGTTCTTGAACCCATTCAAGCAGCACCGGTAATTATAGAAGACAATGCATTCATTGGAAGCCGATGTATTATTGTTGAGGGAGTTCGGGTAGGAAAGGAAGCCGTGCTGGGTGCTAATGTTGTTTTGACTGGAAGTTCTAAAATAATTGATGTCACGGGAAAATCTCCAAAAGAGTATAAAGGATATGTACCCGAAAGGTCAGTGGTTATTCCGGGTTCCTACACGAAGAAATTTGAGGCGGGGGATTATCAGTGCCTTGTGCTTTGATAATAGGACAGCGTAAAGAAAGTACCGATAAGAAAACCTCACTCAACGAAGCTTTGCGCGAAAATAACGTATCGGCTTAGCTGGCACGACCTTTGAATCAGTACCTGTATGCGTTATTTTTGGAAAATGAGATGGGTATTTTTACTCGCATTGTCAGGTCTAATGCTGCTTGCTTTCTCGTACAGGACAAAGCAGGTTTCGTATCCTGCCATCAGAAACTCAAGTTTTCATAAAGGAGAGGTACTGAATTACAGAGTAAACTTTGGCATTTTCACAGTGGGAAAAGCTACGACCCGTATTGATCCTAAAATCCATTCGATCAATTCCCGACCTACCTATAAAGTGGATGCAATCGGAGAAACAAGCGGTATGGTGTCATGGATTACTAAAGTGAATGATGTGTGGGGTGCATACATTGATACGAGCGCTCTAGTAACGCATGTATCCTATCGTAAAATACGCGAAGGAAGATATAAGAAAGACGAACTCATCACTTTTGATCATGAGCAAAATACTGCGGAGGTCAAAGTAAAGGATCAGGAGTCGGGTATTTATAAGGATACCAAGGAGTATAAAACTCCGGAGAATGTTCGTGACCTGGTAGGCGGGTTTTTATTCTTAAGGGTTATTGAGTTTGAGAAATATAAACAGGGTGACACACTTTCCATTTCCGGTTTTTTTGAAGACACCTCATACAATCTTAAGATCTTGTATGATGGACGGGAAGTAATTAAAACTTCCTTTGGCAAGGTTCCCTGTTATCGGTTAATACCCATCATGCCGGATAATAAACTGTTTGATGGAGAGAATTCAATCACCTGCTGGATATCTGATGATAAAAACAAAATTCCGGTTAAAATTCAGGCCAAAATGTTTATTGGAAGTACCGGTATTGAGTTGACCAGCTTTAGCGGATTACGAAATCCATTCAAAATTTTATACTGATTATCTATTGACCCGGGGTCAGGGTATGATTGGCGGTGAGGATTTCTTTTACCAGCTCAATGTCCAAGGGCTTTGAAATAAACCCTTTGATTTCTGAATACGATTTTGATTGGGCTATATCCCTGGGATCAATAGAGGAGGTAACCAAATAGATCGCTATCTCTTTGCAAACAGTTGATTTCATTTTTCTATAGGAGTCAATGAACATCCATCCATCGGTCACTGGCATATTAAGATCTAACAATAGTATATCGGGTAACTTTTCAAACTTGTCGCAATTATTCTTTATTGCATCAAGCGCTTCATCACCGGTCAGGTATTGATGAATCTCGCCTGCCTTATTGGATAATTGCAATATTTTTTTTTGCGGTAAATTGATATATCGGATCATCATCTACGATAGCCACTGACATTGCACTTTTATCCATCTGTTTTCTTATTAAAGTTTATTGTAATTGTTGTTCCCACATTTTCCTTACTTTCCAAAGTAATTTCGCCACCCATCGAATCCACTTGATTCTTAACCATGAAAAGTCCAATTCCCCGGCTATCAGGATGCCGGTGAAAAGTTTTTCTCATTTTAAAAATCAGATGACCATACTTCTTCAGGTTAATACCAAGTCCATTATCTGAAACCTTAAGCACTACATTGCCATTTATTGACTGAGTCTTAAAATGTATTTTAGGTGTTAAATTATGTTGGCGATATTTCAAAGCATTGCTTAAAAGATTTAAGAAAATACTTTCTAAATAAATGTTAACGTAGTTAACGGTGGGGGCTTGATCAAAGTTTGAGGTTACTATCGCATCGATCTCCGAAATCTTGGCATGAAACATCTGCAATACGCGATTAAACACATCAGAAAATTCCAGTTGTTGACGCTCAATATTTTCGTTTTGTTTAATCTTTAAACTTCGTTCAATTCCTGCATTGTTATTAATAACGATTTGCTTGTCTGTTGTAGCAATTCGAGAATCTCATCTTTTTCTTCTTGTGTACTGGTTTGCTTTAATAAATCAAGCAGCGTACTGATGTTGCCCACCGGAGATCGGAGATTGTGAGAAACAATCTGTGTAAATTCTTCCAGTTGATCATTTTTTCGAGTAAGATTTTGTGCAATGGAAGACAGCCTTGTTTTTTCCTGTAGCAAAAGTTGTTCAGCTTTTTTTCTTTCTGTAATGTCTCTAAACTCGGTTACGCGCACTGTTTTACCTGAGTATGGAATGCTCTTACCCTGCACTTCAAGAAATACTTTTGATCCATCCTTTCGTATGCCCTCAACATCATAAGGTTTGTCATGTCCAGATTGAATGTTGTCCATAACCAGCTTCCTATAAATTGGATCAATGAGTTGGAGGCCATTCATTCCGATGAGTTGGTCAAGAGGGTATCCTGTAATATCCGATAATCCCTGATTCGCATCGATCATTACACCATCCTCATGTATGCATATACCTCCGAAAGAGGCCTCCTGAAGTCGTTTGAAGCGTGCCTGACTTTCTTTAAGATTTTCTTCATACCTAACCTGATTCGTGATGTCTCGAAAACTCCACACACGACCTACAACACGATCGGCAATTCGTTGTGGTTTGGAGTATCGCTGAAATACCCGACTATCCTTAAAGTGAATGATATCTTCGCTTGATAATGTTGGATTACTATAAAGATATTTGACTTTTCAAGGAAAAGATCGGGGTCTGTCAGCTGATCAAGCACATGAGCAATTAATTTATTGTCATCTTGCTCACGGACAAGGGTGGGAGGTATGTGCCATAGTCTTAAAAACTTCTTATTGAAAGCAGATACTTTACCGGTTGAATCAACAACTAAAATTCCATCAGCTGTAGATTCAATTGTTGCAGTAAGCAATGAAAGAGATTCCTGAAGTTTGTGTTGAGCCGATTTCATTTTGTCCGATTCAACATTTCTTTCATTTAGTACTTTGAAATCACTCATTCTAACGGTTTAACATGAATAGTTGAAGTCTGTTCATTTGCACTGCTCACTAAAACGTACTCCATAATTTCATCTCCAAAAGCTCCTAAAAGGTAAGAAGTTAAGGTGACCTAAAAAGTAATATTTTGGCAAAAAGCTTACTTTGGTTGGAATAAACAGAAAGAAATTACACTTTGTAAAAAAAACTAAAACTTATGCTTAAAGAATTCAGAGACTTTGCCATGCGGGGTAACGTAATCGACCTGGCCGTTGGCGTTGTAATTGGAACTGCGTTTAATGCCATTGTTACCTCCCTGGTGGGCGATATTTTTATGCCCATTATAGGAGTTATGACCGGGGGTTTAAATTTTGCCGGTTTGGCCTATTCGACAGGGCAGGCATCCATTGCCTACGGCATGTTTCTCCAAGCAACTTTTGTGTTTATCATCACTGCTTTTGCCTTGTTTTTAATGATAAAGGGAATTAACAAGATGAAAAGTGACAAGCCAAAACAGCCGGCTGCACCCGCTGAACCCCCAGCCGATATAAAATTGCTAATTGAAATACGGGATTTATTGAAAAAGTAGAATTCTATTTTCGGAAACGCGCAGCAACGACTAGATCTTTGCTTCCCGCTTTATATTGGTAAAATCCTGATCCGGTTTTTACTCCTTTGTGTCCTGCTAGTACCATATTCACAAGGAGCGGACACGGAGCGTATTTTGGATTTCCGAATCCCTGATGTAAAACCTGAAGGATAGAGAGGCACACATCTAACCCAATGAAGTCAGCCAATTGCAACGGACCCATAGGATGGGCCATTCCCAACTTCATAACAGTATCAATTTCCTCCACACCGGCTACACTTTCATGTAAGCTGTAAACCGCTTCATTTATCATCGGCATAAGAATGCGATTGGCTATAAAACCAGGGTAGTCATTTACTTCAACAGGCGTTTTACCTAGTTTCCTGGAAATATCCATGATTGTACTGGTCACTGAATCACTTGTATTATACCCTCGAATTACCTCTACCAGTTTCATTACGGGTACAGGATTCATAAAATGCATACCTATAACTTTTTCCGGATTTTTAGTTACCGAAGCAATTTTAGTAATAGATATCGAGGAGGTATTTGTGGCCAGGATAGCATTGGGCTTACTCGCATCGTCCATTTCTTTAAAGATTTTCAACTTCAAAGACTCGTTTTCTGTTGCTGCCTCAATGATAAGATCGGCATTGGAAACACCTTCCTTCAAAGTAGTAGTAATTGACAGGTATGCCAATGCTTGTTTTTTTATCTCCTCAGTGATAATTTTTTTTTCAACCTGCCTTCCCAGATTTTTTTCAATCACCTGCTGTGCTTTTTTTAATGCATCCTCAGAAACATCAATTAAAGAAACAGAGTATCCATGTTGAGCAAAAACATGTGCAATTCCATTTCCCATTGTACCGGCACCGATAACCGAAATATTTTTCATTTCCCTTTGTTAGATATTTTATATTCACACAAATATAGTGCTTAGGATATGCCAGAAAAGAAACGAATCAAGAACTTATCTACCCGTTGGCTTAAACCCTTTAAAGTTTTGGCCATTGGAATTTATGTTACTTTTTGTTTAATGCTCCTTTGGATGGTTCTTCAGGAACCCGGCCTAAAGAATATCATTTTCAGCTTACTTCAGTTTGGTATATACTTTTATGGAGGGTATTTCCTAATCAGGATGTCCGCAAAACTTTATCATGTTGAATTTGATGATGAATTTCTATATGTCCTGTCCAGGAAGCAAGATCTGATCATTCCCCTGGAGAATATTAGGTCAGTTGAAATTTCAACCTTAGGCGGAACATATAAAGTAAACCTTTTTAACCCGGAACAATTGGGAGCTGAGTTTTACTTTAAGCCTTCCTTATTGTATCCGCTTAATTATAAGATAAAGGATGCAACGGTAAACTTGCTTAGAAGAAACATTGATTTGGCAAAACGCAAGCAAACAAAGCTTCCTGCAAATGCCTTGATGAGTTAGGCCTGGTATTTTCTCAGGTGCGGAAGAATTTTGCTATCGGATTTTACATTTTCAAGTTTTAGTATGTCAGTTGGCTTCTGACAGAAAACAGCATGTCCATTATATATGGCGATGGGTCCTTTAATAAGATGAGGGTAGTGAGACAATACTTCAAGCCATCCATTCATAGTGTACTTGTTTCCAGCCACTTTATTCTGATAGTCCAGTTGTGATTTATCAAGTAATTTTTTGGGTTCTAGCTTGAGCATGTTTACAATTTCCTTCCAGTACATCGGAGATAACTTCTCCTGAATAACATTCACTTCATTCACATTCTTGCAAATCGATAAGGCCATTGCTTTTGTTTGCTTACCGGGGCTCGTTTGCGGGTTATACAGCAAGAACAGTTCATTGTGATGAAATTGCATGGTTGAGGTTTTAACTGAGTGAATTTACAAGAAAATAAACTCAGGGTCAAATCATTGATTCAGAAGCGATTCAATCGTAATTTCCTGTGAGCGACCCATGGCACTGAATCGTACGACAAGTCCATTGAATGGAGTTTGCTGAGAGCCGCATTCCGAACTGCTCATCGTATAGATGAAGAATTTTTGGTTTCTCTGGTAAAGTTGAATCTTGTCAGGCTTACCCAACAACTTCATAATTTGACTTTCTGTAAGTTCCAGAAGCTTTTCTTTTGATCAAAAAGATTGTCAATCATAATTTTCCGATCGCCAAGACATCCGTTCTTGTCGACTTCCCATTTTTTCCCGTCAAAATCTGATAGCTCAGGAAGGGGATGCTGACATCCATTAAGGATAAAGAGGATGAAAAGAAAACTAATTATTTTGAAGCCTGACATGTGATGTGGCAAAATAGTACAAAGCAACAGAGATGAACAAATAGCTCATAGAAACCAAATGTAGAATTGGTGGCCAGCTCTGGAGTAATGTCAATACGATTAAAAGGATTGGATACAAAATAATTCGGAACCATTCGGCCAGGTAAACCCATTTTTTATTTTCAAATAAAACACCACAATTAACAACGGTAAAGGAAATGATGATCGTAACCAGTGCCTTTTCGATCATACTAAATTCTGACTGATTGAATAAAAATAAACCTGTGCCAACTAAACATAAAATGTATTGAAAAAGGACATAATAGTTGAGTTTAAATGAGGCAGGTGTTTCAAATTTTTGATACGTCTCTTTAGAAACTTCAGGAGCACTTCGGTAGCCTCCCAGGTTTTCCGGCATCCAACCGGGTTTCATAAACAAGTACTTGATTTTGTCTTTCCAGTTTGAAATGCGCTTCAGGTCTTTACCCATCTCTGCATAATGACTAAAATTTGCCCACACCGCATTCCAACTGTTAATGGGTTTTGTAATTCCATAGGTAGGTCTTTCTTCTTCGGGTTGAAAAGTACCAAACATCCTGTCCCAGATTATCAGTGTGCCCGCGTGATTTTTATCAATGTACTTAGGATTTCGCCCATGATGCACTCTGTGGTGTGAAGGTGTGTTCATAAACCACTCCAGAAAGCCAAGCTTGTTTATTGTTTCTGTATGAATCCAAAATTGATATAAGGTGTTGAGTGCTGAGATCAGGACGAAGTCCAGGGTTTCGAAGCCAATAAGAGCGAGAGGAAGATTAAAAGCAAAAGTCCAGACAACCTGAAAACTGCTTTGCCGAAGGGCAACGGATAGATTGTACTCTTCACTTTGGTGATGAACGACATGTCCACCCCAAAAAAGATTTATTTCATGGCTCATCCGGTGAGCCCAGTAATAGGCGAGGTCTACCAGGAAAAACAAAGCCACCCAATACATCCAGTTTTTCTCCAGTTGGAAGATGGCAAAGTTGTGAAACAGAATCTCATAAACCCCTATAGCAAGGATTTTCAAAAATAAGCCTGAGAGTTGCGAGGTCACGCCACAGCTTAAGTTGGCAATGGAGTCGGGCAACCGGTAGAGATTTTTATGAGAAAGTCTTTCAACAACCAGTTCTATCCCAATTAAAACAAAAAAAATAGGAATAGATAATACGATCGGATTCAGATTCACCTGAAAATATTGGTTTATTTGCAGCCAAATTTAAGTACAATGGTTTTAAAACTATTTAAGGCAGTCTGGTTTATTTCACTATGTGCTGTTATGCTGAACCTCTTATATACCTATGCTTCACTTCCTGAGGTTGTAGCGTTCGAAGAGGTAAGCAGTGGGGTAGTGGTTGCCCGGGATGGATTATTTTACGGTGTTTTACTTGCTGTCGCAATGGTTAACGTACTTTCCTTCATAATGAAAAAATTCTACTCTAGTGGAGAGGATTTTAATACCTGGCTGCATGGATTAATCATTTCATTAAATATTTTCTTTATTGTTTCCATATCGTTCATTGGGCTGTACAATAGTGGTGAGCGCTTTGATTACAATCGCTTAGGACCACTAATTTTTGGGAGCCTGATCCTTATTGTAATCTGGGCTGCAAGTTGGCCGTCCTATCAATTGTGGAGGCGGTTAACAGATAAAGCTATAGTTGGAAATAAATAGATTGGTCATCTGAATATCAGATAGTTGTATACGATCTGTTCAGAAATAATTGTAGTTCATGTTTTGGTTGAAACTCTTGACATCACTCTAAAAATTACTTTATTGGTGGAGAGAAATCATTTTTTAGACTTTGGTAATCTCTCAGATTAATTTTTTTATCGGGTTCACGGTTTCATATTGATCATTTATGGCGAAGGAATTATTTGAATACAATGAGTCGAGTATTAAATCTCTGGACTGGCGCGAGCATATTCGACTGCGTCCGGGGATGTACATCGGTAAACTGGGCGATGGATCGGCAAAGGATGATGGCATTTATGTGCTGGTAAAGGAGGTAGTTGACAATTCCATTGATGAGCACATGATGGGTTATGGTAAGATGATCGATATTAAGATCAATGAGCACCGTGTTTCCGTTCGCGATTATGGCAGGGGTATCCCCTTGGGTAAGGTTGTGGATTGTGTGTCAAAGATTAATACAGGTGCCAAGTACGATTCCAATGCTTTTCAAAAATCGGTTGGCCTTAATGGTGTCGGTACCAAAGCCGTCAACGCACTTTCTGACTATTTTAAAGTTCAGGCTTATCGCGATGGTCAAACTAAAATAGCAGAATTCAAGAAGGGTAAGATTTCAAATGATTCCCGAATTGGAAAAAGCAGCGATCGCAATGGAACTTTAATAACGTTTGAGCCGGACGGCTCCGTTTTCAAAAACTTTCATTATATACCTGAGTACCTGGAGGATCTGATGTGGAATTATGCCTTCCTTAACGCGGGTCTGACCATCAACTTCAATGGAAAAAAGTTCTTTTCAAAAAAACGGATTGTTGGATCTGTTGGAACAGAAATCTACAAATGAGGAGAACCGGTACCCGATTATACATCTTAAGGGAGAAGATATCGAGGTAGCGCTTACTCACGGAAACCAGTATGGAGAGGAATATTACAGCTTTGTAAACGGCCAGCACACCACACAGGGAGGAACACATCTTTCGGCATTTCGTGAGGGTGTTGTTAAGGCAGTAAGGGAATATTATAAAAAGGATTTTGATGCGTCCGATATCAGGGCCAGCATCATCGCAGCTATAGCAGTAAGGGTACAGGAACCTGTTTTTGAATCACAGACGAAGACTAAGCTGGGATCTATTCATATGGCTCCCAACGGAGCAACAGTACGTTCATTTGTAAGCGAGTTTGTTTCAAAAGAATTGGAAATCTATCTGCACAAAAATCAGACTGCTGCAGATGCGCTACTGAAGAGGATTCAGCAATCGGAGCGGGAGCGCAAAGAGATAGCCGGAATAAAGAAGCTAGCCAATGAGCGGGCTAAAAAAGCGAATCTTCATAATAAGAAATTGCGCGACTGCCGATTCCATCTTAATGAAAAGGGGGAGAAGGCGGGAGCATCCATGATTTTTATAACAGAAGGAGATTCGGCCAGCGGCTCGATAACAAAATGCCGGGATGTGGAAACCCAGGCTGTATTTAGCCTTAGAGGTAAGCCGTTGAACTGCTTTGGATTAACAAAAAAGGTTGTCTATGAAAACGAGGAGTTCAATTTGTTGCAGCACGCATTGAATATTGAGGATGGCCTTGAGGGCCTCAGGTATAACCAGGTAATTGTTTCAACAGATGCGGATGTGGATGGCATGCATATCAGACTGTTATTGTTGACTTTTTTCCTTCAGTTCTTTCCGGATTTGGTCAAAGCAGGACATGTTTTTATTCTGGAAACCCCATTGTTCAGAGTTCGGAATAAAAAAGAAACGATATACTGTTATTCTGAAGAAGAAAAGCAGGCAGCAGTAAACAAGTTGGGGAGCAAACCTGAAATAACCCGGTTTAAGGGTCTTGGAGAGATATCGCCTGATGAATTCAAAAATTTCATTGGCGAGGATATCCGGCTTCAGCCGGTAATCCTTAAAAAGGACAACCAATTGGCCAGGTTGCTTGAGTTCTATATGGGAAAAAACACGCCCGATCGACAAGATTTCATTATTGATAATCTCAGAATAGAAATGGATGAAGTGAAAGGTGAACTTGAGGAAGCTGTTGCTGAATAAATATTTAAAGAAACTCTAAATCGCTCTGATAAATAGATGAGTAAGAAGAAAATTTCAAAAAGGAAGGCACGGAAATCACTCCCTCCTCAAGAAGAAGATGTTATCCATGATGTAATTCACCTGGACGGACTCTATAAGAATTGGTTTTTGGATTATGCTTCTTATGTAATTCTTGAAAGAGCGGTTCCAAGCATCAAAGATGGTTTAAAACCCGTTCAGCGCAGAATCTTGCACGCTATGCATGAGATGGACGATGGGAGATACAATAAGGTAGCCAACGTTATTGGTAGTTCCATGCAGTATCATCCACACGGTGATGCGGCAATTAGGGATGCTATTGTTCATATTGGTCAAAAAGACCTTGTCATTGACACACAGGGAAACTGGGGAGATGTGCGCACGGGAGACAGTTCGGCCGCACCGCGGTACATTGAGGCGCGTCTTTCAAAGTTTGCGCTGGAGGTTGCTTTTAATTCCGACACTACCGAATGGCAACTTTCTTATGATGGCCGTAAGAAGGAGCCTGTTTCGTTGCCCGTCAAGTTTCCTTTGCTTTTACAGCAGGGGGTGGAGGGAATTGCCGTGGGACTTTCCACTAAAATACTGCCCCATAATTTTCATGAATTAATAAAGGCATCCATTGATGCCCTAAAAGGTAAAAATCCTAAAATCTATCCGGATTTTCCTACCGGGGGTTATGCCGATTTCTCAGAGTATGATCAGGGATATAGAGGCGGAAAAATTAAGGTTCGGGCTAAAATTGAAATAGTTGACAAAAAATCGTTGGTTATCAAAGAGATACCACATGGAACCACAACTCTTTCATTAATAGATTCCATAGTTAAAGCGAGCGAGAAAGGTAAAATCAAAATCAAGCAAATCATCGACAACACGGCTCAGGATGTCGAAATTCAGATACACCTGCAGTCCGGTCAGTCGCCTGAAATTGCGATGGATGCTCTCTTTGCGTTCACCGACTGTGAAGTATCTATTTCACCCAATGCCTGTGTCATCGTAGAGGGCAAGCCACAGTTCATGAAAGTGAATGAGATTCTCAAGTTTAATGTTGAGGACACAACCAATTTATTAAAGCTTGAACTGGAAATAAAGCGTGATCATCTGAAGGAGCGGATCCTTTTCAGCTCCCTGGAGAAAATATTTATTGAAAAGCGAATTTATCGGGACATTGAAGAATGCGAAACCTTTGAAGATGTAATCAAAACAATCGACAAAGGATTAAAACCATTTAAGAAGCAATTCTATAGAGAAATTACAGAGGAGGATATCATTCGACTGACAGAAATCAAGATCAAGCGTATTTCAAAATACGATTCATTCAAAGCGGATGATTTGCTTCGCGACCTTGAAAAAGAGTTAAAAGAAACGTTGCATAACCTTAAAAACCTGGTAGAATTCGCGATAGCGTATTACCAAAATCTTTTAAGCAAATATGGTAAGGGTCGCGAAAGGAAAACGGAGATAAAGAGCTTCCAAAGCATAACAGCAGTGGAGGTAATCGCCAATAATCAGAAGTTATATGTCAATAGGGCTGATGGATTTGTGGGGTGGGGATTAAAGCGAGACGAGTTCATTGCCGAATGTTCAGAGATTGACGACATCATTGCCATCCGAAAAGATGGTAAAGCAGTTGTCTCCAGAATTTCTGAACGGGTGTTTATGGGGAAAGACATTTTATATGCGGGTGTTTGGAAAAAAGGAGATGACCGTATGATCTTCAACATGATTTACAGCGATGGAAAATCCGGAAAGTCATTTGTTAAGCGGTTTGCAATTCCTGCTATTATACGGGATAAGGAATACGACTTGGGTCAAAACAATCCAAACAGCCGGGTCCATTACCTGAGCGCTAATCCCAATGGCGAAGCAGAAGTTGTTGAAATCAAACTCACCGCTTCATCATCAGCAAGGAAGAAAATTTTTGAATTTGATTTTTCAGAACTGGAAGTGAAAGGAAGGGGTGCTCGCGGAAACACCCTAACCAAGTACCCGATTCGGAAGGTAGATTTTAAGGAATCGGGAGGGTCTACGCTGGGCGGCCTTGAGCTGTGGTATGATGATGCTTCGGGTAAGCTAAATAAAGATACCAGAGGGAAATTCTTAGGGAAGTTCAACCATGAGGATAAGATAATCACCTTTACCCGGGGTGGTACCTACCGCATTTCAGGCTTTGATCTTACAACGCGTTTTGAAGCAGAAAAAACACTAAACGTTGAAAAATTCAATCCTAAAAAAGTTGTGTCTGCTGTCTACTGGGATGGCCAAAGCAAGCAACCATTTGTAAAGCGTTTCCAGATTGAAACCATTACACCTGATAAGGAATTTGGATTTATTTCTGAAGCCATTGGCTCCCGACTTGAATTTGCAACCCAGGCCGACAATCCCGAGCTGGAAATAGAAGTCGTAAAAGGAAAATCAAAGTCAAAGCAAAAGGAAGTTATTAACCTCGAAGATGTCATTGACGTGAAAGGGTGGAAGGCTATGGGTAATCGGTTGTCCACATTTAAAGTCACAAAAATTTCTGCAATTGCTGAAGAGGAAGAAATAGAAGCTGAAGTGGAGGAACCACGTAAGGAAAAAGTAAAAAAAAAAAGAAGAACCGCAACCAAAGCAAAGCCAAACAAAATTATTCGCAGAAGCCCCAAGTCAAAAAAAGCAAAGAGTCAAAAAAATACCTCAAAAGGCAAAAGCAAAAAAAGAAAAGGTAAACGGAAATAATGGTAACGCGAAGCTCTTTGGAGTTGGGGATACGATTGAACTGGAGCTATAGGAGCACTAAAAAGGCCATCTATTCAGACAGCCTTTACTAGTTAATGTTTGCGTTTCTTAATTAATCCGTTTGGACTTCTTTAAGAATCACTTCATACCGCTGTTTCACGGCTTCATCATTCTTCAAGGCTGTCTTAATTGCATTGTAAGTCTTTGCTCCAATGTAATCAACAGCAAGTGATTGGAAGGTTGCGTTAATTTTAGCGGTTTCCTCTTCCTTTTTCTGGGCTACCAGATTTACAAATTCAATTTCTTCAGGAGTAGCTTCTGCTTCAGCAAGTTTTACTTCGTCAGAAATGATTTTGGACAAATCATTATAGCGGGCAGCGCTGATATTTTCATTAGAGTTAACCATTTCGGTTATTCTTTGAATGAAACCAGCTTTCATGTTTTCAATGGAATCCATGGATATGGCATAACGCTTTAGATCATCATCTGTTATAGCATCCTGAGCTATAGCCATAGGAGCAAATAATAGCAGGAAAGCGAGTACGGTTACTATTTTGAGTTGCATGTTCATTACAAAAGTTAAGGTTTAAATTTTGACTAAACCCCAAAGATACGCCCAAATAATGAACCGGGGAGAGAAATTATTTGAGCGGAATTACCTTTTTTTAAAAGTAGGATAATTTCTTCCGGATTATCTTTATTCAATAATGAACGAAGAAGAATACACAACGGGGCTAACTGAATTTTTAGGACAGTATGTTTCTGACCATAAAAGGGAGTTACTTGAAAATGTTCTGGGCCAGCGTACACGTTTTATTGCCATCGTTCTGGAAGATATCTATCAATCACAAAATGCCAGCGCTGCAATCCGGACATGTGAGTGTATGGGTATTCAAGATATACATATTGTAGAAAACAGTAGTAAATATGCTGTTAACCGGAGAGTAATGAAAGGAGCGAACAAGTGGGTAGATCTTATCCGTTATAAGCAAGCAAGGACAAACAATACAGAAGAATGCTTTAAGATGTTACGATCAAAAGGATACAAGATAGTGGCTACGGACCCGGGCACTTCAAGTAAATCCATTCACGAACTTGAAATTGATCAAAAAATAGCATTGGTTATGGGCAATGAACTGAGAGGTTTATCGGAGTTTACGTTGAACCATGCGGATTTAAAAGTTCACATCCCAATGTATGGATTTACCGAAAGCATGAATGTATCGGCTTCCATGGCTGTTTGCCTCAACTCACTACTTCCGAAATTGAGAAGTTCAAATATACCCTGGCAACTTACTGAAGAAGAGAAGAATGATATACGACTTCGTTGGTATAAAAGCATCATTAAGCGATCAGATGCCTTGGAAAGACAGTGGCGATCCAAAAGGTGATTTGAAATGATAATCAGTCGTTGAAAATCTTTTGGATGAGTTTATTGTTGCATTACAAATAGTAGCAGTTTATTTAGATAACTTTGTAAAACATTTTTGAATGTCCAGGTTGGGTCGTCTGATTAAATATTTTAGTATCGTTCTGGTTATAACCGTATTGGGCATCTTCCTTTGTAATGCATGGGTAATTAAAAGTACGGAGGGAGTCATATACTCTAGTTTTGAAACAATTCCTGAAAATAATGTTGCTCTTGTGCTTGGAACAAGCAATAAAAGAATGGATGGGACCCCTAATCCATTCTTTGAAAATCGAATTAAAACAGCGGCCGGCCTTTTTTTTAGTGGCAAAGTCAAGCATTTTATTGTTAGTGGTGACAATCGGACGAAATACTACAATGAGCCTCAGGAAATGCGAAAGGCTTTGATCCGGGCAGGTGTCCCTGATTCTGCTATCACGTTAGACTATGCCGGGCTACGAACGCTTGACTCAGTTATCAGAAGTAAGGAAATTTTCGGGCAGGAAAGAATAACTATTATCACTCAACCGTTTCATAGCTATCGTGCTTTATTTATAAGTCAATACTATAATATACAGGCCGTTGCGATAGTTGCCGCAGAGCCCACCGAAGAACGCCACGTACAAGTGTATTTCCGTGAATATCTTGCGCGAACTAAAGCTATTTTGGATTTGTATGTATTAAAAACTGCACCCAGGCATTTGGGAGTAAAGGAGCCGGTGAAAATTTAATGCTGTTGGATTCTGTTATTCTTTTGCGCATCCAACAACATGTTAATTCCTATTTTTACGGTTAATTTAATTGTGTGACGAAGGTTAGGTTGTTTGGAGGGTGTCTTGGTTTTGGCTTTTTGCTGTTTGCCCTGTTCTCACAGGCTCAGGTGACCACAGTACAGGGTAAGGTTACGGATTCCAATTCGGGAGATCCTATTCCATTTGCAAATTTGGTTTTCACGGGAACAACCATCGGAACTACCACAGATTTCGATGGCAACTATCTTTTAAAAACTTCCACAAAGGTTGATTCACTAAGGGTTACTTATATAGGTTATAAATCAAAAACTAAACCTATTGTAAATGCAAAAAGCCAGGTTGTTAATTTTCAATTGGATGAAGATATAATTAACCTTCAGGAGGTAGTGGTGCTGGCTGGTGAAAACCCTGCCTGGGAGGTGATGCGAAGAGTGATTAAGAATAAACCCGAAAATGATAAGCGGAAGCTTATAGCCTATGAGTATGACACTTACACAAAAGTTGAAATTGATGTAGACAATATTTCTGACGAATTGCGCGAAAAGAAAATCATGAAAAAAATTACCATGGTGCTGGACAGCGTAGATCGCATTGCAGGAGAAGATGGAAAGCCAATCCTGCCACTGTTTATTTCAGAGAGTATTTCAAAGATTTATTACAGAGATAATCCATCTCTTAAGAAAGAATTCGTTGAGAAGACTAAGATCAATGGCCTAGGTGTGGAAGATGGAACGCTCATTGCGCAGGTTATTGGCTCATCCTTTCAGGAGTATAATTTCTATCAAAACTGGTTAAACATTGTTAGTAAGGAGTTTGTGTCTCCTATAGCTGATGGCTGGCGCTTATATTATGAATATGATCTGACGGACAGCCTCTTTATTGGCAATCATTACTGTTACCGTCTCGACTTCTTTCCTAAAAGTGAACAAGACCTTGCATTTAATGGAACGTTATGGGTTACAAAAAATGGTTACGCCATAAAGCAGCTGGATGTAACCGTAACACGAACGGCCAATCTTAACTTTATAGAGAAAATAAAAATTCAGCAGGAGTTGGAGCCCACCACGCTAGGCCCCTGGCTTCCGGTCAAGAACAGAGTTCTGGTCGATGTAGGTGAGCTAACAAAAACATCAGCCGGAATGCTCGCAAAATTTTATACGTCTAACAAAAATTTTGTTGTAAATGCACCCCACAGTGCAAAATTCTATGAGCGTTCGATCGAAATGGCCGAGGACGTACGGATGTATGAAGATGAAAAATATTGGGACACTCTTCGTCATGAACCTTTATCGCTCACAGAAAAAAATGTGATTAAGATGATTGATACGCTGCAAAACATACCCATTGTTAAAACGTACGTTGACCTGATAAAAATTGCAGTTAATGGTTATATGAAAGCTGGACCACTGGACATTGGCCCCTACATTTTTACAATGGCCATTAACGACATTGAAGGACTTCGATTGCAATCTGGATTTAAAACAAATATTAAATTCAGTAACAAATGGATATTGGGTGGCCAACTGGGATATGGATTTGTTGATGAGAAATTTAAATATTCAGCTTATGTAAGGAATATTATATCGCGAAAGAACTGGACAACGCTTACCGTTCGATATCGTAATGACCTGGCTCGCATTGGTATTGAAGATGAACATCTTAGGATAATCCCCTATTTTACCTGGCACTCCGATGGGGAAACATTAGAAGAGGATATTATTTTGATGAGACGTATGTGAATTTTGAACGTCAATTTTTTAAGGGGTATTCACAAAAAGTTGTTTTCAGAAACTGGAGTTTCAATCCCACATTTAGTTATGGATACTATTCTGACCCCGGTGATCCAACATCAGCGATAAGGGATACGTACAGGTCTTCAGAAGTAATGATCGAATCAAGATATGCCCGTGATGAATCATTTCTTCAAAATGACAATGACAGGTTAAGCCTGGGAACTGTTAAATGGCCTATTATCACATTTCGATATACACACGGATTCAGTGATGTTTTTGGAAGCGATTTTGATTATGACAAAATACGGGCTGGCATTTCGAAACGAATACGATTTGGTCCGCTTGGTGTTGCCTATGCTGATCTTTCCGGTGAATATGTTTTTGATACCCTGCCTTATCCACTCTTAGCGTTGCATCTGGGAAATCAGACTCCCATTTTAGCCTCACAAACTTTTAACTTAATGAACTATGGTGAGTTTGTCAGTGATCGCTACGTATCATTCAGATATCGCCATTATTTTGAAGGTCTGTTGTTAAACAGAATTCCACTCTTGAAAAAATTGAATTGGAGATTGTTAGGCACGGCCAATCTGATTTATGGCGGATTGCGTCAATCCAATATCGATATCAATGCTCCTGTCAATCCTGATGGGGAACCAACACTAGGCTATGGGTATTTTACAGATAAACCCTATGTTGAATTAGGGTACGGAGTTGAGAATATTTTCAGGTTTTTGCGTGTTGACTTCATTCACAGGGTATCTTACCTGGACAATCCTGACGTGAGAAAGTTTGGAATTCTTTTCTCTGTTTTCTTCCAACTCTGAGTTTTTTCTATCCGTATTTTTGAACATCAAAGCAAGCTATCCACGATAGAAATCAGCATATTTGCACCTTGTAAAAATGAGAGATGAATATTAAGGTAACGTTACCAGATGGTACACAACGTGAATACCCAAAGGGTATAACCGGATTTGAGATTGCAAAAAGTATAAGTGAGGGATTGGCAAGAAATGCAATGTCCATTGAAGTAAATGGCGAGATATGGGATTTGAGCAGAGCTATATCTACGGATGCTTCCATTCGAATATTTACGTGGAATGATAAAGGCGGGAAGTATGCATTCTGGCATTCGTCTGCACATGTAATGGCCGAAGCACTGGAATCACTTTACCCGGGCGTGAAATTTGGAATCGGGCCTCCCATCGAAAATGGATTCTATTATGATGTAGATCTTGGAGATAAAGATTTTGGAGAAGATGATTTGCTTGCCGTAGAAAAGAAAATGATTGAACTGGCCCGACAAAATAATTCGTTTACCAGAAAGGAAGTTTCTAAGAAGGAGGCTGTCGATTATTTTGAAAAGAAAGGTGATGAATATAAGCTGGAGCTTCTCAAAGACCTGGAAGATGGAACCATTACATTTTATCAACAAGGAAATTTTGTTGACCTCTGCCGGGGTCCTCATATTCCAGGTACCGGATCGATAAAAGCTGTCAAATTATTAAATGTTGCTGGCGCATACTGGCGAGGTAATGAGAACAATAAAATGCTCACACGCATTTACGGCATTACTTTCCCAAAACAAAAAGAATTGGAAGAGCATCTCATGATGCTTGAAGAAGCAAAAAAGCGAGATCACAGAAAACTGGGAAAGGAACTGGAGTTGTTTGCATTTTCTGAGAAAGTAGGGATGGGGCTGCCTTTGTGGTTGCCGAAAGGTACGATTCTTAGGGAGCGACTGGAGCAATTCATGCGTAAAGCACAAATAAAAGCAGGATATGATCCGGTGGTTACTCCGCATATTGGAAGTAAATCATTGTACGTAACATCCGGCCACTATGAAAAATATGGCAAAGATTCATTTCAGCCTATTCATACTCCGGATGAAAGCGAGGAGTTTTGCTTAAACCGATGAACTGCCCGCATCATTGTGAGATTTACAATGTGAAACCGAGATCCTATCGCGATTTACCTATACGGCTAGCGGAGTTTGGAACAGTATACCGTTACGAACAGAGCGGTGAGTTACATGGGCTTACCCGTGTCCGGGGCTTCACACAGGATGATGCCCATATTTTTTGCAGACCCGATCAGGTTAAAGATGAATTTATAAAAGTCATTGATCTGGTATTGCACGTTTTCAATTCTTTAGGATTTGAAAATTACACCGCTCAGGTGTCATTGCGCGATCGGGAAAATAAAGAGAAGTACATGGGTGCAGATCATCTATGGGATCGGGCCGAAAAGGAAATACAGGAGGCTGCCGATGAACGTGGCTTGAAAACGGTTGTGGTAAAGGGTGAGGCCGCTTTTTATGGTCCCAAGCTTGACTTCATGGTCAAAGACGCGCTTGGCCGCAGTTGGCAGTTAGGTACAATCCAAGTCGACTATCAGCTTCCGGAGCGTTTCGAATTGGAGTATGTAGGGTCAGATAATCAAAAACACCGGCCCGTGATGATCCACAGAGCACCTTTTGGTTCCATGGAGCGTTTTGTAGCGGTACTCATTGAACACTGTGCCGGCAATTTCCCTCTTTGGTTGTCCCCAGATCAGATTGCTGTGCTTCCCATTTCTGAAAAGTTTAATGAATATGCTGTGAGCGTTCTGGACGACTTAAAGGAGCATGACATAAGGGGGTTTGTGGACGACCGTGATGAGAAGATTGGCCGTAAGATCAGAGATGCAGAAGTAAAAAAAGTGCCTTTTATGCTCATCGTGGGGGAGAAGGAGGCTACTGAAGGAAACGTGGCGGTCCGCAGGCATGGAAAAGGAGACCAGGGATCTGTCACGCTTGACGAGTTTAGGGATGAGTTCCTTAAAGAAACAGCTGTCCCGAACCTGCCATAGACCACAATTCCTTTAATTAATCAAATTTTAAGTTTTTGATAATTTGAAAATATGGCGATATTTGCACCCTGTTTGTCAAAAAGGCAGACTTATTTAGTAAACTAACCCCTGTAAGTGGCAATTTATTCCGGTAACAGACGGCCCTATCAAAGAGGTTTCCGTCCGAGAGTTGTAGAAGAACCGTATCGAGTTAATGAAAGAATAACTGCACCGCGAGTTCGCGTTGTGGGTGAAAATATCAAAGTAGATGTTTATCCGGTGGCTGAAGCCATTAAATTGGCTGAAGCGCAGGGATTAGATCTTGTGGAGATATCTCCCAATGCAGATCCACCGGTTTGCAAGGTTATAGATTACTCTAAGTTTAAATACGAACAGAAGAAGAAACAAAAGGAAATAAAATCGAATGCTCAGAAAACGGTGGTTAAAGAGATGCGATTTGGCCCCAATACTGAAGAACATGATTTTAACTTTAAGTTAAAGCATGCCACCAGTTTTTGCAGGAAGGTTCTAAAGTGAAAGCGTATGTTCACTTTGTAGGTCGTTCGATTGTTTATAAAGAAAGAGGAGAGATTTTGCTATTAAAATTTGCACAAGCTCTCGAAGATTATGGAAAAGTGGAGTTGTTTCCAAAGCTTGAGGGTAAGAGAATGTATATGATGATTGCCCCCAAGCCAAATGCTCCGAAAAGTAAAAAAGTAGAAAAGAAATAAAGTATATGCCAAAGATAAAAACGAAGTCAGGGGCTAAGAAGCGTTTTAAAGTTACTGGTACAGGTAAGATCAAACGCAAAAAAGCGTATTTAAGACACATCCTGACAAAAAAAGGAACTAAGCAAAAGAGAAGACTGGGCAACTCAACTGTAGTTAAGAAAGTTGATGAGAATAATATTCGCCCAATGCTTCCCTATGCCGTGTAGTAAGGTGTGACTGAAACGCAGTCACCTATGTTTAACCCGGTTTTTGGCTAAAGTCTCGAAAGAGCGCCAACAACCAAAAATTAATATTTTATGCCACGTTCGGTAAACAATGTAGCGTCTCGCGCCAAAAGGAAGCGGATACTAAAAAAGGCCAAAGGATATTTTGGCAGAAGAAAAAATGTTTGGACAGTTGCCAAGAATGCTGTTGAAAAAGGAATGGTGTATGCGTATCGCGATCGCAAAGCCAGAAAAAGAGATTTCCGTGCCTTGTGGATTCAGCGGATTAATGCAGGCGCCAGGCTTCATGGAATGTCCTACTCAGAATTAATGGGTAAACTCAAGAAATCAAATATTGACTTGAACCGTAAAGTTTTAGCTGATTTAGCGATGAATCATCCACAAGCATTTGAAGCTGTGGTAAAGCAAACAAAATAATTTCTGAAAGATTAATGGGAAGGGGCTTTGAGCCCCTTTTTATTTTATTGGATTTGAACTTAAGTTTGAATGTAACCACTACTACATGGCTCAGTTAATAATCAACAGCTTTAAAGAATTTGAAACGTATACCGGTAAAGAACTTGGTGTTTCTGATTTTCTGGAAGTAACTCAAGACCAAATTAATCTGTTTGCTGATGCTACTCTTGATCACCAAGGATACATACAGACCCAAAGCGGTCGGCTTCTGAAAGCCAATTTGGAACTACCATAGCCCACGGTTTTCTTACCTTATCGTTAGTACCCCATTTCTGGGAACAAATAGCTGAAGTGAGGAATACTAAAATGCTTATTAATTATGGTATTGAGGAATTAAGATTTAATCAACCTGTGCTTGTTGGAAGCAGTGTTCGCTTACGCGTTTTTTTAAAATCAATTGTTAACCTTCGTGGAATTGCAAAGGCGTATTTGAATATAGAGATGGAAATAAAGGACGGCAAAAAATCAGCGTTTAACGGAACCATGGTTTTTCTATACCATTTTACAAATTCATGAAACCGAGAAGGTTATTCTATATTTTACCGCAGTTTTTATTCTTTTCATTTGTTTTTGAGTTATGATTTTGCGAAGAAAACTACGTTTCCGGGTTCTAAATCGCAGTTAAAGGAAAGGTTGAAGAAACAGTACAATAATCAGGATACACTCCCTCAAGATTCCTCGCAATTAATTCGTCCGTAATTAAGAACATAATATCTGATCCAATCACCATTTGTCGGTGACGCATTTCGCATTTGAATTTGCTTACATACCTTGGTTACAGATTAAAGCCAACTATAGACAAGAAATCCTCCGGGGTCCAGGACTTTGGGGGATTTTCTTTTTATAGTAGTTTCTCCTTATCTTCATTTATATGTTTAAACATTAAGTAAATGAAGAATCTGATAACACGGAGATTATCAATAGGACTTACCTTGATATGGGGGATTTTTCTCTCAGCCTGTGAATCGAACGATATCGAAAAACCTGTTGATTGTTCTACTTCGACTTTAACGATTGCAGTAACCTCAAAGCAGGATGTTTCTTCATGTACCGCTTCTGACGGAATGATCTCCACGGAAGGAAGTGGAGGAACTGCACCGTATCAATTCAAATTGAATAGCGGGTCATTTGTTTCAAGCGGAGTTTTTATAAACCTTGGGCCAGGAACGTACACGATTACGATTAAGGATACCGATGGATGTGAGAAGGAAATTTCTGAATCCATTCAGGCAGCGAACAGTACACTTGCAGCAACTTCGTCTATCGCTGAAGACAATCAATGTTTAAGTGATAATGGATCATTTACAATTACAGCTTCTGGAGGAACAACACCCTACATGTTTCAATTAGGATCCGGATCATTTGGATCTGCATCAAGTTTCACAGCGGTTAAGTTTGGATCCTACACAGTAAAAGTTATGGATGCTACAGGATGCACGATTACAGTGAATGTGAACGTACCCAGGGGAGATACGGGCACTTCGTATAGTTCGCAAGTACAAAATATTATACAAACAAGTTGTACAATTTCAGGTTGCCATAATGGAGATAATGGATCAAGTATAAATTGGCTTAATTTTAGCAACGTTCAAACCAATGCGTCAAACATTAAGTTGAGAACACAGGCAAAATCAATGCCTCCGTTAGGTCAACCAGCATTAACACAAAATCAAATTGACCTGATAGGCTGTTGGGTTGATGATGGAGCAAAATCCAATTAGAATGAGAATTTTATATACAATTATACTACTAACCATTGCCAACATTGTGCTGGCTCAAAAGTACACTACGGAAAGTAGTGAAGTTTCATTCTTTTCAAAAGCCACAATGGAAGATATCAAAGCCGCAAACACAAAAGCCAAAAGTATTTTTGTTAAAGACTCCGGTGAGGTGGCATTTTCAATTCCAATTAAGGATTTTGAGTTTGACAAAAATTTAATGAAGGAACACTTCAATGAGAAGTACATGGAGACTGACAAGTATCCTAATTCAACTTTTCAAGGAAAGATCACAGGGTACAATTCTGAAATCACTGATGAACAACAAGCCAAAGCTATCGGAAAATTATCCATACATGGGATCACAAAAGAAGTGGCGATTGACGGTATTATACAGTTTAATGAAGGAAAGATCAGTATGAATTCAAAATTCACGATTAAATTGGAAGACTATAAAATCAAAATTCCCCAACTGCTTTGGCAGAACATTGCTGAAGAAATTGAAGTTTCCATCGAGTTCATTTATAAACCATTATGAAAAGTACGTTGATTATTATCATCGGCTTCTTCCTGTGTTGGGAAGTACAAGCCCAGGAGGATCTATTGAAAGAGTTGGAAAATGAAGGTAAAGAGGAAGTGATCTATGCTCATCAAACCTTCGATGGAACTCGAATTGTTAACGGTCAGTCTGTTGAGACGAAAGGGGCTGGCTCGCTCGAATTTATCTTTTCACACCGATTTGGAAGAATAAATACCGGAGCCTACAATCTGTGGGGGCTTGATGACGCTTATGTTCGCCTTGGTCTTGAGTATGGCATCACCGACCGATTCGGTGTAGGCATTGGAAGGAGTTCAACTGATAAAACGTATGATGGATTTTTACGGTATAAAATAACGCGACAGAGCAGCGGACAGAAAAATATACCCGTAACTATAGTTGGGTTTACCAGTATGAACATCAAAACATCGCCCAATAAGGATGATGATCCCAATGTTATATTTAATGACAGGCTTGCTTATGTAACCCAGTTCATGATTGCCCGGAAGTTTTCATCCAAACTGTCCGCCCAGGTCACACCGGTTTACATTCACCGGAACACGGTGGATCAATCTATTGAAAATAATGATGATTTCGCATTGGGTATCGGAGCCCGGTATAAAATTACACGAAGCCTGGCCATTACCGGTGAGTATTTCTATCGAATAAACCCCAATAGCGCATCGCCTAACTACAATTCAATGGGCATTGGTCTTGACATCGAAACCGGTGGACATGTTTTTCAATTACTTTTTACTAATAGTCTGGGTATGATTGAGCGGTCCTTTATAGAAGAAACTTCAGGCGATGTTGCCAATGGAGATATTCATTTTGGTTTTAATATTTCACGAAACTTCCAGTTGGGCTCAAAGAGAAGTTGGGATTAAAATAATTGCTATAAATAAGTGCGGGATGTTTTTTATTTTTAAACCGAACTAACTTCCTATGTCACTTTGCTATTAGGATCCATAATTCTTTATCTGCTGATTACTATCGGTGTTGGATATTGGGCATCGTTGCGTGTAAAAACTTCTGGTGATTTTATACTCGCGGGCAGGAGCTTACCTTTTTTACTATCTTCTTCAGCACTTTTTGCAACGTGGTTTGGTTCAGAAACCGTTTTTGGTGCCTCCTCAGAATTTTTGAAAGGTGGATTGTATGCCGTCATTGAAGACCCATTTGGTGCGGCTTTATGTTTGATTTTATTTGGCTTATTATTCGCCAGAAAACTGTACAATATGAACTTATTGACGTTGGGGGATTTCTTTGAGTTCAGGTATGGTAAGCGTGTCGGGCTGGTGGCTAGTGTATTAATGGCGCCACCCTATGTTGGGTATATCGCAGCACAGCTTGTTGCTATGTCGATTGTACTCAATGTAGTAACGGGTATAGATCTTTGGACCGGTGTAGTGATCAGTTCATTTGTGGTAACTTTCTATACATTCGTAGGAGGCATGTGGGCTATTTCGATTACTGATTTTGTTCAGAGTATTATCATAATAGCCGGTCTTTTTGTCGTTGCTTACATCATGTCTGAAAAAGCAGGTGGGGTTGCGGTTGTATTCAGTGAAGTTCCAAAGGAGAATTTTCAATTTTTACCCCGCTTTGAGTCAAGAGAAATAATTTCTTACATCGCAGCCTGGTCGGTATTGGGATTGGGATCTTTGCCATCCCAGGATGTTTTCCAACGAGCCATGTCTTCCGGGTCGGCACAAATTGCAGTACGATCCTGTTATTTCGCAGCTCTTTTATATTTAACGGTGGCCATGTTGCCGCTGTTTATAAGTCTTTGTGCGAAACATATTTATGGTGATCAACTCAATGTCAGCGAGCAACTCACATTGCCTTTGATGGTAATGGAACATACCAATATTATTATTCAGGTCCTGTTTTTTGGTTCCTTATTAAGTGCGATTATGAGTACAACAAGCTCAGCCATTCTGGCTCCGGCATCAATACTGGCCGAGAATATTATTAAGCCATTATCAGGAAAAGAGTTTTCTGACAAGCAGTTGCTTCGGATTACACGAATGGGAGTTTTGCTGTTCAGTGCAGTAGCAACGGTAATGGCTTCTTTCAGGACGAATATTTATCATTTGGTGGGTGAGTCAAGTATACTAAGCCTCGTTACGTTGTTCGCTCCTTTAACGTTTGGACTATATTGGAAAAAGACTTCTAGGACCGGGGCAATTCTATCGATGATACTTGGTCTCGGAAGCTGGTTCTTATTCAACACCTTGAGGATCACGGATATTCCAAGTTTAATTCCGGCAACATTAATTAGCATGAGCTCGCTAATCATTGGAAGCTTGCTTTTTCGGAAAAGTAGGTTACAATACTTCTATTGAATTATCAATTTGATTTTTCCACGCCTGAATTCCGCCCTTTAGGTTGATCAGATTAGAATATCCGTGATGTGTGTTGAGCCAGTTGATAATTTTTGCGCTGCTTGTTCCGTGTTTGCAATGGATTATAGTTTTCTTTTTTTTGGAAAGCAGATCAATTGAATTTGGGATTTCGTCCATCGGTATGTTTATACCTCCTAAGTTACCGGCTTCGAATTCAAAGGTTGGCCGGATGTCGATCAGAACAAATTCCTTTTTTGACGCGATGAACTTTTGCAATTCTAAAACTGAGACCTCAGCTTGATGGGCATTTGATGAATTGCAATAGGCTTCGTAATCAATAAGATCAGAAATTGAATCTCTGCTGTTACGGTTTGGAATTTCAACGGTAGTAAATTCGGTACACTGGCTGTCAAAAATCAGAAGCTTATCGGTAAGTAATTCTCCGGTTTGTGTTAAGAGTTTAATGGCTTCATTGGCTTGCAATGATCCGATAATACCGGGAAGGACGCCCAAGACCCCAGCCTCAGAACAATCCGGAACGGAACCCGGTTCTGGAGGATGTGGGAAAAGATCGCGGTAACTTGAACTAAACGAACCATCTGGCTTCTGGACGTTAAACACTGAAACCTGCCCTTCATACTGGTGGATTGAACCGAAAACTAGGGGAATGTTTAATAAAATGGAAGCGTCATTGAGCAAGTACCTTGTTGGGAAGTTGTCTGTGCAATCAACGATCACATCAAACCCTTTTAAAATTTCTAATGCATTGGACGAATCTATTTTCTTGTCAATAGACTGGAATTGTATTAGAGGATTTAACAGTTGTAGATGATGAACAGCCCGCTCCGCTTTATTCATGTCAATGTCTGCGTCACAAAACAAAACCTGACGCTGAAGGTTAGAGATAGAGACACTATCAAAATCAGCGATACCGATACGCCCAACACCCGCAGCTGTAAGGTAGGATAATACAGGAGAGCCTAATCCACCTGAGCCCACTACCAAAACACTGGAATTTTTAAGGCGCAGTTGCCCTTTTTCGCCAAAGTCTTTGAGCACCAGGTGCCGGCTATACCGTTTATACTCCTCTTTATTTAAAGCGTTATCTTTCACAACAAAGTAAAAGTAGGGTTTTGTATTTTAGAGAAAAAATAATCACACTATGACCAACCGCAAGAATATTTCAACAGGCGCAAAATGGGAAGACATTGTGGGATACTCCAGAGCGGTTTTAGTGGATAATCAAATTGAGATATCAGGAACCGTTGCTGTAGATGATTCGGGCAACGTGGTAGGTAAAGATGATCTCTATCAGCAAACTCAATTTATTCTTAAAAAAATCGAATGGGTTTTGAATGATGCTGGATTTTCGATGAGTGACGTAATTCGGACGAGGATCTATGTGACTGATATTTCACAATGGGAGCAAGTTGGAAAAGCACATGGTGAGGTCTTTAGTTCTATTAAGCCCGCAACATCTATGGTTGAGGTGTCCGGATTAATCTCCCCCGAGTATTTGGTGGAAATTGAAGTTTCAGCAAAAAAATAACCTCTTGGATTTAGAATCTATTTAGTGCAAGGGAGGCGATGTTATCTCCAATCGAAAGAGAAGACGTAGCGGCAGGAGAGGGAGCATTACACACATTAATTACACGATGTTCTTCCAAAATCAGAAAGTCATCCACCAAACCGCCATTTCTGTTGCAAGCTTGCGCGCGAACGCCTGCTCCCCCGGGTACAAGATCACCTTCTTTTATTTCTGGAATAAGTTTTTGGAGAGCCTGTGTAAACGCATTTTTTGAAAACGATCTGTACATTTCTCCAAAGCCTGTTTTCCAATATTTCCAGGCTACTTTTTGAAAGCCTGGCCAAGCCAGTGATTCTGCTAATTCACCAAGCTTAATGTCCGATTTCTTATATCCTTCTCTACTGAATGCGAGTACCGCATTAGGGCCAGCTTCCACACCACCACCAACCATGCGGGTAAAGTGGACACCTAAAAATGGAAAATTAGGATCGGGAACCGGATAGATTAGATTTTTCACCAAGTGCTCCTTTTCTTTCTTGAGCTTGAAATATTCACCTCTGAAAGGGATGATCTTTACATTCATTTGTTTTGTTGTAAGACTGGCGATTTTATCTGAATAAAGTCCGGCACAATTGATTAATAACTTTGCTGAATACGTTGACTTTTGTGTGATCGCCTGAACGCTATCGGTTGATACCAGGATATCAATAACTTGTTCACCTAAAACCAGCTGCCCGTCTACCTGCTGAAATAGTTTAGCGAGCTTTTCTGAGACTTGCCTGTAATTAATTATACCGGTTTGCGGTACATAGAGTCCTCTTAGTCCGTAAACGTGAGGTTCGTATTCTTTCAA
>JAAUQD010000059.1 GCA_012032815.1 Flammeovirgaceae bacterium
AGATGACGATCATGTCGGGGAAACAAAGATGTTCGTCATTTTCGAACTTGTCGCTCCTTTTGTTGCTGCTGATCCCGCTTTCCTGCATTTCGCAAAAGCGATTCAATCAAAATAAATCTTCATCGCATTATGAAGACTTGTCGATCTACCGACCAATCTTCACACTTGTTGAAGACACCCTCCTTACTTCAACACCCGCTAACCCTGTCATAGCACCACCACCAGTTCTGAACGTAAACCAGAAAGTAGATCTAGTCCTCGATAGCATTGATCTGTATAATGTTACATTACGATTTATTGATGGTTATACTATCCAGGTGTATTCAGGTCAAAACAGAGAAGATGCCATGAATGCCAAAAAGAAATTAAGTACTGACTTGCCCAATTACTTGTCAAATCTTCAATATACCCAGCCCAAATTCAGGCTCACTATTGGGAAGTATTATAATAAACTGGAAGCGCAGAAAGACCTTCTGGTTTTGAGAAAATTTTTTGCTAATAGCATTCTCATTCCTGAAAGAATTCCTATTCGGTAACCAGGGCTGGCCGGAATCCAATACCTTTGTTTCATGAATGACGTCCTAACGCGTATAAAAAAAATTATCAGGAGATTATTCAGGTGATACGATTGCCTGCAGACGTCACCTTCACGCGCACCCTGAATTATCATTAAAGAATACAATACATCAGCCTACGTGGCCGAACAACTAAAGCGATTTGGAATTGCCGATCTGAAAAAAGTAACTGAAACGGGATTGACCTTGACCATTCAGGGTAAAAACCCGGGAAATAAAATAATCGCCCTCAGAGCTGATATGGATGCACTGCCTATAGAAGAGACAAATGACATCACCTATAAATCAACGAATAAGGGGGTCATGCATGCTTGCGGTCATGATGTACATACATCTTCTTTATTAACTACCGCGCGAATACTTAATGAAATCAAAGATCAGTTTGAAGGCAGCATAAAATTTATCTTTCAGCCAGGAGAAGAAAAGAATCCGGGTGGCGCATCATTAATGATAAAGGATGGGGTTTTAAAAAATCCGATCCCGGATGCAATCATCGGTCAACACGTAATGCCCTTGGTGCCAGTTGGTAAAATCGGTTTCAGGGAAGGCCCTTATATGGCCAGTAGCGATGAAATCTATATTAAAGTAATTGGGAAAGGAGGACACGGAGCTGTCCCCGATTTAACCATTGATCCGATCGTTATCGCCTCCCATTTAATCATTGCGTTACAGCAAATAATAAGTAGAAACGCAAATCCAAAACAACCATCTGTTCTGACGTTTGGAAGAATATCCGGAGAGGGAGCCACGAACATCATTCCGGATGAAGTAAACATTGCCGGTACCTTCAGAACACTGAATGAGTCATGGCGCGAAGAAGCCCTAGCTAAAATAAATACGATGACAAAAAGTATTGCCGAGGGAATGGGAGGAAAATGTGAAATCAAAATTTCCCGTGGTTATCCGTCATTGACAAATGACCCATCCCTGACCCAACGGATGCGCAAAGCGGCAGAACATTATGTAGGTAAAGAAAATGTCGTTGATATTGACATAACAATGGCATCAGTAAGATTTTGCTTTTTATGCGAAGGAAATTCCGGCAACCTTTTATCGTCTCGGCACGCGCAATGAAGCGAAGGGAATAAAGTCTTATGTCCATACCTCCACATTTGATATCGATGAAGATGCATTGACTATCGGGCCGGGACTAATGGCCTGGATGGCCATTAACGAATTGATGAACTAACTACTTCTTTACTGTAGGATACGTTATGCCCAATTGTTCCAGATACGTACCGTATTTCTTTTCATCGTAGTAATACTTCTCTAATTCAGGTTTAAATGTTTTCATAATTTCTGAATTAAGATATATCGGAGGGTTATCATCCTTCGTGATCATCGGTATGTATTTCGTTCCCTTCATTTGATCATTTCTGTAATAATCCCATGCCTTGGTAACAATCTCAGGTTTTAGCAGAAGATCGATGATGGTCATGGCCTGAACTTTCGCTCCGGCCACAACTCCCTTATGCGCGATTGGTGTAGCCATGGCAATGGCATTTGCCCAATGATGGCCCGGAAGACCGGGTACATTGGATGGGTAGCGTAATGTTACTGTCGGAACTTTCCAGGAAATATCTCCAATATCATCAGAGCCTCCACTAACGGGCCGATCGGGAGGCAAATCAAAACCTTCCACGGTGGTTGGCATTCCTGTAGTATCACGTGTTGACTTCATCTCTTTCTGTATTGCCTTTGCCAGTAATTGATCTTCACGGCTCCATGCAGGAAGGCCCACTGCTTTAATGTTTTCATACATTGTTTCAGCCACCGGTTTATTGAAATGCCTTGGCCATGCGGAGCCCATTGTTTTTCTACTCACCGTAGTGTTGGTCATTAGGGCTGCTCCTTCGGCTATCTTGTTTGCTTTCTCGTAGAGCTCCATGATTTGCGGATACGTAAAATGGCGGAAGTAAAACCAAATGGATGCTTGTGATGGAACGACATTCGGTTGATCTCCTCCATTTGAAATGATATGGTGAGAACGCTGAATAGGATCGATGTGCTCCCTCAAATATTGCCATCCAATACTCATCAGCTCAACCGCATCGGCCGCACTTCTTCCCCGCCAGGGTGCCCCGGCAGAGTGAGCGGATTCACCCTCAAAAGTATACTCAACAGAAATTAATCCCGTACCACTGGGCTGACCATAAGCTACGTTCATGTTTGAACTAACGTGTGTGAACAGACATATATCAACATCATCAAAATAACCATCGCGGGTGTAATATGCTTTCGCTCCAAGCTGCTCTTCGGCAATGCCTGGCCAAAGAACCAGTGTTCCCGGAAGGTTTTCTCTTTCCATGATCTCTTTCACGGCAATGGCAGCTATAATATTTAAAGGCACACCGGAGTTATGCCCTTCTCCATGTCCGGGAGCTCCCGCAACAATTGGATCATGGTAGGCAACGCCTGGTTTTTGTGAAGCTTTGGGAATACAATCCACATCACTGCCCAATGCGATTACCGGCTTACCATTTCCCCAGGTAGCCCACCAGGATGTAGGTATGCCCGATAGCCCTTCATTTATTTTGAATCCATTCTCCTTTAATATTCCCGTGAGATAGGCGCTTGTTTCATATTCCTGAAAACCCAACTCAGCAAAGCTGAACACTTTGTCCACCATAACTTGAGCCAATTTTTCCTGTTGCTGAACTTTTTCATTTGCCTCCTTTTTTAAGGCTTCTATTTTCTTGGTATTCCACTTGGTTTGTGCGTGTAATGCCGAAGAAATGAGAATCAAAATGAAGATCTTACCGATTGCTTTCATGGTCAGTCAATTTATTCAGAATAATAACTCCAGTTATTGAATTTACCTACGATTAATTGACCGGGCGCATTAAGGTTGATTCCAACGGTTTCCTTTATTTAGTATATTGCCAATCGATTATGGAAGCTATAAAGGATCTTATTTTTCGTTTTTTAAAGGTCGATAAATTGATTGATCACGCTTTGGGTTACGTTGACGACCGGGTAAAACTAATTAAGCTTGAGATTCGGGAAGATGTTATTAAAACATTATCCAGCGCATCGATTTATGCCTTGATATTGTTTTTAGGTCTTTCATTTCTTCTTTTCCTAAGCTTTGGTTTGGCACTTTATCTTAATCAATATTATACGGAAAGCTATCCGGGCTTTTTAATTGTCTCCGGTATATATCTGGTTTTATTCTTAATCCTCCTCATTTTCAGAAAACCCCTGGAAATAAAAATTCGAAATCGAATTAATAAAATCTAATCTTCGAGGTAATGGAATTACTCGAGTCGCAAGATCCGGAAAAAAAGAAATTGATTGAATCGTCAGAACGGCATTTACGCGCTTTGCAAAAAGAAGCAGATGCCATTACAGATGATTCATCCCGAGTAATTAAAAACGCATTACTAATCGGTGGTGTGCTGGCACTTGGTTACTTAACGGTAAACCAACTTGTTAAAAGAAGTAAGAAAAAAAAGAAAAAGCTGCGCGAAGGCGATGGTGAGGATGTAGAATCAGACGAGAAGTCTCAAAAAGAACCCTCCGTTTTTGCCGGAATCGGTGAGAAAATTTTAACCGAGGCTGCTGCTGTCCTTGTAGAAATAGCCCGAGTCAAACTTGAAGAATACCTCCAAGCCAAAAAGATAATGAAGAATATTCTGAGACGATCACTGATCGAAGTCAACGCGGTGAGAAAATGCTTGGGGTTTTAATAGATCCTGATAAAGTCAGCGATGTCGGTCAGTTAACGTATCTTATAAATCTGGCCAATGAAAACTGTGTTGATTATTTCCTGCTGGGAGGGAGTCTTATAACTACATCCAATCAGGCGGAAATTATTCAGGCAATAAAAAGAAATGTTTCAATTCCGGTTATTTTATTTCCCGGCAATGCCATGCAAATTGATGCGCACGCTGATGGAATTCTATTTCTTTCACTGATTTCGGGACGCAATCCGGATTTGCTGATCGGCCAACATGTAATGGCGGCCCCTATTCTTAAAAATACACAACTGGAAGTAATCCCAACCGGTTATATGCTTATCAACTCAGGCAGAATTACTTCGGTTGCCTACATCAGCAATACAACGCCCATCCCGGATGACAAATTTTCGTTGGCTGCCTGCACTGCACTGGCCGGAGAAATGCTTGGACTAAAAATTATGTACCTGGATGCCGGGAGTGGAGCAGAAAAACCAATTAGTCAGAAAATGATACTATCAGTAAAAAAAGCTATTCATACTCCGCTGATTGTTGGTGGAGGTATAGACACTCCACAAAAAGCGATGGATGCTTTTGATGCCGGTGCAGATATGATTGTAATTGGAAACGCACTTGAGAAGAGTCCGGACCTGCTTACGTCAATAGCGGAAAAGATTTACGAAAACAATCTGAAAACCAGATTGTAAATCTGTTCATTCCTCTCATAACGTATTATCGTAACAATTCCCGCGATATGACCATGCGCTGAATCTCGCTGGTACCCTCATAAATCTGAGTAATTTTTGCATCGCGCATGAGGCGCTCCACATGATATTCCTTTACATAGCCATAGCCACCATGAATTTGTACTGCCTCGGTTGTCACCTCCTGGGCAATCTGGGATGCAAATAACTTAGCCATAGCGGCTTCCTTAACAAACGGTTTGCCTCTATCTTTAAGAGTTGCGGCCTGCAATATCAAAAGTCTTGCCGCATCAATCTTGGTGGCCATATCGGCCAATTTAAATTGTATGGCCTGGTGTTCTGAAAGGTGCTTACCAAATGCTTTCCGCTCTTTAGAATATTTAAGAGCGAGCTCGTAAGCACCGGCTGCAATGCCCATGGCCTGTGAAGCTATACCAATCCGTCCACCGTTTAGTGTTGTCATGGCAAACGTAAATCCAAATCCATCCTCTCCAATCCGGTTTGCTTTTGGCACCTTTACGTCCGAAAACATCAACGAGTGAGTATCTGAACCACGGATACCCATTTTATCTTCTTTCTTTCCTACAGTGAATCCTTCCATCCCGCGTTCTACGATCAATGCATTAATTCCTTTGTGTCGCTTTTCTAAATCGCTTTGCGCAATAACGATGTAGATCGAGGCGCTTTTACCATTCGTTATCCAGTTCTTAGTACCATTTAAAAGATAATAATCGCCTTTGTCTTCTGCGGTGGTTCGCTGATGAGTTGCATCGGATCCTGCTTCCGGCTCACTTAAACAAAAGGCACCAATCTTTTGACCCGCAGCCAGCGGCTTCAAATATTTCTCTTTCTGTTCTTCCGTTCCAAACTGTTCAAGTCCCCAGCATACCAACGAATTGTTTACCGACATGCATACTGAAACTGAGGCATCCACTTTTGAAATTTCCTCCATAGCCAGTACATACGATACCGAATCCATTCCACCACCATTGTATTTGGGATTGACCATCATGCCCATAAAACCCAATTCTCCCATCTTTTTTATTTGGGCAACGGGAAATTTCTGTTCGGTATCGCGATCAATAACTCCAGGCAGCAACTCCGTTTGTGCAAATTCTCGTGCCGCTTGTTTTACGGCCAATTGTTCTTCAGTGAATTCAAAGTTCATATATGTAAAAATAAAAAAGCCTGAGATATAATCTCAGGCTAACAAAGTTAATGGCATCCTCATCAGATGCAATTTTTTTAGTCACGATTGCCTAAAAACATCATCACATAGTATATGAGGGTAGTTAAGGCACCGATGGCAACAACCACGTAGGTCATTGCAGCCCATTTCAATGCATCCTGTGCCATATCATATTCCTGACTGGTGACAATGTTGCGCGTTTTTACCCAGGCCAATGCCCTGCGGCTGGCATCAAATTCGACAGGTAATGTAATGAACGAAAAGAGGGTAAACACTCCATAACATCCAATAATAATCAGCAAAGCAGTATTAAATGGCATCAATCCCGGGGCAAGGAATGCACCAAAAATCATAGCCATGAAAATAAAATTCAACACCTTGGCGCTCACATTTTGCATCGGCACCATAGCTGATCTAAACTCCAACATGCTGTATGCCGTAGCGTGTTGAACAGCATGCCCACACTCGTGCGCAGCTACAGCTGCTGCCGCTGCATTTCTACCATGATATACATCCGGACTCAGATTCACTGTTTTATTAGCCGGATTATAATGATCGGAAAGCTGACCTTCCACACTGACCACCTGAACATTATGAATGCCATGATCGGCTAACATAAGCCGGGCAATTTCTGCACCGGACAGATCGCGCGTCAGGTGGATCATGGAATACTTCTTAAACTTGTTTTTAAGCCGTGAGCTCACCATGTAGCTGATCAGCATAAAAAACAACCCGATAAATAATGCGCCAAATCCCATAGTTGTATTAGTTAAGTTTTTTAATTCGTTCGATTATGCGGCTGGTGGAATGTCCCTCTATAAAATCCAACGTTTCCACACGGCCTCCCTCCTTTTTGACAACTTCTGCGCCAACAATGTTTTCTGCCAAATAGTCACTTCCTTTAACGAGCACATCGGGCAGTAGTTCAGTAATCAAATTTAATGGAGTTTTCTCATTAAAAAGAACAACCAAATCAACCGAAGAAAGTGCAGCAATTATCCGGCTTCTGGTTTCCTGATCCTGAACGGGCCGGCCGCTCCCTTTTAATTGTGTAACGGATTCATCGGTATTTAAACCCACAACCAACCGATCTCCCAATTGTGCCGCCCGTTCTAAATAATCCACATGGCCAAGATGCAAAATATCAAAACAGCCATTGGTAAACACAATGGTCTCACCGCCTAACTTCCAGGTATTAATCATCTGTCGGGCTGCATTTATATCCTGTATCTTTTTTACGTTTTCCGCCATCGTATTATAAAATAGCTGATGATCAAAGATACAACACCTCCCAGTATCAATATTATCGTTTGCCAGGCATGGAATACAAAAACAAATGCTATTGCATCTACACTTGGTAAGTTGTAGAAAAGAACAAGGCCAGCCGGCACCAGGGTATGATACGACCCCGCTCCGCCTGGTAATGGAATAGCCATGGCAATGGCACCAATTGCAAAAATTGTAGTCACAGCGCTAACTCCTAAATCTGCCGTCTCAGGAAATGCCATCATAACTACATAGGTCATTACGAAGTACAGAAGCCATACTACCACCGAATAAATAATGAAAACTCCTTTTTTCTCAAGATTAAAAACGGAAATAAGTCCCACTTTAAATCCGGCTATTATGACTTGAACTTTCTTGTTCTTTCGTAAGATGTAAATAGTTGCTCCTACAAGTAAGAGAACTATTATTGCCACTAACAGCCAGTTGGGTATGATAAAATCAGATTCGCCAAGGGGTAAGGTGGCAATGAATACACTTAACTTATCCCACTCAATAATAAATGTTGTGAATACAAGAATGAGCAAAAGAATTATATCGATAATTCGCTCAGTGACCACCGTGCCGAATGATATTTCAATGGGGGCTTTATCTAATTTGTACAGGTTATAACATCTTGAAACCTCACCACCCCGGGGTATGGCCAGATTGACCAGGTAGCCAATTAACACGGAGAGGAAACTCCCGGTAAGTGTAATCTGATTTCCCGTTGGCTTAAGTAGCATTTGCCATCGTACTGCCCGAAGGAAATGACTGAACATCATAATAACAGCCATGAGTATTAAATAGAATTTATCAGCCCGCAACCAGGCGTTCCATATTAATTCCCACTTACTTTCAGATCCGGAATTTAATCCGCGCAGAGAAAGCCAAAGCAATACGATCATTATTGCAATGGCCAGCGTGTAATTAAGAATTGACTTAAGGTATTGCACGATTTTAATTGAAGGGGCGAATTAAATTGAATTATTTTAATTACGGTATCGATTTGAAAAATCAACGCCATTTTAAAACGAAAACCGAGAACTGTATACATAAAACCTTGATTTTACGCTTCATGAACCGGGGAGCATTTTTCTCCAAAATCTACCTGGATTTGTCCATTTTTAGCTTAAGCCATTACTCCTAAAGCAACTCATAAGTTGATTAGGATCAGGAATTTGAGTACTTTTGCAGTTCGATTTTCCAATCTGAACAAAATTCAATCTTATGTCTAAACTTAGAATCTTATACGTAGCCAGTGAAATCAACCCTTTTTTGCAAACCTGTGAAGTTTCAGAGTTTGTACGCAAAATGCCTCAGGCCATGCAAGAAAAAGGAATGGAGATCAGAATTTTGGTTCCCCGCTTTGGCTTAATCAATGAAAGAAAAAACAGGCTGCACGAAGTAGTGCGTCTTTCCGGAATAAATATATCGGTCGGAGAGGAAGAGAAGCCGCTGGTTATAAAAGTGGCCTCCATCCCTAATGCAAAACTCCAGGTGTATTTTATTGACAACGAAGATTACTTCCATCGCAAGTCAGTTTTTCACGATAAGGAAAACCGTTTTTATGAAGACAATGACGAACGAGCTATTTTCTTCTGTAAAGGAGTTATTGAAACCGTTCGCAAACTTGGCTGGGCACCGGACATCGTGCATTGTAATGACTGGATTACCAGTTTCATTCCCTTGTACTTAAAAACCACCTACAAGAATGATCCTTTGTTTAAAAGTGCAAAAACTGTTTTTACGATTTACAACAACAGCTTTACCCACATTTTCAAAAACGATCTGTTGGATAAAGTAAAGATGATGGACATTGAAGATAATATGCTGGGCCACCTGAAGACTGGCGACTACGAAGGCTTTATCAAATTAGGAGCACAATTTTCTGATATTGTTTCATTTGCCGGAGACAATAAAAAACTGGAGGGTCTGGTGAAGAAGGTGAACGAGAATAAAATTGAAACCATCGAGAAGGACGACAACTACACCGAATCGTTTTATAATCTATATAATGAGCTTGTGGGGTAGAGGTCTGGGCGTTATTGCCCTTTTAATCCTCTTATTGATTTCGTGCGAAGAAGATACCAGCGTTCTTGGATTTATAAAAGGAAATAAATTCCAGGTTCGGTATGTAGAGATCGATGTACCTACCAGCGTGATGTTGGCCGATTCACTTTTCGCTTACAATACACCTGATGTACCTGAAAGTAAAAGAATTCTGGTGGGCAATTATCTTGACGACCAGTTTGGTCCGATGAGGGCTTTAGCTTTTACACAATTTCGTCCTTACAATACAGCTCCCTCTATTCCTGTTGACGCAGTTTTTGATTCTCTGTACATCACGTTAACGTTTGATCACTATACCTACGGATCGTTGACCCCGTCAATAAATTTTTTCAATATCCATGAATTAACGGATACGCTTTATACCAGTAATCTTTACTACACCAACTCCACATCATCCTACGATCCTTCACCGTTGGGCAGTGGCTTTTACGCCATCGATCCACTGCTATTTAAGGAGAATCAGGATAGCTCAAGAATTGATACGCTTCGTATAGGACTCTCCAGAACCTATGGAGCAAAACTTTTTAAATATGCCAAAGACAGTTCAGAAGTAATTTCAAACTTCCAACTCTTCAGTGAGGTATTTCGCGGTTTTGCCATCTTACCGGAAACTACGGATGATAGAATTGTAGGTATTACTCCTGAAAATAATTTATCTTCTAAATGGTCAAGGGTATCTATGTATTACACCTTTGATGACGGAACCGGGCAAATCCGAAGATCCAGAATAGATTTTACCATTTACCTGGTTGACAATGTAACCGGTGCACTGGGCTACACCAATTTCACGGTAGATCGCTCAACAAGTATTCTGGCTCCTATGACGGTACCTTACGAGGAATTTCTGCCTCCAATGATCTTCGCTATGTCCAGTCGGGAAGTCCCGTTGTGACCAAGCTTGACTTCAGTAATTTCATAAGTTTTGCTGATACGGTTCCGGCCCTTGTTTTCAACTCGGCACAGCTTTCCATTGAATCACTCGAACCTTCAGATTTTGAACCGGCTGCTTCCATGCGCTTACGCATTTTAAATTCAAACAATCGTTACCGGAAATCATTGAAGAGGTTCCGGCAAACTATAACAATGTAGTAACTGTGGATGAAGAGGGTTACTTTTCATTAATTGGAGATGATCGATCCCTGCTGAAAATAAACAGCCAGGAAAATGGAAACTCATGGGACTACAGTGGATACATGACTGAGTATATGCAAACATTATATGAAATCAAGGATAACGATTTGCGGTACAAGTATTATGGCCTGATCGCCTTTGACCCTTCTTTTGGCAAATCCGCAAACCGTGCTATCTTCCATAAAAACAATATAAAACTCAAATTGTACTACACCGTTCCTACAACAGAAAATCAATAATATGTGCGGAATTGTAGCCTATATCGGACCCCGTCAAGCCCAGGATGTAATCATAAAAGGATTGAAACGGTTGGAGTATCGGGGTTACGACAGCACAGGAATTGCTTTGATGAATGGCGGGCTCAATGTGTATAAAAAGAAAGGCAAAGTATCCGAGCTCGAGAAAAGCCTGAATGGTTTTGATCTCAATAGTCACATTGGTATGGGACACACCCGGTGGGCTACTCATGGCGAACCCAATGACGAAAATGCTCACCCGCATTATTCGGCAACTAAAAAGTTAGCCATTATTCACAACGGCATTATCGAAAATTATAGTTCACTAAAAGAAGATCTTGAGCGAAAGGGCCACACCTTTCAAAGTGAAACAGACACTGAAGTTTTTATTCATTTCATAGAAGATATTTATGAAAATGAAAAATGCTCATTGGATGAAGCGGTTCGCCTTGCGCTAACTAAGGTTATTGGTGCTTATGCCATCGTGGTTATGTCTCTGGATAATTCTGAGCTTCTTATTGCAGCACGTAAAGGAAGCCCTTTAGTAGTGGGTGTAGGAAAAGGTGAGTATTTTATGGCCTCTGATGCTACTCCAATTATTGAGTACACCAATGAAGTAATCTATCTCAACGATTATGAGATGGCCATCATTAACAAGGGCGAGCTTACTATTAAGAATACAGAAAATCTTCCCTTGACTCCTTACATCCAAACGGTAGACATGGAACTTGAAGCCATAGAGAAGGGCGGCTTTGATCACTACATGTTGAAAGAGATTTTTGAACAACCCAGATCGATCAAAGATTGTATGCGTGGCCGGCTGGATTCAGCTTCGGGGCGCCTGATACTGGGTGGACTTCGTGAGTATGTAAATACACTGGTCAATGCCGACCGCATTCTGATTGTAGCCTGTGGCACTTCATGGCACGCGGGTCTTGTTGCCGAGTATTTTTTTGAAGAATACTGCCGAATCCCGGTGGAGGTAGAGTATGCTTCTGAGTTTCGCTATAGAAATCCAGTGATCCGGGAGGGGGATGTGATTATTGCCATTTCTCAATCTGGCGAAACTGCCGATACATTGGCTGCCATTGAAATGGCCAAATCAAAAGGGGCCATCATATTCGGTGTTTGTAATGTGGTGGGCTCTTCTATTCCGCGAGCCACACATGCAGGTGCTTATACACATGCCGGTCCTGAAATTGGCGTTGCCAGTACGAAAGCATTCACAGCACAATTGATTGTCTTAAACATGATTGCGCTTATTGTTGCGCAGCAAAAAGGAACGATTCCTCAACAAAAATTTCTTGAGCTCTTAATTGAAATGGAGAACATTCCTGAAAAAGTTGAGATTGTACTTAAGCACAATGATAAAATACGGGATATAGCCGCTAAATTTATTGATACCAACAATTTTCTATATCTGGGTCGTGGGTATAATTTTCCGGTTGCCTTGGAGGGTGCCCTAAAGCTTAAAGAAATTTCCTACATCCATGCAGAAGGATACCCGGCTGCCGAAATGAAGCACGGTCCTATTGCGCTGATAGATGAAGCCATGCCCGTGGTGTTTATTGCTACCAAAGACAGTTCGTATGAAAAAATTGTGAGCAACATTCAAGAGGTAAAAGCACGCAAGGGTAAAGTGATTTCCATCATCACCGAAGGCGATACGTTGATCCCCACTATGTCGGATCATGTGATTGAAGTACCAAAAACGATTGAATCACTGATGCCGTTGGTTTCGGTTATTCCGTTGCAACTCCTTTCCTATCACATTGCCGTGATGCGCGATTGCAATGTCGATCAGCCCCGTAACCTGGCAAAATCGGTTACGGTAGAATAATTATCTTTTTCTTCTTTAAAAAAAAGAAATTTTTTAAAGCTCCGGACTTTATATTGAGTAATCTTTTTTTTCAATATCATCTTTTACATACAACCAGGGGTCGCGGTGTTTCATGTAGGACTGTCGGCTAATAACAAGGGCTTTTTGAATTTTACCTTCGCGTAAAGGAGTGAACCCATAATCGTAACATAGATAATAAACACTTTTTGATTTCGTGATGAAAATCGTAGTGAAGAGTTCAAAATTGTAGCCCATTGATGTAAGTACTTCCTTACGAACAGTTGCTTTTCCTTGCGGGCACAGGGATTTTAGAATAGATCTGTTCTTTCGAAGCGCTTTGTTTACGTCAAGAATTGGTTGTTCTGTTTTTTGACGGACATCACTGTTGAACAAAAACCGGCATTGGTCACTGCAAAATTTTTTGTCAGACCGGCCAGATATCGGCTGCCCACATTCTGCACATTTTCGAATTCCACTGCTCACTGGCTGATTCGTTTTTATCCGTTTATACTCGTGTTATAACCCGACTAAGGTAATTCATTTAATGTGATTGCACCAGACTCAATCTCATGAATAAGTTACCTGTCATTACACTACGCCATTTGCTTATTGAAAATGTGAAATGTATTGGTATGCAATTTTTTCCTACCCGAAATATTCTAGCATTAATCAAAACCCTTGAAAACCCTCAATGGAACGATTTGCACAGTATGGTTTACGTATCTAATAATGAGAAAAGCCTTGAGGCGATATTCGAAACATTCAGGGGCATTGCATGGATCAATTGCCGCTATTTCTTTAAAAACAAACCTATACATCGTGATGCTTTGCCTGTTAACCTGCAACCTGTTAGGCAAGCCAATATTCAACACATCAATAATAACTCTCTCAGGGCGTATATTGATTTGCTGGAATTAAAAAGATATAGTTTAAATACCGCCAAGAGCTATGTTTCGTTGTTTACGGCATTCATACATTATTTTAAGGGGCAAGACCTGCTTTCGATAAATGAAAATGATATTCGTCAGTATCTTCTTACTATAGTCAAATCAGGTAAATCCATTTCACATCAAAACCAGGTAATAAATGCCATCAAGTTCTATTATGAGCAGGTGCTGGATATGCCACAGCGCTTTTATGAAATAGAGCGGCCCAACAAGGAGGTTAAACTTCCGGTGGTGTTAAGTACGGAAGAAATGCAGCATTTGCTTGAAAGCATAACTAATCTAAAGCACAAAGCCATTGTAACGCTTCTTTATTCATCAGGACTAAGACGGCAGGAACTTTTGGATCTAAAGATAAGTGACATCCATTCAGATCGGATGCAAATACACGTCAGGGCTGCCAAGGGTAAAAAGGACAGATATACCGTACTTTCAAAAATGGCTTTGTTGATACTGCGGGAATACTACATAGCATTTAAGCCAACAAACTGGGTATTTGAAGGTCCGGAACAAACACCATACAGTGCATCAAGCTTGAAAAACATATTAAACGCTGCTACGCGAAAAGCTGGCATCAGGAAGCGGATAACACCCCATACCTTACGACATAGTTTCGCAACACATTTGCTTGAAAACAATGTAGACTTACGGTATATTCAATCTTTATTAGGGCACAATTCATCTAAAACGACCGAGATGTACACGCATATTTCAACCAGGTTTACGCGCAACATTCAAAGTCCATTGGATGCATTATATGAGCCCCGATAAAAGAAATATAAACGCAATACGCATAGCGAATTGTTGTATTGAATTGGCTCGGTTTTTTATACAAAGTCGGTTAATTCTCCAGGTGATTTGATCGAGCACTTCTGATGCTACGAAAACAAACCGTTAGCAGATAAAATACTTGGATTTTTCGTCAAGTCTTTTAGGTGAGACCGTGCAAGCTCGCGCTTGTTGACGTGTTGAGCCCGTCAAGAAAGACTTGGCAAAAGTTAGCCGCTAAAATTTACATTTTCAAGTACCCCATCAGCTAACTGTTGAAAACGGTTTGTTTTCGTAGAAAATATTTTTAGAATGTGCTTCCTCTTATTCCTACCTGGACTGTTATCCCACAGCATTTAGCAAGCCTAAAAGCCATCGGGATTAACCTTTTATTAACCCGACTCCTGACTTTTGTAAAACCGAGCCAACTACGTTGCAAGGACTTAACCAGTCTGTTTTTTAATAAATCGCCAACTCAACACAACATTGTGTAATGCGTTATTATTGTATCGCAGTTTTCTATTGAATTCTTTTCATTTTATCTTAGCTATAGCTAAGTGACTGCGATTGAAAATTCGCACATGACCCCTGACGGGACAGGGTTATCATGTGCTAGCAAACAATAACAACGCATACACACACAATATCTATGATTAAAACAAAATTACTCTCAATATTTTTTTAACGTCAACTTATCAAGGCGTACCACGCTTTATTTACGGCCACTATT